>CAVGRW010000070.1:0-11936 GCA_963631735.1 Bacteroidaceae bacterium | reverse complement strand
ATTTACCAAGGCTTCCCCTTGAGGGGAAGCTGTCGCATAGCGACTGATGAGGTGGGAAATGCCAAGTTCTATGCCATTAAAATATGGGGATAAAACCTTGCCACCTCATCCGTCACGACACGAGGTCGTGCCACCTTCCCCTCAAGGGGAAGGCTGATAAAATTTCAGCAGAAACCACGTCTCGGCGCCCCTGTAGGGGAGCTGTCAGCGCAGCTGACTGAGGGGTTTAATTTAAGAGAAAAGATAAAAGAGAATAGAAAAAAGATTTTTTGACATGTGAGCACTAAAGGAATATAATTGTTCCGAGGTGATATGATGGACAAGACGCTGACACATGTTGAGCATCCGTTTGACCCTGTATGGAACAGCGAAAGCAAAATATTGATTTTGGGCAGCTTCCCGTCGGTCAAGAGCAGGGAGCAGATGTTCTTTTACGGTCATCCGAGGAACAGATTTTGGACGGTTATTTCTGCGCTTCTCGGCGTCGAGACACCCGTTACGATCGACGAAAAGAAAGCTATGCTATTGAATAATCATATTGCACTCTGGGATGTTATCGCCTCGTGCGATATATACGGCTCGGCGGACAGCTCGATTAAAAACGCCGTGCCGAACGATATCGGATTTATCATAGAAAACAGCAAGGTCGAGCGTGTTTTTACGAATGGCGCAACCGCCGATAAGCTCTATAAAAAGTATATTTTGCCCACAACGGGACTCGAAGCCGTGCGCCTGCCGTCCACCAGCCCCGCCAATGCCGCAAAAAGCGTTGATGAACTTGTGAAAGAATGGGCAATTACGGTTGACAGCTTATAGCTCGGTGTGATAAAATTTATCAAATAAAGTTTTTTAATTGTATTCATTTGAAAGGTTATGGTTACAAATGAGTTTTAAAAATATTGTTGATATGCACGCACACACGATTCATTCCTTTGACGGTCACTATTCCGTTGATGAAATGATCGAAAGCTCGATTGAAAAGGGCATAAAAATCGTTGCGTTCACGGATCATGTTGAGATGGATCTGTTCCGTCAGAACCATTTTGACAAGACTGCCGATGAGGCTTTTGTTGACATTTCGAGAGCCAAGGAGCAGTACAAGGACAGAATCGAGGTTTGTGTGGGCGTTGAGATGGGCGAGCCGACATACGACCTTGCCGAGAGCGAGGCTCTTATCGCTTCAAAGGACTACGATATTGTAATCGGTTCGATTCACAATCTCAGAAAAACTCCCGATTTCTGCGAGCTGGATTATAACAAGGACAATGTTTATCCGCTTCTTGACGATTATTTCCGTGAGATGAAAATGCTTGCCGAGTGGGGCAAATTCGATACATTCGCTCACCTTACATATCCCTTGCGCTACATCGTCGGCGAGCATCATATCGACGTTGACATGACGAGATATCAAAAGGACATCGACGAGATTTTTTCACTGCTTGTTGAAAAGGACAAGCCGCTTGAAATAAATACTTCGGGTCTCAGACAGCCTATTGGCAGAACCTTGCCCGATGAAAGCTATGTCCGCCGCTTCAAGGAGCTCGGCGGAAAGCATGTGACAGTCGGTTCGGACTCGCATTTCGTTGAGCATATGGGCGCAGGAATCGAGCAGGGTATGCAGCTTGCCAAAAACTGCGGCTTTGACAGCGTGCTTATTTTCAGACACAGACAGCCTGTCGAAATTCCGATAGAATAAGGAGGTACTCCTATGGAATACGATTCCTTCAGCGAAGGCATTGAGCTTGGCGGACTGAGGACGAAGAACGAGATAAAAATTCTTATCGGATATCTTCTCAGCCGTCTTGATACGCCGCTTACGAGAGAACAGCTTGACGAAGTGATTTGCGGCGAGGAGCTTGCGAATTATTTTGAAATGAGTCAGGCACTCAGTGAGCTTGCCGATAACGGCAACGTGATTATAAAAGATAATGAGCTGATTATCACCGATAAGGGCAAGAAAAACTCCGAGACCTTGGAGCATGATATCCCCTTTACGGTGAGAGAACAGGCTTTTAACGCCGCCGTCAGACTTCAGACGAGGCTCAGACGCGAGCGTGAAAATAAAATTCAGATAGACAGGGTGGAGAAAGGCTGCAACGTGACCCTTTCCGTGGTCGATGCGGACGACGAGATAATGAGCGTCAAGCTCTTTGTCGCCGACTACGACCAGGCTCTTGCCGTCAAGGAAAGATTCCTTGAGGACCCTGTCAGGGTTTATTCAAATATCGTCGCCTTACTTTTGGCGTAACGTAAAACGGAGGTTTATTATGGCAAAATATGCAATCGGCGTTGATTTCGGTACTCTCTCGGGCAGAGCACTGCTCGTTGACGTCAAAACAGGTGAGGAGCTTGCAACCTCGGTTCTCGATTATCCTCATTCCGTTATGGACGAAGAGCTTCCGAGCGGCAAAAAGCTCGGAGCGGACTGGGCACTCCAGGATCCTCAGGACTATCTCGACGTGCTCAAAACAACTATTCCCGACGTTATTAAAAAGAGCGGAGTCAATGCGGAGGACATAATCGGTCTCGGACTTGATTTCACCGCATGTACGGTCATGCCCGTCAAGAAGGACGGCACGCCGCTTTGCTTTATTGATAAATTCAAGGATGAGCCGCACGCTTATGTTAAGCTTTGGAAGCATCATGCGGCGCAGGCTCAGGCAACGAAGCTCAATGAAATTGCCGAAAAGATGAATCAGGATTGGCTCAAGCTCTACGGCGGAAAAATTTCCTCGGAGTGGGCTATCCCGAAGCTTTGGCAGATTCTTGACGAAGCTCCCGAGATCTACGACGAAGCCGACCGCTTTATCGAAGCCGCCGACTGGGTCGTTTGGCAGATGTGCGGTCATGAGATACGCAACTCCTGCTGTGCAGGCTACAAGGGCATGTGGAACAAGAAAAACGGATATCCGTCGGACGAATTCTTCAAGGCTCTTGACCCGAGAATGGAGCATGTTATCGACGAGAAATTCTCAAGAGATATTCTTCCTCTTGGTTCAAAGGCAGGCGAGGTCACAGCCGAGTTTGCCGCAATGACGGGACTCAAGGAAGGCACTGCTGTAGCTGTTCCTATCATTGACGCTCACGTTTTCGTTCCTGCCGTAGGTATCACGAAGCCGGGCGAAATGCTCGCTATCATGGGTACGTCGACCTGTCATATGCTCCTGAGCGAGGAGGAAATTCCCGTTCCGGGCATCAGCGGTGTTGTTGCCGACGGTATTCTCCCGGGTCTTTACGCTTACGAAGCCGGTCAGTGCTGCGTAGGCGACCATTTCCAGTGGTTCATTGACAACTGCCTGCCCAAGAGCTACTATGACGAGGCTGAGAAGCAGGGAGTAAATATACATAAATTCCTCCGTCAGAAGTGCGAGCAGAAGAAGCCGGGCGAAAGCGGACTTGTTGCGCTTGATTGGTGGAACGGTGTTCGTTCGGTGCTTGTTGACGCAGACCTTTCGGGCATGATGCTCGGAATGACGCTCAGAACGAAGCCCGAGGATATCTACAGAGCCTTGATTGAAGCAACGGCTTACGGCACAAGAATGATCATTGACGTATTCCGTGAGAACGGCGTTGACGTTAACTCCTTCTATGCCGCAGGCGGTATCAGTCAGAAGGACCCGATGACTATGCAGATTTATGCCGACGTTATCAATATGCCGATAAAAATTGCCGACTGTGAGCAGGGCGGTGCGCTCGGCAGTGCAATCTACGGCGCATGTGCCGCAGGAGCAGAGAAGGGCGGCTACGACAGCCTTTATGACGGTGCGGCTGCTCTCGGTAAGGTCAAGGATAAGGTCTACTATCCGATTCCCGAGAATGTTGAGCTTTACAACAAGCTCTTCGCCGAATATAAAATTCTCCACGATTATTTCGGCAGGGGAGAGAACAACGTTATGAAGCGTCTCAAGGAGCTTAAAAATTCCTGATTGACAACGCTTTTATACAGTGGTAATATAATTTGAATTTTAAATATAGGAGTCTTTTAAATGAGCATTTTAGATCTTGAAGTAATCAAAAAGTTTGCACTTACCTGCAACGACGGCTATGAGCAGGGCTGGCATGAGGGCAACGGCGGAAACCTTTCCTACCGTATGACTGCCGAAGAGGTTGAGGCTTGCAAGCCTTACTTTACATACGACAGACCGTGGGTCGACCTCGGCGTTCAGGCGGATAACCTCAAAAACGAGTATTTCATGGTAACGGGCACGGGTAAGTTTTTCCAGAACGTTAAGAGAGACCCTGCCGCTAACATGTGTATCCTTGAAATCAACGACGCAGGCGACGGCTACAGAATCGTATGGGGTCTCGTCAACGGCGGCGGTCCGACAAGCGAATTCCCGACCCATTTCATGAACCACAGCGTTCGTGTTGCGGCAACGGACGGAGCTTGCAGAGTTATCTATCATGCTCATCCCGTTAATATTATCGCTCTTACATTCATTCTTCCGCTTACCTCGGAGGCATTCTCAAGGGTTCTTTGGGAGAGCATGACCGAGTGTCCGATCGTTTTCCCGAACGGCGTAGGCGTTGTTGAATGGATGATCCCCGGCGGAGCCGAGATCGCCCACAAGACCTGCGAGCTTCAGAAGAAGTACGACGCTATCGTTTGGGCTCACCACGGACTTTTCGTATCGGGCAACACATTTGACGCCGCTTTCGGTCTTATGCACACGATTGAGAAGTCGGCTGAGATTTATTGCAAGGTTCTCAGCACGGGCAAGCCGATCGCTCAGACAATTCCCGATGAGGGTCTTATCAATGCCGCAACGGCTTACGGAAAGAAGCTCAATGCCGAGCTTTTGAAGTAATTACATTTTGTAATGTCAGCATTACAACTTGTCTGTTTACAAATCGACAAAAGTCTACTATAATAACTGCAATATTTGAAATGCGTTGAAGATATTAAGCGTTTTATTTCTGATTTCAGAGAGTCGGCGGCAGGTGTGAGCCGATATGGAAATTTAATTGCTGTCTCGTATCCGAGCAGAGCTCCCCAACCGTTTTCACTGTATAAGGAGCTACGGCAAGCACCGTTATCACAGCTTAGGATTTGTCAGAATCCGAAGAGGCCTTTTAGGCAATGCGGGTGGTACCGCGGTAAACATGTTTTATCGTCCCGGAAGTTTGAATACTTCCGGGACTTTGTTTTTTTACATTGCAATACATAACCAAAAAGGAGAATCGTTATGAGAAAGGTTATTTTATCCGATGTGACACTCAGAGAAAGTGAGTCGTCAGCCAGCCATTCCTTAAGCTTTAAGGAGAAGATTGAAATCGCAAAGCAGATGGACAAGCTGCACTGCGATATTATCGAGATGCCGAAAATTAAGAACACCTCAACGGATGTTCTTCTTATAAAAACAATCGCTTCGCTTATGAAACATTCGGAAATAGCCGTTGATGTAGGCTACGATGCGGCAGGCGTTGAAACGGCTTATAACTGTGCAAAGGGTGCAAAGAAATTTTCTCTTAAAGTTTCTCTCCCTATGTCGGCGGTTCAGATGGAGTTCAAGTGCGGCAAGAAGCCGCCCGTAGTTATGAGTATGGTAACGGAACTCATCACCGAGTGCAAGAAGTACACCGACAATATTGAGTTCTCAGCCGAGGACGCAGTTAGAGCCGAAAGACCTTTTCTCTATCAGGCAATCGGCGATGCTATAAAGGCAGGCGCAACGAGAGTTACAGTTTGTGATTCCGAGGGCACAATGTTCCCGTCGGAGTTCGGCGGATTTATCTCCGATATTTTCGAGAATGTCCCGTCGGCTAAGGATGTTACGGTCGGCGTTGAGGTCGTTGACTCGATGAACATGGCTTCGGCTTCCGCATTCGCCGCAATCGAGGCAGGCGCTTCGCAGGTCAAGGTCACGGCAGATAACTTCAACTTCCCGACGGTTGAAAAAATCATGAAGATATTCACCCTCAGAGGTGATTCTATAAAGGTATCGAGCAAGATAAGAACGACCGAGATACAGCGTGTAACAGGTCAGATAAAGAGAATGCTTAACACCTCCAAGAGCGAGAACACACCGTTTGAAACAGGTGTTAATGAGGACAGCGAGAACCTCACTCTTGACAAGAACGACACGATCACAACCGTTATCAAGGCTGTTAAGAAAATTGGCTACGACCTCTCTCCCGAGGACAACGCAAACGTCTATGAAGCTTTCAAGCGTGTTGCGGTCAAGAAGGATTTCGTCGGCACAAAGGAGCTTGAAGCTATCATCGCTTCCTCTGCTTTGCAGGTTCCGTCGATCTATTCGATTGGAAGCTACGTTATCAACAGCGGCAACATCATCACCGCAACGGCTAACATTAAGCTCGTCAAGGACGGTACGGAAATAAGCGGCGTGAGCGTCGGCGACGGTCCGATCGATGCCGCATTCCTCGCAATCGAGCAGATAATCGGGCATCACTACGAGCTGGACGATTTCCAGATCAAGGCGGTCACAGAGGGTCGTGAGGCTATGGGTCATGCGCTCGTTAAGCTCAGAAGCTCAACCGGTAAGCTCTATTCGGGCACAGGTATTTCAACAGACATCATCGGCGCAAGTATCCGTGCATATGTCAGCGCACTGAACAAGATAGCATATGAGGAGGGTTAATTGTGAAATTAGCTTTTTCTACAAAATTCCATAAAAATAAGAGCTTTGACGATTTTCTTAACATGGCGGACGAGCTGAGATACGGCGGAATCGAGATTCATGATTTCCGTGACCCGATGTTCTCGGGCAGAACCTCTCCGTTCAATCCCGACATGGCTTCGGCTACCAAAAGAAAGCTCATCAACTCAAAAAAGAGCATTGTTTGCATAAATTCAAACTGCAATGCCGCCGACACCTCGGATGAGAATGTTGAAAAAATGAATTCGGCAATTGCCGTTGCAAGCAACATCAACGTTCCTTATGTTAAGCTTTATGTTGAGGGCGGCGAGGACGCTTACGACAAGGCGATAGAGTTCATCGGCAAGGCAATAGCAGAGGGTGAGAAGCACAACGTAATCGTGCTTGTTGAAACTACGGGCATTTTCGCCGACACAACAAGACTTTGTGACTTGATGAACTACTTCGCAAGCGATTTCATCGGCGCAGACTGGAACATGTACGAAACCTACTTCGTCGGCGGTGAGGATTCGGAAAAGACTATTACCAATCTCGGCGCATATGTTAAGCTCGTTCACCTGACCGACGCGAAGAAGGCAGGGGAGCATACCCTCATCGGCGAGGGCACAATGCCTATCAAAGACATGATGAATGCTCTCGGTTCGATCAACTACAACGGCTTCGTCTCGGTTGAATGGAACCCCGAGTGGTTCGAGTCGATTGACGATCTCGAAATCATTTTGACCCATTATGAGAGCTTCATGGAGACCGTTGAGGACGAAACAAACAAGAAGAAATATTACTACAACAAGACCCATACAGGTAAATTTGTATGGAAAAAAGAGGAGCTTATCGAGGAGACATTCCCGCAGGTTCTTGACAGAATGGTTGAGGAATTCCCGGATCAGCTTGCTTTCAAATACACAACGCTTGACTACACGAGAACTTACTCACAGTTCCGTGACGACGTTGACACCTTCGCAAGAGCGCTTATCGCAATGGGCGTAAGGGCAGGCTCTCATGTTGCCGTTTGGGCGACGAATGTTCCGCAGTGGTACATCTCATTCTGGGCAACGACCAAAATCGGCGCTGTTCTTGTTACAATGAACACTGCCTATAAAATTCATGAGGCGGAGTACCTGCTCAGACAGTCCGATACTCATACGCTTATCATGATCAAGGGCTACAGAGATTCGCATTATGACGAGATCATGGCTGAGCTTTGCCCCGAGCTGGAGAACACCAAGAACGGCGAAAAGCTCCACGCAAAGAGACTGCCGTTTTTGAGAAATATTGTCACGGTCGGCTATGAGCAGCAGGGCTGTATGACATGGGAGCAGGCGGTTGACAAGTCAAGCGAGGTTCCCGTTGAGGAGGTCTACAGAATGGCTTCGCTCGTCAGAAAGGACGATGTCTGCAACATGCAGTACACATCGGGCACAACAGGCTTCCCCAAGGGCGTTATGCTGACGCACTACAACGTTGTAAACAACGGCAAGTGCATCGGCGACAGAATGGATCTTTCAACGGCAGACAGAATGATGATTCACGTTCCGATGTTCCATTGCTTCGGCATGGTTCTTGCTATGACGGCAATCATGACTCACGGCGGAACGGCACTTCCCTTGCCTTATTTTTCACCGAAATCGTCGCTTGCATGTATCAATTCCGAGCGTATAACGGCTTTCCACGGCGTTCCGACAATGTTTATTGCAATGCTGCAGCACCCCGACTTTGAAAAGACGGATTTCTCATACATGAGGACGGGTATCATGGCAGGCTCGCCGTGTCCTATCTCAAAGATGCGTGAGGTTGTCGATAAGATGCACATGACCGAGATTACAATTGTTTACGGTCAGACGGAATCCTCGCCCGGCTGTACAATGAGCAGCACGGACGATCCCTTGGAGGATCGTGTTGCGACTGTCGGACATCCGCTTCCGAAAATCGAGTGTAAAATCGTTGACCCGGATACAGGTCTTGAGTGCCCCGACAATGTAACGGGCGAGTTTGTTGCCCGCGGCTACAATATCATGAAGGGTTACTATAAAATGCCGAAGGCGACGGCAAGCGCAATCGACAAGGACGGCTGGCTCCACACAGGCGACCTCGCATGCCGCACTCCCGAGGGCAATTTCAGAATCACGGGCAGACTGAAGGATATGATCATCCGCGGCGGCGAGAATATCTACCCCAAGGAGATCGAGGAGTTTATCTATACTCACCCGAAGGTCAAGGACGTTCAGGTCATCGGCGTTCCCGATGAGGGCCTCGGCGAGGAAATCATGGCTTGCATCATCCTCAAGGAGGGCGAGACTATGACCGAGCAGGAGATGAAGGACTACGTTCTTTCACACATGGCGAAGCACAAGGTGCCGAAGTATATTGACTTCGTGACCGAGTTCCCGATGAATGTTGCCGGCAAGATTCTTAAATATAAGATGCGTGAGGACGCTATTAAGAAATACGGTCTGCAAAAGGCAAATTCTGTTGCAACGGCGTAATATTACAAAATGTAATGTTAACATTACAAATAATCTCTTGAAAAATCAAGAAAAGTATCTTATAATGTACCGCAACAGGTACAAATAACCTGTTGAAACAAAGGCTGTGACGAAGACGGTTGCGTTTGTGTCCTTTCAGAGAGTCGGCGTTTGGTGTGAGCCGATAGCGAGATGAATGTAAAACCCATCACTTCCGAGCCGGAGAGATGAAACAACAGTAGTTTCTCCCGTGACAACTGCGTCAGTGTTGAGGGATTGTCAGATCCTGCAGAGAGGCGAGAAGCAATAGCAGATCGCAATTTGAGTGGTACCGCGGATTACTAATCCGTCTCAAAGTTCTAAAGACTTTGGGACGGATTTTTTGTTTTATCCAAAATCGGCGCCCGGTACATTACGGAGGTAAAAATTATGTCAAATCAAACAGAAACAAACCAGCTTTATGAAGTGGCAGAACGTATCCACGAAATGAGAGACATATGCGCCTTTACCGTTGAACAGATGGCGGAAAAGACCGAGGTCTCTGTTGAAACCTACAGACTTTATGAGAGCGGAACGGTAGATCTCCCGTTCTCATTTATTCACAAATGTGCGCTTGCGTTTGACATCGGCATTACGGATCTTCTTGAAGGTCACAGCGCCGTACTTTCATCATATACCGTTACAAGAAAGGGCAAGGGTCAGGTTACCGCCAGCGAGAACGGAATCGAGATTCAGAACCTTGCACCGAAATTCAGAAAAAAGCTCTCCGAGCCATATTGGGTTAGATATGAGTATGATGCAGAGCTTGAAAATAAACCGATTCACACCACGACCCACAGCGGTCAGGAATTCGACCTTGTTATCAGCGGTACGCTGAGAGTAAGAGTCGGCAACCACGAGGAGGTCCTTCACGAGGGCGACAGCATCTATTACAACTCGTCAACACCTCACGGAATGATAGCGATTGACGGCAGAGACTGTCTCTTCCTTGCAATGGTTATGGCGAGCGACGAGCCTGTTGCAAACATCGTTCATGAGAGAGCTGTTATGGGCGTCAAGGCTAAGGGCAGCTACGTTTGCGAGAAGTTTATCGACGCAACCGAGGACGAAAACGGAAACCTTGTTTCCATCGACTTCAACCACGAGGACGAATTCAACTTTGCCTTTGATATCGTTGATAAAATCGCTAAGAAATCACCCGATAAGCGTGCTCTTGTTCACGTTGACCGTGACAAGACGGAGCGTATCTTCACATTCAAGGATGTTAAAGAACATTCGGCTCAGGCGGCTAACTACTTCAAGTCGCTCGGCATCAAGAAGGGCGACAGAGTAATGCTTGTCCTCAAGCGTCACTATCAGTTTTGGTTCGCAATTCTCGGACTTCACAAGATCGGCGCAATCGCAATTCCGGCAACAAACCTTCTTGTTGACCATGACTTTGAGTACAGATTTGAGGCCGCAGGCGTAACGTCGATTCTTTGCACAGCCGACGGCGACACAGCTCATCAGGTTGACATCGCCGATTCAAAGACACACACTCTCGTCAACAAGATCATCGTCGGCGGCGAGCGTGAGGGCTGGCACAACTTTGACAGCGAATATTGCCTGTTCTCAAGACGCTACAGACGTGAGGAGGACGCACCATGCGGAAACGACCCGATGCTCATGTTCTTCACTTCGGGCACAACGGGCTATCCGAAAATCGCAACTCATTCCTACAAATATCCGCTCGGTCACTATATCACAGCTAAATATTGGCACTGCGTAAGCAAGGACGGACTTCATCTTACGATCTCCGACACCGGCTGGGGCAAGGCTCTTTGGGGCAAGCTCTACGGACAGTGGCTCTGCGAGGGTGCCGTATTTGTATATAACTTCGACCGCTTCGACGCATCGGATATCCTTCCGATGTTCGCTAAGTATCATATAACCACATTCTGTGCACCTCCGACAATGTACAGAATGATGATCAAAGAGGATCTCGGCAAGTACGATCTTTCCTCTATCCGCCACGCAACAACAGCAGGTGAGGCACTCAACCCCGAGGTATTCCGTCAGTTCTACAATGCTACGGGACTTGAGCTTATGGAGGGCTTCGGTCAGACAGAAATGACCCTCGGAATCGCAACCCTCACGGGCATGACTCCGAAGCCGGGCTCAATGGGCAAGCCGACACCGCTCTACGATATCAAAATCCTTCGTCCCGACGGAACGGAAGCAGATATCGGTGAAACCGGTGAAATCTGCGTCAACACCTCCGAAAAGGTACCGTGCGGCATCTTCCTCGGCTACTACAGAAATCAGGAAAGAACCGACGAGGTTTGGCACGACGGCGTTTATCACACAGGCGATATCGCATGGCGAGATGAGGACGGCTACTTCTGGTATGTCGGACGTATCGACGATGTTATCAAGTCGTCGGGCTACCGTATCGGACCGTTCGAGATCGAAAACGTTATCATGGAGCTTCCCTATGTTCTTGAGTGCGGTGTTTCCGCCGCTCCCGACGATGTAAGAGGACAGGTCGTTAAGGCATCTATCGTCCTTACCAAGGGCACGGAGCCGACCGAGGAGCTCAAGAAAGAAATTCAGAACTACGTCAAGAAGCACACCGCGCCTTACAAGTACCCGAGAATCGTTGTATTCAAGGATGAGTTGCCGAAGACTATAAGCGGCAAGATAATAAGAAATCAGCTGTAACTCGACACATCCTGAACGATTTGTTTTAAGGTATGGTACGCTGATTTTAGAAGAAATATACCAAGGCTTCCCCTCGAAGGTAGCAAAGCGGCGCGACGGCAGTGAATGAACGTCCGGTGGACGTTCAGAGCCGGAGCGTGACCGAGCCGCAGCG
>CAVGRW010000069.1:0-12215 GCA_963631735.1 Bacteroidaceae bacterium | reverse complement strand
TCTCTGCCGACAGGAATACGCTTGATTCCGTGGCGTTCGAGATTGTTGACATACCACACTATCTCGTCCTTCTCGGCGTGAATCTGAATTCCGAGAACGTACTCAATGAGAACGGTTATCGGAATAATACCTGCCCAGCCTACAAAATCGGCCTTTGCCGGGTTGCCCGGGTTTGCGGATTCGGGAGCATAGTTTTCAAAGAAGGTACCTGTCTTGTGGTAAACCTTCATCATGTTTTCATAGTGGTTGAGGGCAATTTCATGAGCAAGCTTTTCGTTGCCGCACTCGGAAAGACCTCTTATTACCATATAGTTTGTCGGTGCCCAAACGCCGCCGTTCCAATATGCGCCGTCATCCGAATAATCGGGGTGATCAGCGGAAAGGGTGGGCACACGGTGCGGACGCTTGAATTCCTTTTCATTCTTAAGATGAGCTATAAAATCGGCTTTTCTGTCCTCGGGAACACCGTCGGCAAGCAAGCCCCAATAGCTTGCGATGCTCTTGACCTTGAGCAGCTCGCCGTTGCCTCTGCGGTCAAAATAGTATTTATCTTCCTCCGACCACATTTTTTCATTGATGAATTTTGTCAGGTACTCAACCTCTTTTTGAAGCTCGTCAACGCCGTCTGTTATGTCAAGCTCCTTTGCCATTTTAAGAAGCTCCTTGCAGCTGAGAAGAGCCTGGAAGTTTGCGTCTATCCATGACATAAAGCCATGGTGGAAGGTCTCAACCTGCCAATCCTCAACTCCGGGAACAGCTTCGAGGTCGGTTCTCGGCTGATTGTCCATGCCGCAGCCCCAGCCGCTTGACCAGTAGGAGCCGTCCTGCCAGCGGTGATAGTTGCGCATCCATCTGTGATAGCAGAGAAGCGGATAATAAACGTCGGCAAGGCGCTTTTTGTCGCCATAGTTCTGATAATACTGCCACTCGCACCATGCAAGAATTTCGGGACCCGTGCTTACTGGGTCGAGGCGGTGGAATTTTGAATATCCGCTGTCCTCATGGTATTGTCTGCCGATGAAGCCGTCAGACTCCTGCTTGCAATAGAAATCGTCGAGCGTGCCCTGAAATTTGAACACGCTGTCGCCGTATTTGCCGAACATCAGCATAAAACAGCTGTCCCAAAGGAAGATGTCACCGTTGAATGCGGCGTCAATGTACGGTGAAACAAAGCCGTTTTCCTCAGTCGGCTTTCCGAGATTTGAAAATGCGATTTTCCATGCCTTATAGTAGGCTTCGATCGAGTCGGGATGACCGTCCCAAACAGGCTCGGGGAGCTTATCCTTGTTGCTCTCAAAGTCGGGCAGGTCTGCCATGTTCGGCTCACGTCCGATGAATGAATTGTGCTTTTCAACGTCATCAAGCTTTAAAAATGTGTCTATGTATTCGGGCATAGTATCGTCCTTTCTTTTGTTGATAATTATTTTATTCTTCAACCATTCCCTGCAGCTCGTCCCAGAGGGAGTATTTATCGAGCAATTCATCGTTCTTTGAATTGAGCAGGTCGGTGAATTCAATCAGTTTTTCATAGTCGGTCTGAATTTCTTCTGTATTCAGCTTTTCCTGAATATCCTCAATTTCTTTTTCGAGTGCGGCAATGTCATTCTCCGTCCTTGTCAGCTGAGTTTTGAGCTTTCGCTGCTGTGACGCCTGCTCCTTTTTCAGCTTGTAGTCGTTGACCTTTTCGACCTTTTTCGCCGTGCCAGTTTTTGGTTCAACAGGCTGACGTGTCGCTTTCTTTTCAATATAATAGTCGTAATTGCCGAGGTATTCCGTGAAGCCGTTTTCATTAAGCTCAAGAATTCGTGAGCTTAATTTATTTATAAAGTAACGGTCGTGGGAAACTATCAGCATTGTGCCGTCATAGTCGAGCAGGGTGTTTTCAAGCTCCTCACGAGAGAATGCGTCAAGGTGGTTCGTCGGCTCGTCCAAAAGCAGAAGATTGTAGCCTCCGAGCATGAGATTGAGCAGTGCGATTCTCGCTCTCTCGCCGCCGCTCAGCTCGGAAATCTTCTTGAAAACATCGTCGCCCTTAAAAAGAAACGCCGCCAATGCACTGCGGACCTGAGTCTGCGTCATTTTCGGATACTTCGACCAAATCTCCTCGATTGCTGTCTTGTTGAGGTCAAGCCCTGCCTGAACCTGGTCAAAATAGCCCTTGAACAGATTTTCACCGAAGATAAAAGTGCCCTCGTCGGGGGCGTACTGCCCCATCAGCGTTTTGAGAAAGGTTGTTTTGCCGCAGCCGTTGTCACCGAGAATGAATACCCGTTCGCCCCTCGTTATGTGGAGTGAAGCGTTGCGGAATATCGTCTTATTGCCGAAGCTTTTAGCCAGCCCGTCGGCGATAATAACGTCGTTGCCGCTGACGCATTTCGGCTCAAAATGAAAACGAATTCGCTCAACCTTGCTGTCGGGAACGACAAGCTGTTCCTTGATCCTCTCAATCTGCTTGAGCTTGCTCTCGGCAGTCTTGATGTTCTTTTCCCTGTTCCACTGCCTTTGCTGAGCCACAACGCCCTCAAGACGCTGTATCTCTTTCATATCCGTTTCATATTTATCTTCAATTGCCTTTTGCTCGGCTTTCTTTTTGACAAGGAATTCGGAATAGTTACCCTTGAAGCATCGCACCTTGCGGTTTTCAAGCTCCACGGTCTTGTCTGTTATTTTATCGAGAAAATAACGGTCATGCGATATTACGAATATTGCACCGTTGTAATTTTTTAAGAAATTTTCAAGCCATTCGACCGACTTGATATCAAGGTGGTTCGTCGGCTCGTCGAGAAGCAGAAGATTGCTCTTTGAAAGAAGAAGCTTTGCCAGCGCAACCTTGGAACGCTGACCGCCCGAGAGCTTGTCCGTTGTCAGCTTGAAATCGTCCTCTGTGAAGCCGAGACCGAGAAGTGCGCTTCTTGTGCGGCTTCTGAAGGTCAGACCGCCCTCGTTATTGAACTTTGTTGTCAGCTCGTCCTGAAGCCTTAGATCATCTTCCATATTGCCGAGATTATGCTCAAGGCGGTAATTGACCTGATTTATCTCAATTTCAAGGTTCATCAGGTCGTCAAAAACGCTTATAAGCTCGTCGTAGAGGGTCATACCCTTCTTTGAGCAGGTGTGCTGTTCCATATAGCCGAGCCTTGCGTCCTTGCCGATTACGACTGCGCCCTCCGTCGGCTCAAGCTCACCCCTGATAAGCTTCAATATCGTGGTTTTGCCCACGCCGTTTGAGCCGATAAAGCCGACCTTCTCTTTATCGTTTATTTCAAAATTAACATTTCTGAAAAGCTCACGTTCGCCGAAAGAGAACGCAAGATTTTGAAAACTCAATACTGTCATAATACACTCCGAAATTTGATACAAGTATTTTACAACATCGGTGGAAATAAAACAAGTGCTAAAAGGAAAATAAACGACCTCTTGCCGTAAATTTGGCAGGAGGTCGATATATTATTTGATTTTTGATTTCTTAGGCACATAGCCGTAATCCGTTTTCCAGATGTTGATTTGGCGGAAATAGAGGATAAATCCAACTACCGTCGTTATCGTTTCGGAGAGCGGAAAAGCGATCCATGTGTAATCAAGCCCCATGAACGAGAACGCATAGAAAATCGGAACAAGGCAGATAATTTGTCTGAGAAGAGTGAGCACAACGCTCGGCGCACCCCGTCCTATCGCCTGGAAGAAGATAGGAAGCATTAGCGAAAACGTCGCGGGAATGAAGCTTGTGCCGATTATTCTCAGAGCGGTTTTGCCGATTTCAAATACCTTTTCGCTCTTTGAGAATATACTCAAGAGCTGAACGGGAATAAGCTCAAAGCAAAGAATTCCGACGAACATGAACGCTATTGTGACGATGAACGACCACTTCATGACCTCTCTCGTCCTGTCGAAGCTGTGGTTGGTGTAGTTGTAGCTGAGGACGGGAACGATGCACGTTGTAAGTCCTATCAAGGGAATAAAGAAAAATGTTTGGAGCTTATAGTAAAGTCCGAGAACCGTTACCGCCTCGTCGCAGAAGCCGACGAGTATCATATTCAGCGCAACAATATAGACCGTGTACATCGACTGCATAATTATCGACGGATAGCCGAGCTTGAATATCTTGCCCGTGTATTCGGGGAATTTCTTCGGCTTCGGCGGCTTTCTGAGACCCTTTGCGCCCGTGATTATCGCCGCAAGTATCTGTCCGCCGACTGTTGCTATCGCCGCACCGGCAACGCCCATTTTCGGGGCGGGACCGAGACCGAAAATCAAAATCGGGTCAACTATGCAGTTGAACACTGCGCCGCAGATCTGTGCTATGGTCGGAAGAACCATGTTGCCCTCCGCCTGATGCACCTTTGAGAAAATTCCCTCGGTGAAAAGTCCGATACTTCCGACGCAGACTATCATTCCGTATGTATAGGCGTAGCTCAGCGCCGTCGGGTCGCTCGCCGAGGTTCGGAGATACGGCTTGAGGAAGAATACGGTCGTCGCCGCAAACAAAACCCAAAGAATGATTGAAATTATAAATCCGCTGCCTGCCGTGTCATTTGCTTTATTGTCGTTTTTCAGCGCATAATATTTTGCCATCAGCGTGTTTACGCCGACTCCCGTTCCAACTGCAAGGGCGGTAATGATAAGCTGTAACGGGTAAACTATCGAAAGAGCCGTCAAGCCCTGCTCGGAAAATCTGCCGACAAAGAAGCTGTCAACAATATTGTAAAGCGACTGAATGAGCAGCGCCAGCATGACGGGCGGAGCTATTTTCAGAAGTATTTTCGGTATGCTGTCCGTGCCGAAGAAGGTCGGATCGTTATGTAATTCCTTTTTCATAAAAATTCCTGCTTTGGGATAATCAAATTTTATAGCATAAGGGATCGCACTAAGCGATCCCTACGATTGAGATTATAACAGCGTATTTTGCCGATGTCAACTGTAAATATCGTTGTCTCTTTTTTCTTTGTTCATCTCATAGACCGAAAGCTCGTCGTTATTGACAAAGGCGGTAAAAATCTTGCCAATTGGAGGAAAATTGCCGTCCTTCAATGCTTTTCTGAGCCAGACCTCATTCTTGCCGCAGGCTTTGAGATTTTCAAAGAGTATTTCGCCGTCGGATATTACAACGATAGGGGAGGCCTCTTTTTCGGGACGCATACCCATATCCTGCGGATTGACGGGTCTCAGCGTTGATTTCGGCAGAAAGCTGAGCTGACCGTTCGGCTCCATGACAACCGTTTGCAGGTCGTCAATATTGAAATAACCGTTTATTCTGCACTGGGTCAGAAATTCGTTTAAATCAAGCTTCGACTTTTTGAAGTTTTCACGATAGAGGGTTCCGTTATCCATGAGAATAACCGCCTTGCCGACAAAAAATCTGCGGAATTTGATCGATTTGTTGGCAAACACCGAAAAAAGCACCGCAAAAACGCCGTAAATCACAATGGCAACGGCAGGCTTCCAGCACTCATCAAGCGGACTGAACGCCATATCTGCGGCAATCGAGCCGATAGTTATTCCGTTGATATAGTCGAAAAGGCTGAGCTGAGAGACCTGACGCTTACCCATTATTTTCGTCAGGAAAAACAGTTCGATAATTGACAGAACAGCTGTCAGACAAATTTTTAAAATTTCCATAATATCACCTACATTATTATTGACGCTTTAACGCATAATAACCGTGACAAGAATTTAATAGCAATAATATTTCCGTAGTCGAATATATCTACATATTGTATATAGAAAAATCGAAAAGAACTTTTTGTACAATATGCTGAAAAAATGCGGGCGTATATTTAATTGCACTCGATATAACACAATATATAGCTATTACGATATGAGCGATATTCAATATATTGTATTTCTGAATATAAAAATTGAATTTTTGCACAAAATAAAAAAATATTGAACTTTGCTTCATTTAGTGGTATAATCTTAAAAGTTTAATAATATATTTGGTTAATTGCCCCTTTTGTGGCACAAATGAGAAATTTATCTTTTTTACATATATAATTTTTAAGGAGTGTAACGGGTGGATAAGATATATATCAACGGCGGAAAGCCGCTCCACGGTGAGGTTACCGTCAGCGGAGCCAAAAATGCCGCTGTCGCAATTCTTCCGGCAGTTATCCTTGCACAGGATGTGTGCAGGGTTGAGAATATCCCCGATATCAGCGATGTTACGATGATGATCAGAATTCTTCATCAGCTGGGCGCAAAAATCACTAAGGTTGACGCAAATACCTACGATATAGATTCATCAACAATCAATTCATATGTCGTTTCCCACGACATGACAAAGCATCTGAGAGCTTCGTACTATCTCATCGGCTCCTTGCTTGCCCGTTTCGGCAGGGCTAAGGTAGCTATGCCCGGCGGCTGTAATTTCGGCGTTCGCCCGATTGATCAGCACATTAAGGGCTTTGAGATTCTCGGTTCAACCGTAACTCTCAAGGAAAACGCTATGATTGATGTTGAGGCTCCCGACCTTACGGGCGGTCTTGTCTATTTTGACGTGGTTTCCGTCGGCGCAACCATCAATCTCATGCTTGCCGCCGTTAAGGCTAAGGGCTTGACGATTATTGAGAACGCAGCCAAGGAGCCGCATATCGTTGACCTTGCAAACTTTTTGAATTCAATGGGCGCAGACGTTCGAGGCGCAGGTACGGATGTTATCAAGATCCGCGGCGTTGAGCATATGCACGGCTGCACCTATTCGATAATTCCCGATCAGATCGAGGCGGGCACATTCATGGTTGCCGCAGTTGCAACTCAGGGCGATGTGCTTGTTAAGAACGTTATCCCGAAGCATCTTGAGTCGATCACCGCCAAGCTTATCCAGTGCGGCGCAACGGTTGAGGAATATGACGATTCCGTCAGAGTAATCGGCAACGGCAGACCGGGCAGATGCAATATAAAGACTATGCCTCACCCGGGCTTCCCGACGGATATGCAGCCGCAGTTTGCGACTATGCTTTCGATTGCCGACGGCACAAGCATTGTTTCCGAGGGCGTTTGGGACAGCCGCTTCCAGTATGTTGAGCAGCTTGCAAGAATGGGCGCGAATATTTCCGTCAACGGCAAAGCGGCTACTATTGAGGGCGTTGAATATCTCAACGGGTCTCCCGTCAAGGCGGACGACCTCAGAGCAGGTGCGGCAATGCTTATCGCAGGTCTCATTGCAAGAGGTACGACCTCGATTGAAAACATAGTTTATATCGACCGCGGCTATGACAACGTTGTAGGCAAGTTCCGCAACCTCGGCGCGGATATTGTCCGAGTCAGCGAGGAGGACAAGCCCAAGCCGCTGGAGGATACACAGGCAGGTTAAATTATAGGTGAATTTATGCCCCGAGCAGATCGGGGCAATATTTTTGTTATACAGGAAGGTACATATGGCTCGTTTTTGTTCACTCTTTTCATCAAGCAGCGGTAACTGCACATATATCGGTTCTTCAGGCGGCGGAGTGCTGATTGATGCCGGAGTGAGCGCAAAGCAGATTTCATTGAAGCTCAACAGCATCGGCATCAGCGAGAAGGAAATCGGTGCTGTTTTTGTTACCCATGAGCACAGCGACCACGTTAAAGGCCTGCGTGTTTTTGCGTCGAAATATAATATTCCCGTCTATGCGACCGAGGGAACGCTTCGTGAGCTTGAAAAAATGGGCATTATAAACGGCAAATTCCCCGTTATTCCCATCGGTGACGGCGTTGAATGTAACGGTCAGCTTGTCGTTCCGTTCCATACCTCGCATGACGTTGCCGAAAGCTGCGGCTATTCCGTCACAACGAGCGACGACAGAAAAATCTGCGTTGCGACCGACACGGGAATTGTTACCGACGAAATGAGAGTGGCGCTCACGGGCTGCGACCTTGCACTTGTTGAGAGCAACCACGATATCGGCATGCTTCGCAACGGCAGCTATCCCTATCTTTTGAAGCGCCGTATTCTCTCCGACGTCGGACATCTTTCAAACATCGCATGCGGCGATTTTGTGACCGAGCTTGTAAAAAACGGTACAACACGCCTTGTTCTCGGACATCTGAGCAAGGAGAACAACATTCCGTCGCTGGCATACAGAACGTCAAAATCGGCGCTCGACTGCATGGGAGCGACCGAAAACAGGGACTACATACTTAAGGTCGCAGGCTCGGACGAGCCGGAAACGGTGGTGCTGTGATGTTAGGCGTTACGATAATTTGTGAGGCGAAGCTCAAGGAAAAGTATCTTCGTGACGCTTCGGACGAATATGTTAAGCGTCTCGGCGCATATTGCAGGCTGAATATAATCGAGCTTTCGCCGAAAAAGCTCCCCGAAAATCCGTCGGAGAGCGAGATCGCAAACGCATTGAACGCCGAGGGTAAGGAAATTCTTTCAAAAATCCCGAACGGCTCAAAGGTTTTTTCGATGTGTATTGAAGGCAAGCAGCTCAGCTCCGAAAGGCTTGCAAGGGAGCTTGACTCCTGCGGCGTGCTCGGCTTCAGCAATGTCGTTTTTATCATCGGCAGCTCATACGGGCTTTCCGACGAGGTGAAAAAGCGTTCGGACTTCAGACTTTCAATGTCCGAGATGACGTTCCCGCATCAGCTTGCAAGAATTATGCTCCTGGAGCAGATTTACAGAGCTTTTCGCATAAACAGCGGCGGAAAATATCATAAATAAGGCTGATTGTAAAAAAATTCTTATTAAAGTCTTGACAAGAGAAAAAAGTCGTGTTAAAATTCGTACAAATAAAATATTTAAAGACAATGACGAAGAGGACTTAAAACGGTAGCTTTTCAGAGAGTCGGCGGCAGGTGAGAGCCGATAGGTGAGTTTTGGGTTTGTAGCTTCTGAGTCGGAGGGAAGAAAGATTTTCAAGTAGAACCCTCTCGTAAGGCTGCGTAAAAGCATAGGACTTGTTGGAGTCCGAAGTGGCGTTCGTTGAACGCAATTTGAGTGGTACCGCGGGTAGTAAATCAGTAATTACAACTCGTCTCAAGGCAAAGAAGCCTCGAGACGGGTTTTTCTTTTTGGTTTGGCTAAAATCGTCCACAGCGCATTTTTGGTTTGGGGCAGTACCTATGTACAGCTCCCAAACTGTAAAATCCACTGTGAATAATTTTCTCACAAACCGCTTTAAGGTTTCCTTTTCGTTATACAGACCAAAGCTTCCTCGGCAAATAAGAATATAGCCTTCGAGACCTTTGAACTGTTTAACGAAAAAATCTCTCGTCAATTCTAAAAAACTTTTATTATCTGAAAATCTATAAAACAACGAAAGGAATGGTCACAAATGAAAGAAATGACAGGCTTGAATTTCAAGATCAACGAAATGGCTCAGCGTATCAAGGAGCTTCGTGAGATCGTGGGCTTTACTCCTGCCGATATGGCGGAAAAAACCGACATGACTATCGAGGACTATATCGCCTGCGAACGCGGCGAGAAGGATCTCACATTTGCGTTCTTGTACAGATGCGCAATTGCTTTCAACGTTGATGTTAACGATATTATCGAGGGTAAAAGCCCCGTTCTTGCGTCTTATACGGTCACAAGGAGCGGCGAGGGTCTTGAAATTGACCACGCTCACGGCATGGAATACTACAACCTTGCGGCGGCGTTCAAAAACAAGATTTGTGAACCGCTTTTCGTTAGGTGCGACCCGAACGAGGGCAGTGACGATATCGCCCTCACGACCCATGACGGACAGGAGCTTGACATCGTTGTCAGCGGTACTTTGAGAGTTCAGGTCGGTAACCATGTTGAAATTCTTCACCCGGGCGACACAATTTATTTCGACAGCTCAACGCCCCACGGCATGATCGCCGTTGACAGGGAAGAAACGACCTTTTATGCTCTCGTTTTCAATCCCGCAGGCGAGGTAGTTACGCCGAAGAACACGATCGACGACGAATCGCCTAAGCGTTCGGGCACAGGCAAGCGAATTTACCACAACTTCATTCACCCCAAGGAGGACGAAAACGGTAAAATTCTTTCGCTCTCCTACGAGAACGAGGATAAGTTTAATTTTGCCTTTGATATCGTTGACGGACTCGGAAAGAAGCTCCCCGATAAGCTCGCAATGCTTCATATTGACAAGAACAAGAACGAACGCCGCTTCTCATTTAAGGACATGATGGAATATTCCGCTCAAACGGCGAACTATTTCAAGTCGCTCGGCATCAAGAAGGGCGACAGAGTTATGATCGTTCTCAAGCGTCATTATCAGTTCTGGTTCTCGATTCTTGCGCTTCACAAGATAGGAGCAATTGCAATCCCCGCAACTCATCTTCTTCAGGAGCATGACCTTGATTATCGCTTCAATGCGGCAGGTGTAAGCGCAATTCTCTGTACCTCGGATGACGACACGGCTCACCAGGTTGACCTTGCGGCAAAGAATTCACCGACGCTCAAAACGAAGATTATTGTAGGCGAGCCGAGAGAGGGCTGGCATGACTTTAATGACGAGGTCAAGCTCTTCAGCAAGGAATTTGAACGCACCGAGGACAGCGCATGCGGCAACGACAAGATGCTTATGTTCTTCACATCGGGCACAACGGGCTATCCGAAAATCGCAACCCACAACTTTAAATATCCGCTCGGTCATTTTGTAACGGCGAACTATTGGCACTGCGTAAATCCCGACGGACTTCATCTGACAATTTCCGACACAGGCTGGGCTAAGGCTCTTTGGGGCAAGCTCTACGGCCAGTGGCTTTGCGAGGCAGGCATATTTGTTTATGATTTTGACCGCTTCCATGCCTCCGACATTCTCCCGATGTTCAAAAAGTATAATATAACTACCTTCTGTGCACCGCCGACGATGTACAGAATGATGATCAAAGAGGATCTCACCAAGTACGACCTCAGCTCGATCGAGCATGCGACAATCGCAGGCGAGGCGCTCAACCCCGAGGTTTTCCGTCAGCTCAACAAGCTTACGGGTCTCAAGGTTATGGAGGGCTTCGGACAGAGCGAGACGACTCTCGTTGTCGGCAATCTCTTCGGCTCGGAGCACAAGCTCGGCTCAATGGGCAAGCCTGTTCCGACCTTCGATGTTGATATCGTTGACCCCGACGGCAAGAGCGTCGGCGTAGGTCAGGAGGGTGAAATCGTTATCAAGGCGGAGCGTGACAAGGTTCCCTGCGGACTCTTTATCGGCTACTACGGCGATGAGGAAAAGACCTCCGAGTGCTGGCATGACGGACTTTATCACACCGGCGACGTTGCATGGCGAGATGAAGACGGCTTCTATTGGTATGTCGGACGTATCGATGACGTTATCAAATCGTCGGGCTATCGTATCGGACCGTTCGAGATTGAGAACGTTATCATGGAGCTTCCGTATGTTCTTGAGTGCGGAGTTTCTGCCGCTCCCGACGAGGTTAGAGGTCAGGTCGTTAAGGCTTCGATCGTCCTTACAAAGGGCACAGAGCCGACCGAGGAACTCAAGAAAGAAATTCAGACCTATGTTAAGGAGCACACCGCACCTTATAAATACCCGAGAATTGTTGTTTTCAAGGACGAGCTTCCCAAAACAACGAGCGGCAAGATTATCAGAAATAAGCTGTAAAAATAAAGGCTGTGACACACTCGTCACAGCCGATTTTTATGTGCTTCATAATTGATTTTTTCACAAACTGAGTCAAAACAGCTATTTATATCATTATTTGAAAATCTCAGAACATCTAATCCGAGAGAATTTAACTTTGCGGTTCTTTTGCTATCAAGTAAAGCTTTTGCTTCATCGTAATGCTGAGAACCGTCAATTTCAATAACAAGCTTTGCTTTGTGACAATAGAAATCTACTATATAATTATCTATTGTCTTTTGCCGTTGAAATCGTATTGGATAATTGCGTAAAAATTCATACCAAAGCTTATTTTCCTGCGGGGTTGCATTGCGTCTTAGACTTTGAGCTTTCTTAATTAGTTTACGGTTGTAGTCAATCATTTTTACACTCCCTCAGTCGTCTGCGCCGCCAGCTCCCCCGGAGGAGGAGCCCAACAAGCCTTCAAATCCCATCAATATTTCTAATAACGCATAGAATTTTATTGTAGTTAATTTGGAATTATATAGAGATTGAAAAAATACGTGGGCTCCTCCTTTGGGGGAGCTGTCACAAAGTGACTGAGGGAGTGAATTATTATAAAGCTGAATTTTATGTGTACTCAACAATTTAAATATTCACCTGTTCAGTCACAATTTTTTATATCGCCGACTTAATGTCCTTAAACTCAATCAGTCTCTGGAACGG
>CAVGRW010000068.1:0-12226 GCA_963631735.1 Bacteroidaceae bacterium | reverse complement strand
GTCAACGCAGTAGGTGAGCGCTGTTTTATATGGGTCGGCAGGTGTTTTTGTCGTGACTTTTGCAGTTGCGGCTGTTGTCGTTACAGCGGTTGTTGTCGTAACGGCTGCAGACTGCGTAGTCGTCTGTACGGTCGTCTCCTGCGTCATATCAACAACGGGTTGAGCGTTCACCTGATCGGGCAGTGTTGCGGCGTCACCTGAAAATGTGCTTTTGCTCTGACATGAGGTCAGTATTATCATTGCTGCCGCAAGCAGAATTGCCGACAGCCTTTTGAAAACCTTCATGGAATCTTTCCTTTAATAGCTTTTTTGAATATTATAATATCGTTTTGTCTTGCCGTCAATTAAAAAATAATTCGTGTCTCAATCTCTTACGCACAAGAATATGTGCCAAAACAAGATGTTGAAGAACAGACAGTAAACGGTCAAGCTTTCAGAGATGGCTGTGAATTTTTGCACAAAAGCTAAAAAATACTGGATTTTTATTATAAGAAGTGTTATAATAAATCTCGCCGAACAAAACCGCATATATTACACCTTAAAGGCATGTATTTTTATCTTCATGATAAAAATGCAGGCTCATTTCTACATGCTTTTTAAGGTGGTAGGTTTTGTTTGGCGACAGCTGAGCTATGCGTTTTTTGTGCGTAGCTTCGGCTGCGCACTTTTTATTTTATGGGGGAATTTATAAATGAGCTTTTCCGAAAACTTTAAGACAGCAAGAACGAACAGCGGACTTTCACAACAACAGCTTGCCGATTTGCTTGGTATGGATCGTTCGGCTATTTCAAAATATAAAAATGACATCGGCTTACCGCATGCCAAAACTCTGCAAAAGATATGCGAAATCCTCGGAGTAACGATTGACAGCTTATTTCAATAATTATGAAACAAAAATTATGAAACAAAAAAAGACATTCCTTTTCGGGAATGTCTTTAATATTATGGCTAAATCAATACGCCTTGCCCCAATAGAGCATGTGCTTTGCAGGCTTGCCGCAGCAAACACAGGTGTCGCTGAGGTGCTCCTGCTCGAACGGAATACAACGTGATGTAATTCCGATTTCATCCTTGAGCCTATCCTCGCACTCGCGGTCGCCGCACCACATAGCCTTGATGAAACCGGGCTTGTTGTCTGCGATGTCCTTGAGCTCCGCATAATCTCTTGCAGTGAAGGTCATTGCCGCTCTGCGGTCAAGAGCTTTCTGATAAAGACCGTCACGTACAGCCTCAAGCAATTCGGGGATCTTTGTCTCAAGCTCATCGAGTGAAACAAAAATCTTCTCACCGTTATCACGGCGAACAACAACACAGCGGTTGTTCTCGATATCCTTGGGACCAATTTCAAGACGAAGCGGAACGCCCTTCATCTCGTATTCCGCAAACTTCCAGCCTGCGCTGTTGTCGGAATCGTCAAGCTTAACTCGGCAAACGCTTGCAAGCTTATTCTTAAGCTCGTTGGCCTTGTCGAGAACGCCCTCTTTATGAGAAGCGATAGGAATGATAACAAGCTGAATCGGAGCGACCGCCGGCGGAAGAACAAGTCCGTTGTCGTCACCGTGGGTCATGATGATTGCGCCGATAAGGCGTGTCGTTGATCCCCATGAGGTCTGGAACGGGTGATGAAGCTTGTTGTCCTTGCCCGTGAACTGAATGCCGAATGCCTTTGCGAAGCCGTCACCGAAATAGTGCGATGTGCCGCTCTGGAGAGCCTTGCCGTCGTGCATGAGAGCCTCGATGGTGTATGTATCCTCAGCTCCGGCGAAACGCTCTTTTTCCGTCTTAACGCCCTTTACAACAGGCATTGCAAGATACTTTTCGCAGAACTCGGCGTAAACGTTGAGCATGCGGATAGTTTCCTCCTGAGCCTCCTCGGCTGTTGCATGGATCGTGTGACCCTCCTGCCAAAGGAACTCTCTTGTACGAAGGAAAGGACGAGTTGTCTTTTCCCAGCGAACAACGCTTACCCACTGATTGTAGAGCTTCGGGAGATCTCTGTATGAATGAACGATGTTTGCGTAATGCTCGCAGAAAAGAGTCTCCGACGTGGGTCTGACGCAAAGTCTTTCCTCCAGCTTCTCATTGCCGCCGTGGGTTACCCATGCAACCTCGGGAGCGAAGCCCTCAACGTGATCCTTTTCCTTTTCAAGCAGGCTTTCGGGAATGAACATGGGCATGCATACATTCTCGTGACCTGTTGCCTTGAACATGCTGTCCATGATGTGCTGAATGTTTTCCCAAATCGCATAGCCATAGGGTCTGATAACCATACAGCCCTTGACACTTGTGTATTCGCAAAGCTCAGCCTTTTTAACAACGTCCGTGTACCATTTTGCGAAATCCTCGTCCATCGACGTGATTTCTTCAACCATTTTTTTCTGCTGTGCCAATTTTACTACCGCCTTTAATTATTATTCGTGATCCTCAATATACCTTACTGCGTCGTCAACGGTTCTCATTTCTTCAACTGCCTCGTCGGGAACCTCAACCTGGAACTCGTCCTCAATGCTCATAACAAGGTCAACAATGTCGAGACTGTCTGCGCCGAGATCGTCAATGATGTCGCTGTCCGGGCGGATATCGTCCTCGTCGATTTCAAGCTGTTCGGCGATTATCTTTTGCAGTCTTTCAAATACTGATACTGACATGGATAGAACTCCTCCAAAATTTATTATTTTATACACTAAAAGATATTAGTGTTATTTTATGGTTTTGTCAATAGACTTTTTGCAAATTATTGATAAAATCATTTGTTTTTTTACTTTTTCGGGGCTTTGCAAAGCCGAAAATGCATACGAAAAGCCAAAATGAATATTTTGCCCAAAGTAAAGCTCTTTTACTTTACGACAAGCATTTTTACTTGTCACGGTGGAAAACTCGGTGGAAAGTGTGGAAAACTTGACGTAATTTCAAGGCGTTTGAGCCTGTTTTGTGGAAAATTTGTAAAGGCATCAACCTTTACTTGTGGAAAACTCAGTTTTCTAATAATTTTTATCGGAATAATTTGCCGATGAATATTCAATGAATACTGAATATTTTTACTCCTGAGAAGCAATGACCCTCTCGGCGAGAGCTTTTAACTCGTCCATCGTCGAAAGCTGTCCGATTTCCTGCCTGAAAGCTGCCGCACCCCGTATTCCCTTGATGTACCAAGCGGCGTGTTTGCGTGCTTCTCGCATTCCGATCCGCACACCTTTGTATTCGCAGAGAGTGCCGATGTGGCGGAGCATGACGTTCATTTTTTCTTCGAGCGTCGGTTCGGTAAAAGCCGCTTCGTTGTTAAGATATGCATTTATGCACTGAAATATCCACGGATTTCCCAAAGCACCTCTGCCGACCATCAGAAAATCACAGCCCGTTTCGTCGAGCATCTTTTTTGCACTCTTTCCGTCAACGATGTCGCCGTTGCCGATAACGGGAATGGAGACCGCATTTTTGACCTTTGCGATTTCATCGAGTGATACGGGCGGGGCATACATTTGCGTTTTCGTCCTGCCGTGAACCGTGAGAGCGTCTGCACCTGCCGCTTCAATTCGCTTTGCGATTTCGACAGCGTTGATGCTGTTCTCATCCCAGCCGATTCGTATTTTAGCCGTGACGGGAACAGGGGAGACCTCAACGACCTTTTCGACGATTCGGCTGATAAGCTCAGGCTTTTTGAGGAGAGCCGAGCCGCCGCCGTTGCCTGCGATTTTCGGCGCAGGACAGCCCATGTTGATGTCGATAAAGTCGGGAGAAAACTCCATGGCTTTCAAAGCCGCCTTTGCCATGATTTCGGGATCGTCGCCGAATATCTGAGCGCCTGCCGGACGTTCTGTGTCCGAGAGGAAAAGCAGTTCTTTAGATTTTTTGTCCTGCATCGTCAAGCCCTTTGAGCTTACCATTTCGCTGATGACGTATGCCGCACCGTAGCTCATGCAAAGCTCACGGAAGGCTCTGTCGGCAACCCCTGCCATGGGCGCAAGACAAGCGTATCCTTTTATTTCAAGATTTCCGATTTTCATTAAATCACCGAAATTTATTTTACCATAATTATTGTATGCTTGTCAAAATAAATTGCGTGGGATTGGATATAAAAAGTGAAAATTATTGACCATGGGTTTCATATGGAGCTGTCGTGTCAGCAATCGACGGAGGAGATAAAGACAGTTGCAAAATAAAACGGAAGTTTCTTCGATATCTACATCAACCTAAGGTCAGCAGAAAAGATTCTCGGCGCCCCTGTAGGGGAGGCAAGAAAGATTTCTGCTGTGGAAGCAATTTCCATCAGACCTATAAGGTGTGAAAAAGATATTTTCAGAGTTGCGGGGTTGTACAATCCGTAGGGGTCGATGCCCACATCGACCCAAGGCCGTAAGCAAATAAATTTGATTATGCAAGGGGTGTAAGAGCAAAAAAACAGGACGACCGTCGGCCGCCCTGAAAATTCGTTTAATTCTGCCAAAGAATGTTGCTGTCCGTGAGCATGGGATAGCGGATAAGCTCATTGCTCCAAAGATCCTCACGGTGCATGTCAACTGCCGTAATTTGGCGGTTGTCGTAAGTCGTGTAGTAGTAAATGCCCTTGCTTGCGTTGCAGCAGGAGGTGTAAATTGTGATTTCATATTTGCCGTCGGCAACCTCACAGCAGCCACGCTGTTGTTCAACCGAGCCGAGAATGTGGAAAAACTGGCTGACACTCTCCTTTTCGGAGTTGCCCGAGACGGAATTCATTTTCGTGAATGCGACCCTGACAAAACGTGACGCCGAGGAGAGATCTCCCGGCAGACCGATTGCGCCCATTCCTCTGCTGTACAAATTGAATGAAAGCTTGTCCGAAAAATTGTTTTCGGGCTGTTTCGGCGAGAGATACGAAAAATCGTTAAGCCTTTGCATTTGTGTTTCAAAAGGAGGATTGTTCGTCAGCACACCGATGGGATTATCATAAATTTTCAGCCCGTCGGAAACGGACTCGACCGTTATTGCCTTGTCCTTGTCAGCAATTATCCAATGGAGCTGTGCCGTCGGGAGCTTGTCGCTGAACGGCGTACCGACAAGGTTGGTTTTACTCAAAAGCGTCTGCGCTTCATCAACCGTAGCGCATTGAGCGAGAACCCACGGAATCAGCTCGAATTGAGCGATATTCGTTTTGCCCTCGACGGGCTGAGCATAGACAGCATTGCCGACAAAATTAAGCCCTGCAATGCCGAGCCCCTTCTCGTTGACAGCGTCGTAATAGAGCGGATAGCCGTCGGCAACATGCGCCGTTCCGATTATCGCATGGTGGCTTTCAATCGGCGCTGTGTGCTTGAAACTGAAAGGATAGTTCCTCGGAGTTATCGTGATTTCGTCGCCGTAGGAAAATTCATAGTCCAAGGTTCTGCCGAAATAAAAATCATTAGTTTTATATGTTGCCGCTGTGCACATGATGATCTTCCTTTCTTTGAAACGGTCGTTGGAGTTATTATATGCCGATTTTGTTTTTATTTTCGTTTTATTATGAAAATGTACATTTGCTGCATATCTATAGTATTTTTTATCAATTCTCTTTATCCCCTCCGTCGCTTAGGCGACACCTCCCCTTGAAGCATTCAAGGGGAGGCATGAAAGATGTCTGCTTCGGAAGTAATTTCATCAGACTTTCAGGGTGCGGTAAATGTACATTTAGATTATCCCGTCATATTTAACTTGGTTCATGTATTTGAAGCAGAAGGTGAGGGAAATTACGCCGGCGACACACCAGCCGACAGGCCATGAGACCCAAATTCCCGTTGCTTCGAGAGCGGTTTTTGAAAGAATTATTGCGAGAACGACACGCAGAACAAGGTCTGTGAATGTGCCGAACATAAAGGCTTTCATCTGTCCCGCACCCCTGAGTACGCCGTCGGAAACAAGCTTTGCCGCTGCCATGAAATAAAACGGAGTCAGTATTCTCAGGAAAAGCATACCCGTGTCCATAGCCGTACCCGTCGGGCTTTCGAGGAAGAAATAAATAAGATAACGGCTTGCGAGAAGATAAAGAGCAACGATCGGAACACAAATCATCCACGTCAGCTTAACGCCTGCCTTGAAGCCGTCTTTTATTCGGTCAAATTTGCGTGCGCCGAGGTTCTGAGCCGTGTAATTTGAAATTCCGTTGCCGAAGGTCGTGAACGAGGTTATAACAAGGTTATTGAGCTTGATTGATGCCGAATAGCCTGCGATAACGCCCGAGCCGAAGCTGTTGATAACGCCCTGAATAATGATGTTGCCGACCGAAATAAAGCTTTGCTGAAGTATGCTCGGAATTGCAACGGCGGCAATTCTTTTGAGAAGTGCAAATGAAAATGCGTCCGGCTTGCCGTCGGTTTCGATCTTTGCGAAACGTCTGAACACAAAGAACATGGCTAAAAGACAGCTTATGCCCTGGCATATGAGGGTTGCCCATGCAACGCCGCTGACACCCATCTTGAAGCCTGCGACAAAGAGAATGTCGGCGGCAATGTTAGAAACGGATGAGCAGGCGAGGAAGATAAACGGCGTCTTTGAATCGCCGAGAGCGGAGAATATGCCTGAAGCGATGTTGTAATAGAAAACAAACGGCAGACCGATTATGTAAATTAAAAGATAAAGCTTTGAATCGGCGAAAATATTTTCGGGCGTGTTGATAAGCTCAAGCAGCTTTGTTGAGAATATCAAGCCGAGAGCCATAAGTAAAATACACAGCACACCGCCGGAAATCAAGGTCGTATAAACCGCCGTTTTCATATCTTTGAAACGCTTTGCACCGAAAAGCTGAGAGGTAATGACCGAGCAGCCGATATTACAGCCGAAAGCGAACGCAATGAAGATAAGCGTGATTTCGTAGCTGTTGCCGACCGCCGCCAAAGCGTCATTGCCGATGAATTTGCCCGCAACAAAGCTGTCGGCGAGATTATAAAGCTGCTGAAATATTATGCTGCCAAAAAGGGGAAGGCAGAATTTCCAAACCACAGTATAGGGCTTTCCTATCGTTAAGTCCTTATTGATAACAGACACATCCTTATTGACGAAAATTATTTATTATATTATAATTATAATACAAAAAAAGATGTATGTAAATCATTTTTTGAGTCTTGATTTACGGAGTGAGGTTATACAAACTAAAAAAGGGAGAATAAATCTATGAAAAAAATAATTCTTGTGACAACAACCTTTTTGACAGCTTTTGTATTGGTGATTCTCGGTATCGTCGGAACTCTTTCTGTTCGGTCGAAGTCAGAAACCGACCCTCAATGTATAATTGAAAAGGTAGAAAACTACGAAATTAAGGATGCTTCATACAATTTTACAACGCTTGACGGGGTGACAAAAAAATACGAAATACAAGTAACCGGTTTGTTGACCTTCTATTTGGATGGAGAGAAGGTTGAGAATAATGAAGAATATTTATTTCACACATCGAATGATGAATTCTTTAATAATATAAAGGAACATTCCGATCAATACGGGCTCTATGAAGTAACTGTTAAAATTGACAATAGCTCAAACAAAACGATGTTCAATATTGATTGTATTCTTGACAGTGAAAGGGAGACTGTCATAGCTACTGATTTCCCTGTAGAAGGAATTTCGGTTGAAGCAAAAAAAGAAGGTCGGTTTAGCATTGTTGCGCTTATAAACAAGTCTGCCATGTCTGAGGAACAGGTGAAAAATTTGCTGATTTCCGACGGATTGAAGCTTATTTATCAAACGGAAGGCGGCGCAGACATTCATAATAATGAAATATATGTAAAATAAAAATGTCTTTAAAGCTTGAGAAAGGGAAATGTTTATGAGTCCGGTTAAAAAATACTTTATTGCAGTTGCTGTAATGATTGCCGTATTTTCTTGTGCAATGTACCTTATTGCGACGGATGACATTATGCTTTTGAATCCGAAAACGATTGTATCGAGCTATAAAGCATGTCAAAATTGTTTTCAATATATATACCCGAACAGAGATGACGGAGCGACATATTATTTAACTCTTGACTCGATTCATATTGAAGATAACAACGGATATGATTACTATCTTGAATCATTTTGTGACGGACCCGATTATAAATCAAATTATTTGGTAAAGAAAAAGGGAGATGAGATAATCTCTGCTTTTGATATGCAGAAGCTTGAGCTTTCGCTCAAACATAATTATATAAGAGCTAAATGCGGCGTTTTCAGCAACGGTTATCTTTATTTCACAATAGAAAACACAAATTCGATTTTTCGTACAGACGACAACTTAGAAAACTGTGTGGAATTTTTTACACCGAAAAAATTCGGCAAGCTGCAGCCATATTCGTTCTTCATTAAGGATAACGTTTTTTATTATCTTACGGAGTCACGCAAGCTCGTTAAATATGACGGAGCTAAAGAGACGCAAATTAAGGAGCTTCCCGAGCTGGACTCGATGAATTTAATTGATAAAACATATAGGGATTATCTTACGGAGTTTAAGGTGCCGGTCAACAGTATCAATGATGTTTTTTATTACGGCGTCGATAACAATTTGTTCTATTTTGACGACGAGGGAAAAATCGTCTGCATAGATTTGAGGGTATCAAAGCACGCCTCCTCTAATTCCGGAGTTTATCGGATAGAACCGTGTAAAGAAAATGACAAGCTGATGAGCGTTTCATATCTTTATGAGAACTTTAACCCTGAAATGAACTACTATTATATGAATTATTTAATCAACCCGAAAACGGGTCACTTTATTAAATTCAAGCAAAGTGTAAATAACAGAAATCATGAAGTGACAACGAAAGAACTTTTCAATTATGATGACAGCCTCAGCTTGAAAGCGGGAACGGAAAAAGAAACGGTTGTTGATTGATATTTATATTTTGTTGCGCCGTGATTGAGACGCTTGCGGTGTGGCTGACTAATTCTCGGCGCCCCTGTAGGGGAGCTGTCAGCGAAGCTGACTGAGGGGGTTGTTAAAAGTTTAATGAAACTCATTTTAAGTATGGGCTCCTCCTTGGGGGAGCTGGCACGACCTTGTGTCGTGACTGAGGGAGTGAGATTTCATCAAACTTTAACCCCTCCGTTTCGCTGCGCTCAACACCTCCCCTGCAGGGGAGGCAAGAATATTTTCTACGCCTAAAGCAAGTTTTATCAGACTTTTTGGTGCGATGTGGTCATCGCACCCTACGATTAGTTCTGTTAAAGGCACCTTTCGTAGGGGTCGATGCCCACATCGACCCAAGGTTAGAAGAAAATAAAGCTGCGTCAAAAAACTTGTATTAAGCTCTCACTGCGCAAAACGGACATTGTGTCCTACAACGAATAAATAACACAATTTCTTGCAAAAATGCATTATTATTCATTTATCATTCATTGATCTACCCACCGATTTTCAACCAATAACCGATTTATACGGGCGGCAACGTGCTATCGAAGTCAAACGCCTTGTAAATTTGCATATAATATTTCACACACTTGAAAATCCGTTGTGCATATATACAAAATCAGCTGAAGTACGAAAAAATAGCTTGCATAAATATACAAATTATGCTAATATATGTGCATAAAACACAGACAATACTGTATATCGGAGGTATTATTATGAATAAGAAGGATATCAAAAAAATCGTACTCGCTTACTCGGGCGGACTTGATACATCAATCATCATTCCGTGGCTCAAGGAGAACTACAACGATCCCGAGATAATCGCTGTTTCGGGCAACGTAGGTCAGGCAAGCGAGCTTGAAGGACTTGAGGAGAAGGCTCTCAAGACAGGCGCTTCAAAGCTCTATGTTGAGGACCTCACAAAGGAGATGCTTGACGAGGTTGCTTTCCCGTGCGTTCAGGCAGGCGCTCTTTATGAGAACTATCCGCTCGGCACAGCTCTTGCCCGTCCGATCATTGCAAAGAGACTTTGCGAGATCGCCGAAAAAGAGGGCGCAGACGCTATCTGCCACGGCTGCACAGGTAAGGGCAACGACCAGGTAAGATTTGAGGTTGCTATTAAGGCTTTCGCTCCCGACATGACGATCATCGCTCCGTGGAGAGAGTGGGATATCAAGTCCCGTGACGAGGAGATCGACTACGCAGAGGCACACAACGTTCCTCTTAAGATAAACAGAGAGACAAACTACTCAAAGGACAAGAACATCTGGCATCTTTCTCATGAGGGTCTTGACCTTGAGGATCCGGCAAACGAGCCGCAGTACAACAAGCCCGGCTTCCTTGAGATGGGTATTTCTCCCGAGCAGGCTCCGGACAAGCCGACCTATGTAAAGATTCACTTTGAAAAGGGCGTTCCGACAGCTATCGACGGAGTTGAGATGGATTCAGTAGCTCTTGTTACAAAGCTCAACGAGCTTGGCGGCGCAAACGGCATCGGACTTCTTGATATCGTTGAAAACAGACTTGTAGGCATGAAGTCAAGGGGCGTATATGAGACCCCGGGCGGAACGATCCTCTACAAGGCTCATGAGATGCTCGAAACAATCACTCTTGATAAGGAAACTTCGCACTACAAGGCACTCGTTGGTCATAAGCTCGGCGAGCTTGTTTACAACGCTCAGTGGTATTCACCGCTTACTCAGGCTATTCTTGCTTTCGTTAAGGAGACTCAGAAGACCGTTACAGGCGACGTAAACGTTAAGCTCTACAAGGGCAACATCATCAATGCCGGCGTAACATCTCCGTTCTCACTCTACGATCCCGAGATCGCAACCTTCGATGAGGACGAGGTTTACAACCAGGCTGATTCGGCAGGATTCATCAACCTTTACGGTCTCCCGACCAAGGTTTATTCAAAGATGAAGAAAAAGGCAGGACTTAACTAATCAATAACGGAGATTTATAAGTTATGGAAAAGATGTGGGCAGGCAGGTTTGCCAAGGAACTGAATAAGGAAGCCGATGATTTCAATTCGTCGATCCATTTTGACTGCAAGATGTATAAGCAGGATATTACGGGTTCGATGAAGCATGCGACAATGCTTGCAATGCAGAAAATCATCACCGATGACGATTGCGACAAGATTCTTGCCGGACTTCAGTCGATACTTGACGACCTTGACAGCGGCGCTCTTAAATTCGATATGGACGCCGAGGATATTCATATGTTCGTTGAGTCCGAGCTGACAAAGCGCATTGGCGACGTCGGCAAGAAGCTCCACACGGCGAGAAGCCGTAACGATCAGGTTGCTGTTGATATCCGCCTTTATCTCAGAGACGAGACCGAGGAGATTATTCCGCTCATCAAGAATCTGCTTGCGGCCATTCTTTCCGTTGCCAAGGATAATAAAAACACGATTTTGCCCGGATATACTCATCTTCAGCGTGCTCAGCCGATAACCTTTGCTCATCATCTTTTGGCTTACGCTATGATGTTTATCCGTGATATCGGAAGGCTTGAGGACGCAATGAAGAGGATGAATTATTCTCCTCTCGGCTCCTGCGCCCTTTCGGGTACAACATACAATACAAACCGTGAATTCGTTGCAGAGCAGCTCGGATTTGACGGAATCACGCTCAACAGCATTGACGGCGTTTCCGACAGGGATTTCTGCGTTGAGCTTATGAGCGCATTCGCAACGATCATGATGCACCTTTCCCGTTTCTCGGAGGAGATCATCCTCTGGTCGAGCTGGGAATTCAAGTTCATTGAGCTTGACGACAGCTTCACGACGGGTTCAAGCATCATGCCACAGAAGAAGAATCCCGATATGGCCGAGCTTGTCAGGGGCAAGACAGGCCGTGTTTACGGCGACCTTTTCACAATGCTCACCGTTCTCAAGGGTATTCCGCTTGCATACAACAAGGATATGCAGGAGGACAAGGAGTGTATATTTGACAGCATTGCTACAGTTAAGCAGTGTCTTAAGGTCTTTGCTCCGATGATTGAAACAATGAAGGTCATCAAGGAGAATATGTATTCTGCGGCACAGAAGGGCTTCATCAACGCAACCGACCTTGCCGATTATCTTGCAAAGAAGGGACTTCCTTTCAGAAGCGCATATAAGCTTGTCGGTCAGATCGTCGCTCATTGCATTGATAACGGACTTGTTCTTGAAACAATGCCGCTTGAGGATTACAAGAAGTACAGCGATTTGTTTGAGGAGGACCTCTTTACCGAGATTTCTCTCGAGACCTGCGTTTCCAAGAGAATTTCGGCAGGCGGAACGGGTCCCGAATCCGTTGAAAAGCAAATTGCGTATGTTGAAAATTTTATTTAAAATTAAAAATATTTGGGCTGTCCTGATGAACAGCCCTTTTGTTCTAATTAAGTATTTGA
>CAVGRW010000067.1:0-12471 GCA_963631735.1 Bacteroidaceae bacterium | reverse complement strand
ATGTGCTGTCCGATTTTAAAGCGGGCGACCGACTTTTTTTACAGAACGAAATCAACAACGTTGATAAAATCATAGCCGCAGCAAGCGAAAAAGGCATGAAAATTGTGTTCAATCCAAGTCCGTTCGGCGATGAGATACTCTCCTACCCTCTTGACAAAATCACATGGTTCATCGTCAACGAAACGGAAGCAAACGAGCTTACGGGCGAAAGCGAACCCGATAAAATTCTCTCCGTTTTTTCGGAGAAATATCCGTCGTCAAAAATTTTGCTGACGCTCGGCTCGGACGGCTCGGTGTGCAAAGCCGACGGCAAGATTTATCATCAAAAAATATTCAGCGTTCCCGTCGTTGACACGACAGCCGCAGGCGATACCTTCCTTGGATTTTTCTTTGCTCTTGTCGATACTCACGGCATTGACGGTGCATTGAAATACGCCTCCGCCGCTTCCGCCGTTGCCGTTTCCCGAAGCGGTGCATCCTCCTCAATTCCGCACCTGAGTGAGGTTGAAAAATTCTTAGCCGAAAGGAAATAATTTACAAAAATAAAACCGTAAACCACATTGCAAAAGCTTTGTGATTTACGGTTTTTTTACTTTAAAATTCAGGCCTCTTCCGTCGCCTTCTTTGAGTATTTATTTACATAAATAACTCTTTGAAGTACACGGTCTGCATAGCTGAGCGGTTCGCCGCTTCCGAGGAAAAGTGAGCCAATCTGTGTTTTACATTCCTTGCTCATAACAAGCTCAACTGCGTCAAGATCGCCTATCGTTTTGCCCGTGATAATTGCGCCCGAGCCGTGAACAAGCACCGCATTTTTGCCCTTGATTTTCCTTGCGGCTTCCGAAGCGCAGTTTGCAGAGCCGTCCCAGCGGAACGAGCCGATTTTTGCGCCTGCGATCTGAGCAAAATCGTCAAGTCTTGCGTCAACATAATCCGAGGTCATGCTGTATGCAATGATGTCGCTCTCGGAAAGGTGACGAATATAATTGACATCGGACGATTTGTAAATCGCCGCATGAATTTTCGCAACCGCAGGCAGCTTCATTTCGCTGTCACAGGTGCATCCCTTAATTTTTACGTTGAAACTTGCGCCGCTCTTGAATGTCAGCAGGAAGAACTCACCGTCTCTTACACTGCTGCCGAAATCCGACACATACTCGGGCAGAGCCTTGCCTCCCGTATGTCTGATATAGCTGTTGAGCATTGCTTTCTTCGTGTATTCGGGAGTGCCCTCATACATGAGAAATGCCTTTTCAAGCTTGATTTCACATGCCTTTTCGAGCGCCTGAATAATTTCAAAGGTCTCATCAAAATCCTTGCCGAGACAAACCGCTCCGTGGTGCGCCATAAGAAAAGCCTTGCAATCGGGATTGCCGGCATATTCCTTTTTAACGGCATTTCTCAGCTTATCCGTTGACGGCATACCGTAGCCTGCACACGGAACAGTCTCGCCGAGAATATCCCTGTAAGCCTTCGGCACGGGGTCAATGGCAATGCCTGCCGCTCCGACAACCGAAGCATTGATCTGATGAGTATGTATAACAAAGTTTACGTCGCTTCTCAATGCGTAAGCGTCGGCATGGATACCCTTTTCGCTTGAGGGTTTAACGTCGCCCTCATAGCTGCAATCGGCGATGTTGACAACAACTATATCATCGGGCGTGAGCGTGTCATATGCTCTGCCGCTCGGAGTGATAACGAACTGAGTGTCCGAAATTCTTGCGCTTACGTTTCCCCACGTTCTTGCTATAAGACCTGTTTCAAGCAGTCTGTGACCCGCCTCGATAACGGCCTTTTTGCCTTCTTCCAAAGTGTACACCTAAACGTCCCCCTTATTTTATCAGCCTATTCTGCCGCAGTTGTCAAATACTCTGTCGAAACGTGCGATTGCGTCGTCGATATCTTCTTCATTATATGCCGCACTTGTGTAAAGTCTGCTTCCTGCGAGAGTAACCATACCCTCTGCCATGTAAGCGGCTCCCATGTGCTCCATTTCCTTCTGACGTGCGCTCGTCTGCTTGAGAATTTCGGGAATTTCCCACGGCTTTGACCAGTTGATTGCGAAGTGCATTGTACCTACCGTGTCAAGGTGGCAGATCGAGCCCTGATTGAACGCAACGAACGGAAGATTATGCTTCTTAATGGACTTCTGAATTCCCTCGATGAGTCTATCGCCCATGAGTCCTGCCTTTTCGCAGGCGTTGGTTCTCTCAATCTCGCAAATTGTATGATAACCGGCAACGCACGAGAGCGGAGTTGCCGCCATTGTGCCGCCGCACATTGCTTTCTTAACCTTCTTACCCGAGGAATCAAGTCCTGCGCCGAGGTGAGCCATAACGTCTCTGTGTCCGCCGATTCCGCCTGCTCCCGGATATCCGCCGGCAACGATCTTGCCGAAAATTGTAAGGTCGGGGTCAACTCCGAAATAGCCCTGAGCGCCCGAAAGTCCGATTCTGAAGCCTGTAACGACCTCGTCGAAGATAAGAAGTGCGCCGTACTTGTGGCAGAGTGCTTCTGCGCCCTTGATAAATTCCTTGCTCAGCGGTCTCGTTCCGCTCTCGGGGCCTACAGGCTCAATGAATACGCCTGCCGTGCCGCCCGTAAGCTCGTTCTTCTTGAGCTTTCTTTCAAGGTCATTGAGATCGTTCGGGAAGAACTCATCCGTGTGCTTGAATACGAACATCGGAACGCCCCTTGATTGGAGGTTCTTAGTGCCGGGAACTCTCATGCCGTAAGCAAGCTGATCCGACCAGCCGTGGTATGCGCCGCCCATTTTAAGAATATTCTTGTGCTTTGTCGCAAGTCTTGCAACACGCACCGCACACATACAAGCCTCTGTGCCCGAACCGAGCATACGGAACATTTCAACCGACGGAACACACTCGGCAATTTTATTTGCGAGCTTGTACTCATACTCATGGAAAAGACCTGTTGACGGGCCGCAGTCGTTGAGCAGCTCAATAACCTTTTCACGAACCTCGGGAGGGTTACTGCCGATTATCGTCGGACCGCCTGCCTGAAGAAAGTCGTAGTATTCGTTGCCGTCTATATCGTAAAGCTTGTTGCCCGATGCCTTGGTAAAGACAAGCGGGAACGGATAGTTGAATGCGAGGTTATGCTGAACACCGCCTGGTATTCTCTGCTTGGCAACGTCAATCATTTCCTTTGACTTTGCACATTTCTTTGCGTAATATTCGTTCTCATATTTCTTGAGAGCCTCGGGCTTGATGCTGTAGATAGGCTTTTTGATAAGGGCGTCAAGCTCCTTTGTGACCTTATCGGCATCAAGATAATTTTTGATAGCAAAATTGTTTCCCATAAAAAATCCTCCTTTAGGGACTGCCGAAAATGCGTTTCATTTATCGACAGTTACGCTTTAAACTTTGCTTTGATAGTATTTTAACACATATTATTCCGTTTTTAAATACGTCACTAAAAAATTTTTGTAAAAATTCATAAAATATTTTTACTTTTGACTTGATTTATGATAGAATAGAGACAGAAATTTAACTTGACTGGAGTGTTGAACATGAGCGCTTACGTTATTGCATACGATGTCGGAACAACAGGACTCAAAACCTGCCTGTTTGAGATTGATAAAAAAATCAAGCCGATAGTCAATTCCTACGGCTCATACAACCTTTATATTCTCGAAAACGGCGGAGCCGAGCAGGACGCCGAGGAATGGTGGGACGCAATGTGCACCACCACGAAAGAGATTTTCACAAAGACTGACATCAAGCCCGAGCAGATTGCGGGAATTTCATTCTGCTCTCAGATGCAGGCTCTCGTCCTCGTTGACAAGAACGGTGACCCCGTCCGCAGACCCATGAGCTATATGGATCAGCGAGCCAAGGAGGAGCTAAAAAAATACATGGCATACGGCTTGCAGATTGCAGGAGCGAATATTGTTCCGCTTCTCAAATCCCTTGCCGTTACAGGTGCGGTCTCATGCAGTGTCAAAGACCCTGTTTACAAATATAAGTGGGTTGAAAATCACGAGCCGCAGAACTACAAAAATGCCTACAAGTGGCTTGACGTTAAGGACTTTCTTATCAGCCGCTGTACGGATAAATTCACAATGACAAAGGATTCGGCTTTTGCCACGCTTCTTTACGACACAAGAAAGGGCAAGGAGGGCTGGAGCAAGACCGTTGCCGATATCTTTAAGGTAAATATGAACCACCTGCCCGATATAATCGAATCGACCGACATGGTCGGCGGAGTTACTGAAAAGGCGGCAGAGAAGCTCGGACTTTTGCCGGGAACCCCCGTTTTCGGCGGCGGCGGAGATGCTTCACTCATCGGAGTCGGCGCAGGCAGCTGCGCAGGCGGCGACACCCACATTTATTCGGGCACGTCGGGCTGGGTAGGAACGGTCGTTGAAAAACAGCTTGTTGACACCTCGGCGATGATTGCCGCAATTGTCGGTGCAGACCCGAACAGCTTCAACTATTTTGCCGAGATGGAAACGGCAGGCAAATGCCTTGAATGGGTCAAGGATCACCTTTGCCTTGATGAGATTGGAATTTTCATCGAGAAGAAAAAGATTACAGACCATACGGAAAAAGCATATACCAGCCTTTACGACTACATGACAGAGGTTATCGGCTCTGTTCCGGCAGGCGCAAACGGAGTCATTTTCACCCCGTGGCTTCACGGCAACCGCTGTCCGTTTGAGGATCCGAACGCCGCAGGAATGTTCTTCAACATCAACATCAATACGGGTAAATCCGATATGCTCAGAGCGGTTATCGAGGGTGTTTGCTATCATCTGCGCTGGATGCTTGAGGCTCAGGACAAAAAAATAAAGACCTCGCAGACAATTCGCTTTGTCGGCGGCGGCGCGCTCTCCGATGTAACGGCGCAAATTCTTGCCGATATTACGGGCAGAACTATTGAGGTCGTTGAAAAGCCGCAGGACGTCGGTGCAGTCGGTGCGGCGGCTATCATAGGAATAGGTCTCGGAATTATCAAGGACCTCGGAAGCGTTAAGGATTATATCCCCGTCAAGAAATCATTCAAGCCGAGCACAGCGGATAAAAAGGTTTATGACAAAAACTTTGAGGTTTTCAAAAAGCTTTATTCTTCAAACAAAAAGAATTTCCAGATGCTGAACAGCTAAAGGTGATGACGTGAATAAACTGACAGGACAATTCGGAATTTGGACATGGGGTCATGTTATCTTTGACTACAAAGGCTTTTTCAACAACATGAAAAAGCTTGGAATGGATTCCGTAATAATATGGAACGATATTGTTCCGATCAATGCGACGGAAGTCCTGGATTTTGCGCACTCCCTCGGGATCAAGGTCATTTGGGGCTTTGCATGGGGTTGGGTTGACGGATGTACCGATAACGTTAAGTGCATAGACCGTGAAACAACGCAGCGGCTTTGTGACGAGGTTGTCAATACCTTCAAAGAGGAATACGCCGACATCTCGCCCGACGGAATTTATTTTCAGTCATTCACCGAGCTGGGCACCGATGAAATCGGCGGAATTTGCATCGCCGAAGCGGTTACGGATTTTGTTAACCGAACCGCCGCAAAAATTTATGAAATAAGTTCAAATATTGAAATTCTTTTCGGACTTCATGCAACATCGGTGAAAAATCATCTTGACTGCATAAAAAAGACCGACCCGAGAATCAGAATTATCTGGGAGGACTGCGGCGCTTTTCCGTTTGCATACGATCCGCTTAAAACCGACGATTTTGAAGAAACAAAGGAATTCGTTGACACCGCTCTGTCTTTGCGAGGCAAGGACGAAAAAAGCGGATTTATCATCAAGGGTATGACAACGCTTGATTGGAGCGAATTTAAGTACCATACCGAGCCGTATTATATCGGTGAAAAGGATGTTGAATTTATCAAAAACAGGCTGATTGAAAAGCAAAAGGTTTGGAAAAAATTTACCGACGGATGGGATAAGAATTCTTCCTTTTGCCGTGAAATAATAAACCGAATTAAAACTGCGAAGCCCGACACATACATCTACGGACTCATTGAGGACGGAATGTTTGAAGCCGAAATCCCGAAGCCGGCAAGGCTGCTTTCCGAATTTGTCAAGGAATGAACAAAGCAAAAAGAGCAATAATATAACCGAACAGGAGGACTGAATTATGAACGGTTATAAAAATATAAACAAGGCTGAAATTCTCAGTCTCAAAGAACAGGTTGAATATCAGGCTGGTCAGGTAGTGAGCAAAACTCTTGCACAGAATTCCGCACTGAGTGTTACGCTTTTTGCTTTTGACAAGGGCGAGGAGATCAGCACCCACGAGTCCGGCGGCGACGCAATGGTTACCTGCCTTGACGGAACAGGCAAGATCACTATCGACGGCGTTGAATATATCCTGCATGAGGGCGACACTATCGTTATGCCTGCCAAGCATCCCCATGCCGTATTCGGCGAGGATAAATTCAAAATGCTTCTGATGGTTGTATTTTAATTTATTAAAAGCTAAAAACGCAAGCCCAAATCAATCGGGTTTGCGTTTTTTCTTTTATATTTTGTCTATATATTTTTTTACGTTTTCTATCACGGTTTTCGTCGCTTCTTCAAGCGTACCGCCAACCTGACAGCCTGCCGCCTGCGGATGTCCGCCGCCGCCCATTGCCGCACATATTTCCGAAACGTTGATTGGGCGGTTGCTTCTCATCGAGATTTTATAGCTGCCATCCTTGCGTTCACGCATCGTAACGCCGACCAGCACGCCCTCAATCTGTCTCGGGAGCGATGCGATAGCATCGACCTCGCTCTCGTCCGAGCCGCTCTGACGGTACATATCCTGTGTGACCGTTATCAGGGCGCATTTACCGTCAAGGTACATCTTCATGCCACCGACAGCTAACTTTTCAAGCGCAACATAGGTTCTTGTTTTCGTCTCAAACATGACTGTGTTTATCGTCACGTTGTCGGCGCCGCACTCAATCATTTCCGCCGCCATACGCATTGTGCGAGGAGTGACGTTTGAATAACGGAAACAGCCCGTGTCGGTTGAAATTCCCGTGTAGATACAATCTGCAATCTGCTTTGTCGGCTTAACGCCGAGCGCATGGATAATCTCAAGAATTATTTCGCATGCCGCCGCTGCGTTTGCGTCAAGCAATGTTCTTTCGGCGAACATACGGTTTGAACCGTGGTGGTCAATGCAAAGTTCAATCCTGTCGGCAAATTTCTCCTCAAAGTCCTTGCCGAGCAGCTTTGTGTCAGCCACATCGACCGCAACGAGAGTGTCAAAACCGCACTCGTCCTCGCAGACCTTTCCGAGATAATCGAATTTTTTCGCAACCGTGTCATTGCACCTGACATTTGCGCTTTTGCCGACAGCCTCAAGCGCATATTTGAGCGCAAAAGCCGAGCCGAGCGTATCTCCGTCCGGATGCGAATGGGTCAAAATCAAAAAATTGTCCCTTGATTTTAAAAATTCAACCGCCGTTTCAAGATTGATAACCATTAGTCCTCAGTCCTCAAATCATCCATAATCTTAACTATATTCATACCGTGCTCGATAGAATCGTCAGCCACAAAGCTAAGCTCGGGAGTTTTCCTCAGGTGAAGCCGTTTGCCGACCTCCCTGCGGATATAACCCGTTGCGCTCTTGAGACCCTTGACCGCATCCTTGGCAACGTCAAGTCCCTCCATTGCGCTGATATAAACCTTAGCGTAGGAGGCATCGGAGCTGACTTCGACCCTCACCACGGTAAGCATTTTATCCATTACCCTCGGATCCTTAAGCTCTCTGATAACCGCAATAATTTCACGCTTAATATCCTCGGATACTCTGTCTATTCTGTAACCTGCCATAAGCTACCTCTTAATCTCTGTACTCTTCGACAGTGTAGGCTTCAAAGATGTCGCCCTCCTTGATGTCGGAGAACTTTGTAAGGCCGATACCGCACTCATAGTTTGAAGCGACCTCCTTCACATCGTCCTTAAAGCGGCGAAGTGAAGCAATATCGTCAACAGCAAGCACGATGCCGTCACGAACAACACGAACCTTTGAATTTCTTGTAATCTTTCCGTCAAGAACATAGCAGCCTGCGATCTTGCCGACGGAGGAAATCGTAATAACGTTTCTGACCTCGGCACGGCCCTGCTCAACCTCACGGAATTTCGGAGCAAGCATGCCCTTGATAGCCGCCTGAATTTCCTCGATGCAGTCGTAGATAATTCTGTACATTCTCATTTCAACGCCGTCACGCTCAGCAAGGTTGATAGCAACCGGATCGGGACGAACATTGAAGCCGACAATAATTGCACCCGAAGCGTTTGCGAGCATAACATCGGACTCGCTCGGAGCACCTACGCCGCTGTGGATAACACGAACTCTGACTTCTTCATTTGAGAGCTTTTCAAGGCTCTGCTTAACAGCCTCTGCCGAGCCCTGAACGTCAGCCTTAACGATAACGTTGAGCTCCTTCATTTCGCCGTCCTTGAGTGAATCAAAGAGATTGTCAAGAGTAACCTTCTGAACAGACTTGAACTGCTCTTCCTTAGCCTCTGCCTTTCTCTGCTCAACAAGCTCACGGGCAAGGCGCTCGTCTGTAACAGCGTCAAAGATATCTCCCGAATTCGGGACCTCTGCAAGACCCGTGATCTCAACCGGAACGGACGGACCTGCTGACTTAATCTTTCTGCCCTTATCGTCAACCATTACACGGACACGGCCGACAGCCTGACCTGCAACGATGATATCACCTGAATTAAGAGTACCCTTCTGAACAAGTAGAGTTGCGATCGGGCCTCTGCCCTTATCAAGACGGGCTTCGATAACAATACCCTTTGCCGCTCTGTTCGGGTTAGCCTTGAGCTCCTGCATTTCGGCAACAAGGAGAATGCTTTCAAGCAGCTTGTCGATACCCATATGCGTCTTTGCCGAAACGGGAACGCAGATGATATCGCCGCCCCACTCCTCGGGAACAAGGCTGTGCTCGGTGAGCTGCTGCATGATTCTGTCGGGATTTGCGCCCGGTCTGTCCATCTTATTGATGGCAACGATTATCTGAACCTCCGCTGCCTTCGCATGGTTGATAGCCTCAATCGTCTGCGGCATGATACCGTCATCGGCGGCAACAACAAGAACGGCGATATCCGTTGCCTGTGCGCCTCTTGCACGCATTGATGTGAATGCGGCGTGACCCGGGGTATCAAGGAATGTAATCTTCTGACCGTTGAGGTCAACTCTGTAAGCACCTATATGCTGTGTAATTCCGCCTGCCTCGGTCGAGGTAACGGAAGTATTTCTGATCGCATCAAGGAGCGATGTTTTACCGTGGTCAACGTGACCCATTACGCAAACAACGGGATCGCGTGGAACAAGATCCTTGTCGTCGTCCTCGCTGTCGTCGATAATTCTGTCCTCAATCGTGACAACGACTGCCTTTTCGCACTTTGCGCCAAGCTCTGTTGCAACGATTTCGGCAGTATCATAGTCGATAACCTCGTTGACCGTTGCCATCTGACCGAGGGCAAAGAGCTTTTTGATAACCTCCGCCGCAGTCATATGGAGAAGTGCGGCAAGGTCACCGACCGTGATCTCCTCGGGAACCTGAATGTGAAGCTGCGGCTTCTTTGCTCTCTCTGCCGCAATTCTCTTGAGTCTCTCGGCCTCGGTCTCACGGCGTGACTTCATACCCGGTCTGCGCTGCTGAGACTTCTGCTTAAGCTTCTGCTTGTTGACCGTTCTGTCGCTTCTTCTGTCCTGATTAACAGGAGAAATGTTTTCATACTTCTCGTTGTATTTATCAAGGTCAACGTTGCTTGCTCTTGTGTCGATCGTTCTGAATTCGCCCTTAGTTCTGCTCTGCGGAGCTGCATTGGGATCCTTCTGCTTCTTTTTAGGCTGATCATTATTCTTTGCCTGGGTCTTTTTCTCGTCCTTGGCAGGAGCGTCGGACTTTGCGTCCGCCTTCTTCGGCTCCTCTGATTTCTCAGCCTTTTTCTCTTTCTTTTCTTCCTTCTTCGGCTCGTTTGCCGTTGCAAAATAAGCGTCGAAGCTTTCAACGCTGTTTTCCTGCGTTACAATTTCAAATATAACGTCAAGCTCGGCTTCCTCAAGAGCCGTCATGGATTTCTTCTGTCCTTCAAAATGCTTGGTTACAATATCAAGAATTTCCTTACTGGGGCAATCAAAATCCTTTGCCACTTCGTGGACACGATATTTATTTATCATAAAATGCGTTCCTCCCCGGATTGATTTTCGTTAAGTTTAGCGATCAATGACTTTGCGAAGCCTTCATCATCGACGGTAAAAACCGCCGCCTTGAAGCTCAGCGCCTGCTTGATATCAAGCATTGTGTATCGTACGTCGTAAACCGTTTTGTTATGCGCCTTTGCAAGACCCGATATCTCATCGGAAAGCCTTTCGGAAGCGTCAGAACAGATTATGCAAAGCTTTGCCTTGCCGCTGTTTATCGCTTGCTTGCAAGCGTCGTGACCCAAGCTGAGCCTACCTGCACGTCTGCAAAGACCTAAAAGATTGAGCGCCGAATCATTCATCGTTTTTCAGCTCCTCTGCCATTTTATCGTAGACCTCGTCGGGAATCTGGCACAGGAATGATTTTTCAATTCTTTTTGCTTTTCTCGCTTTTTTGAGACATTCAACGTCACGGCAGATATAAGCTCCTCTGCCGTTCTTCCTGCCCGTAAGGTCAAGAACTATCTCGTCCTCGGGAGTTTTTACAATGCGAACAAGCTCTTTCTTCGGCTTCATCTCGCCGCAGCCCATACATTTGCGCAGTGGGATTTTCTTCTGCTGCATTCCTGCACCTCCTTTTAATTAAAGCTCTACCGACGGGTCGGTCTTTCCGCTCTCGGGCTTGATATCTATCTTCCAGCCCGTAAGCTTAGCGGCAAGTCTTGCATTCTGTCCCTTGTTGCCGATAGCAAGCGAAAGCTGGAGATCGGGAACGATAACTCTGCATGACTTCTCAGCGTTTTCATCTATTGTGACCGAAACAACATCTGCCGGAGCAAGTGAAGCGGCAATGAATTCCTTCGGATCCTCGCTGTATTTAACAATGTCTATCTTCTCGCCGTAGAGCATGTCAACGATCTTGCCGACACGTGCGCCTCTCGGTCCTATACATGCGCCGACTGCGTCAACATTCTCGTCTGCCGAATAAACGGCGATCTTTGTTCTTGAGCCTGCCTCACGGGAAACTGCCTTGATTTCAACCGTTCCGTCATAAATCTCGGGAACTTCTGACTCGAACAGTCTCTTAACAAGACCGGGATGAGTTCTGGAAATTGTAACTCTCGGACCTCTTCTGCCTTCCTTGGCATCTGCAACGCCTGCAATGTAGACCTTAATAAGCATACCCGGAAGAAGTGTTTCGTTCGGGATCTGCTCGCTTCTGAAGAGAGGCTCCTGAGCCTTGCCGATTTCAACGATAGCGTCCTTAGTCTCGGGATCAACTCGTGAAACCTTAGCTGTAACGATTTCCTGATTGTGAGCCTGGAACTCCTCACGAAGTCTGCCGTGCTCAGCCTCACGGATACCCTGGCGGATAACGTGCTTGCCCTTATCGGCTGCAATTCTGCTGACCTCTTTTGTCTCAAGCTCGATTTCGATGATATCGCCGACCATAGCCGTCGGCTTGTACTTCTGAGCCTGCTCAACGGTCAGATCCTCATCGGGATCGACTACCTCGGAGACAACGTTCTTTCTTACGAAAACTCGCATTGTCTTTTTCTCCGGGTCAAGCTCGCAGAAAACGATGTCCTTGTTGTTGTAGTCACGCTTAACGGCAGTGACAAGCGCCTTCTGAATACCCTCGCAGAGTACGTCCATCGGTATTCCTTTTTCTTTTTCAAGCATTTCGAGCGCCATAAAAAGCTCTTTGTTTACCATTGTTCTTCTCCTCCGAAATCATCAAGTTTAACATAAGATGTTTCTTTTTTATTTATAACGAGCTTCGCCCCGTCCTGAGTAAGAAGCTCAAAATTTCCGTTGTCGTAGCTTTCAAGAGTGCCCTTGTACTCCCTGCTGCCCTCAAGCGGACGAATCAGCTTGACCTGAATCGGCTTGCCTATGCACTTTTCAAAATGACTGTCCCTTTTGAGACTGCGCTCCAATCCCGGAGAGCAAACCTCAAGGCAGTAGCTCTGCTCGATCGGATCGGCATCGTCAAGCGGCTTATCGAGAGCGTGGCTCATGTCAACGCAGTCGTCGATTGAAATTCCGCCGTCCTTGTCGATAAAAACTCTGAGGAACCAATCTGCGCCCTCTTTCTCAAAGCGCACGTCCCAAAGCTCAAGTCCGAGACTCTCGGCAATCGGCTGAGCGATATCCCAAACGGTGTTAACGGTGATTCCGCCCTTTCCTTTTGAAGCCATTGTAACGCCTCCTTTACAATACAAAGGAGCGGGTTGCCCCACTCCTTTGTCAATACCTTAATAAACTTACATACATATAATACCACATTATAATGTAAATATCAAGTGTTTTTTATTATTTCTTTTT
>CAVGRW010000066.1:0-12473 GCA_963631735.1 Bacteroidaceae bacterium | reverse complement strand
TCCTTGCCGAGCACAGCGTAGCATCGTCGTGCAAGTCAATTTTGGGACACGGCGTGATTTACACGACCGACTCCGCAAACGCAGGCGCACTCACGATTGACAATGACAACGTTCAGAAGAAGATGGCATCAACATCTGCAAACGCTCTCACGGGCTTGCTTGAGGTAAATGTGGACTTGCAGGGCGCAAGCGCAGTTTGGGCAAGAACATACATAATCGACGCAAACGGCGATGTTCATTACGGCACAGCGAGACAGTTTGACGTGACGGCAGAAACAGCATCGGCAGGCGAGGTAGTTACACTCGGCGCAAGAAGCTACGACCTGACCGACCTCAACAGCGACGCCGAAACCCCGACGATAGGGGAGGACGAGCCGACAGAGAAGACTCCGCTTGAAATACTCAAGACGATATTCTCGAAGCTGATAGAAATTATCAACGCAATAATTTCATACTTTACGAAATCGGGGGTAGCGAAATGAGATACGAAAAACCGGAGATAAAAATCGAAAAGTTTTCGATAATCGAGGACATCATGGATGAGGGAGTCAGCGCAGGCGACTTCAACCCGATAATCGACGAAAACGACCCGTGGTTCGAGCCGATGGGTCAGGCTCTCGGAAACATTTTCGGAATAAACTAAAATTAAGCGGCACCTTTAATAGGTGCCGTTTTTTACGAAAAAAAGAAAACGCTTTTTGCCGTATTGATATTGACAAAAAGCGTTTTTATGATATAATAACAACGTTGTGTTTGCAACGCCGAGGCGTAACTCAGTTTGGTAGAGTGCTTGGTTTGGGACCAAGATGCCGCAGGTTCAAGTCCTGTCGCCTCGACCAAAGAAAAAGAGCCGATTGCGGCTCTTTTTTCTTTGCCACGGACTTGAACCTGAGAAGGTCTGAGCGTCAAGAAAACAGTCCGGTGGACTGTTTTTAGCGAGGAGCGGTGAGACGGGTACTGTCGCTTGCGACGGTCGGCGAGCCGTCAGTATGCAAGGCACAGCCGCAGCAGACGGCAAGTCCTGTCGCCTCGACCACCTGAAACCGTTGATAAATAAGGCTTTGAGCTTTATGTCAACGGTTTTTCTTTTTGCCTAAATCCGCATTTCTAACACTTTTTCTAACACATATCAGTAATGCAAATTTTCACCCATTGAAGCCGCAAATAATTTATTCCGCCAACCGCCTCATAATTTCTGCTTTGACTTTTTCTAAATTGTTGCAGGTTAGTAGTGGGATTAGTCGGTTTATTTCGGGGATACTTTTGTCCCACCACCTGAATTGCAGCAGGAGGTCAATCATTTCTTCGTCAAAGCGTTTTCCTATCATTTTCGCGGGATTTCCGACGACCTTTGAGTACGGCTCGACATCGCTGCCGACTACGCTGTTCGCGCCGATTATGGCGCCGTCGCCGATGTGTACGCCGGGTAGAATGACTGCATTCTGTCCGATCCACACATCATTTCCGATTACTGTGTTACCCTTCAACGGCATATCCGATTTCGCAGGCGTTTCCATTTCCCAGCCCTCTAAGGTATAGAAGGGGAATGTCGAAATTGAATTCATTTGATGATTTGCTCCGTTCATAACGAACTCAACACCTGCAGCGATCTGACAGAACTTGCCGATAATCAGCTTGTCACCGTTCCAATCATAAAGATATGAAACATGGCTTTCAAATTCGGAATCTGCAATATAAGTAAAATCACCGACAATAATATTGGGGTTCGTAATTGTCGGCTTCACATAGATTTCCCTTTCGTACCCGACAATCGGGTGAATTGTATTCGGATCAGGAAGTTTTCTGTTTTCCATGGTATTTACCTCTCGAACATCAATTTATCAGATTGATTATATCATATGACTGTAAAATATTCTACCACATTTGTTGATGCAAAAAGCTGCCGATCAAACTTCGGCAGCTTTTTGCATATTTGTCATCAATAAAATCTTTTTCTTATCTTTTCTTTGTCCTCATCGCTTATGCCGATATGACGGATATAGTCCTCGACCGAGCCGTATTTATTTTTGATGTAGGCGAGGAGGGAGCGCATTGTTTGGGGCAGGGAATAGTGCATCTCGGGGTCGGTGTCCCAAAGCGTATCGGCGTGAGTGTACATATAATTTTCAAGGTATGTATAGGTCAGCTGATAGTCGGCAATGATGTCATCCTCGCCGACGCCTGCAATCGTCAGCAAAAGCATCGAGAGAATACCCGTGCGATCCTTGCCGAGAAAGCAATGATAGAATACGGCGCCCTCGGGAGCGTCTGCGACGGCTTTTAATGCTTTGCATACATTTCCCTTATAATTATCTATAATGTACTCGTAGACCTCTGTAATTGTTATTTTCATGCCCTTGGCTTCGGCAACGTTCAATTCATAGAGCGAAACATGATTTGCATTACCTGTCAGCCGTTCCATGTCGTTCGGCTGATTGTTAAATTCAAAATCACCTCTGAGGTCAATTACGGTTGTGACATTCAGCGCCTTGAGGGCGTTGATATCGTTTTCTGTCGGTCTGTCAACAGTGCCGCCTCGGATAAAGCGTCCGAATTTTGTGCAGCCGTATTTTGAAGGGTAACCGCCGAGGTCACGGCAGTTCTCTATATTTTCAAGTATATAACGTCTTTGTGCTTCCATTTTTCCTCCGTTATTTTGTTGCGAAATAGGTGATAAGAACGATTGCGCCGAGAACTATACGGTAAATTCCGAACGCAGTGAAGGTGTGGTTCTTGATATAGTTCATCAAAAATCTGATAACTACAAGCGAAACGGCAAATGCGGTTATCATTCCGACAAAGAGTATGACAAACTCGGTCACGGTGAAAGCGAAACCGAATTTCATTATCTTGACAAGCGATGCGCCGAACATTGCGGGAACGGCGAGGAAGAAGGTGAATTCCGACGCAACTCTTCTTGAATTGCCGAGCATAATACCGCCGAGAATCGTTGAGCCTGAGCGTGAGGTTCCGGGGATAAGCGAAAGAGCCTGGAAGCAACCGATGAAGAAGGCGTTTTTGAACGAAACCTCGGTGAGCTTAGTTACCTTCGGGCGGCGCTTCCTGTTAAAGATTTCGACTGCTATAAAGAGCACGCCGTAAACTATAAGCGTGATTGCAACGGTGACGTAGTTGTAAAGGTATTTGTCGAGCAGGTCATTGAAAAGAATTCCGAGAATTCCTGCGGGAATTGAGCCGACAATGACCTTGAACCAAAGCTCGATAATTCTCGGTTTGACGGCAACCTTGCTTTTGCCGTTTTCAAGCTGTTTTTTCTTAAAAGGCCAAAGCTTGTTCCAGAACATTACGACAACGGCAATGATCGCGCCGAGCTGAATAACAACAAGGTACATCTCGAAGAAATTAGGCGAGACCTCCTTGAACTTGCAGATTTTTTCAAGCAAAATCATGTGGCCGGTGCTGCTTATCGGCAGCCATTCGGTTATGCCCTCGATTATGCCGAAGAGAATTGATTTTAAAACATCAAGTATATACATAAAAGACCTCCGTCGGTGAATTACTTAAATTATATGCGAACATATATTATTATACAACATAGGGGAGGTGAATTCAATCATAAAAAGAAAAAATCGGAGCAGAAATTCTGCCCCGATAATTTTTTGTGATAGAAACTTATGCAAGCTCTGCGAAGTACTTGATTGTACGAACCATCTGGCTTGTGTAAGAGTTCTCGTTGTCGTACCAAGAAACAACCTGAACCTCATAGAGATCGTCAGCGATCTTGGAAACCATTGTCTGAGTAGCATCGAAGAGTGAACCGTACTTCATGCCGATAACATCGGAAGATACGATAGCGTCGGTGTTGTAACCGAAGGACTCTGAAGCAGCAGCCTTCATAGCAGCGTTGATGCCGTCAACTGTAACGTCTGCACCCTTAACAACAGCTGTAAGGATTGTTGTTGAACCTGTCGGAACAGGAACACGCTGAGCAGAACCGATGAGCTTACCGTTGAGCTCAGGGATAACAAGGCCGATAGCCTTAGCAGCACCTGTTGAGTTCGGAACGATGTTAGCAGCGCCTGCACGAGCACGACGAAGGTCACCCTTTCTGTGAGGACCGTCGAGGATCATCTGATCGCCTGTGTAAGCGTGGATCGTTGACATGATACCGCTCTGGATAGGAGCATAGTCATTAAGAGCCTTAGCCATAGGAGCAAGGCAGTTTGTTGTGCAGGAAGCAGCGGAAATGATCTTGTCCTCTGAAGTAAGAGTCTTCTCGTTTACGCTGTAAACGATTGTCGGAAGATCGTTGCCTGCCGGAGCAGAAATAACAACCTTCTTAGCGCCTGCATCGATATGAGCCTGAGCCTTTGCCTTTGAGCAATAGAAGCCTGTGCACTCAAGAACAACGTCTACACCGATCTCGCCCCAAGGAAGCTCGGCAGCGTTAGCCTTAGCATAGATTGTAAGAGTCTTGCCGTCAACTGTGATTGTGCCTGCCTCATCATCAGCAGAAACAGTGTGAAGGCCCTCGCCGATTCTTCCGCAATAGCCGCCCTGAGCTGTGTCGTACTTGAGAAGCTGAGCAAGCATGCTGGGCTTTGTGAGGTCGTTGATAGCAACAACATCGTAACCCTCTGCACCAAACATCTGTCTGAATGCAAGACGACCGATACGGCCGAATCCGTTAATAGCAACTTTTACTGACATTTGAATTACCTCCAAATTTTTAGGAAACGCCGGCAGGGGAGGCTCGTCCGATTCAAAAGAAGCGAAAGAAAAACCGAAGCCGTAATTTCCTTAGTATTAAATTTTACCATTGATATTTTATAACGAAACCGCGAATTATGCAAGTGATTTGTTATATTTTTAACCCATTTTTTAAACTTTTGTTATTATGTACAAAATAAAACGAATTATGCAAAAAAACAGGATAATTCTGACCATATACAATATTGTCTTTTACATTTTTACTTGAATAATTTATTAAATATAGTATAATATCTGCGGTGATAAAATGAAAAGAACCATAAAATTTACGATTCCCGAGGAGTTTGACGGCAAAAAAGTCATTGCATATCTTCGGGGAGAGGCGAAAATCTCGGCTCGGCTTTTAAAGAGCCTTAAAAGAATCGAAAACGGAATAACGCTCAACGGTGAGCATATAAGGACGATAGATATTCTTCACACGGGTGACGAATTGAAGATTGAAATTCCGTGTCCCGACGGGGAAATCGAGCCGATGAATATTCCGATCGACGTTATATACGAGGACGACGATCTGATAGCGGTCAATAAATCGCCGTTTCTTGCCTGCCACCCGACGCATAACCATCAGGGTGATACACTTGCGAATGCACTCGCTTATCATTTAAAAAGCGAGGGTAAGCAGTCGGTTTTCAGAGCTGTCGGACGGCTTGACAAGGGCACGTCGGGTATAGTTATCTGCGCCTTGAATAAGCACAGTGCGGCGAAAATTCCGAAAACGGCGGAAAAGGAATACCTTGCAGTCGTTTCTGGCAAGACGGAAAAGCTCGGCACGATAGACAAGCCGATTTACCGACCCGACCCGATGAAAACGCTCAGAGCGGTCGGCGAGCAGGGAGACAGAGCCGTTACGCATTGGGAGACTATAGCAACGGACGGGAAAATATCGCTCGTAAGAGTATGGCTCGAAACGGGAAGGACACATCAGATAAGAGTGCATTTTGCTTCAATAGGCATGCCGCTTGTCGGCGACAGCATGTACGGTACGGACGAAATGAACCTCGGACATCAGCTCCTGCACTGCGCCAAGGTGAGCTTTGTCCACCCCGTAACAGGAGAGAGAATGACCCTCGAAGCGCCTATGCCTGAGGATATGAGAAAGATAGTTGAAACACTGAACATTTGATGTTCGGTGTTTTGTTTATTTTGCGGATTTCCGTCAATCATATTATCGGTGATAAATATGCTTGTAACATTGGTTCGTGCGCTGATTTTATATGTTCTGATAATCATATGTATGCGCATCATGGGCAAAAGACAGCTCGGCGAATTGCAGCCGACGGAGCTTGTAATAACTATTCTTCTTTCTGAAATCGCGGCTATTCCCATGCAGGATAACGCACTGCCGCTCGGCAATTCTATCGTTGCCGTTCTGCTTCTCGTTGCGCTGGAGGTAATAAATTCCGTTGTAGTGCTCAAGAGCTCAAAATGCCGCAGCTTTTTGCAGGGCAATTCGCTTGTAGTTATCCGTGACGGGGTGGTTGACCAAAAGCAGCTGAAAAGGCTGCGCTTTACGATGGACGATCTTTTTGACCAGCTCAGGCAAAAGGACGTGTTCGATATCTCCGATGTGCGCTATGCGATTGTCGAAACGAACGGACAGCTAAGCGTTATGCTAAAGCCCGAAAAGGAGACCGTCACGGCGGAGATGGCGGATATCCCGAACGAAACAAAGGGGTTGCTTTGTATGGTAATAAATGACGGAAAATTCCTTAAACGCTCATTTAAAGAATGTGACATGAACGAAGAAAAGCTGTACGGTATTCTTGACTCGGAGAACACACAAATCGACGAGGTGCTTTTCATGGTCGCGGATAAAGAGGGGAATTATACAATAGTAAAGAAGGACGAGTATCAATGAAAAGAATAATAGCCGCCGCTGTGATTTTACTTGTTGTTTTAGGATCGTCGATCGGCATATATTTCAAAATCATTTCCGAGGTTGACAGGCTGACGGATACTGCCTGCGAGATTCGGGAGTCCGTCATGCAAAAGGAAAGAACCGATTTTTGGGAAACAAAGCGGCTTTCGGACGCATGGGATAAATCGGAGACGTTTATGGTGTCTTTCCTGCCGCACTCGGAGCTCGACGATATAGAAATCGGAATAAGAAATATCGAGAACTACCATGAGCAGGGGCTGACGGACGAATACTTGGAGGAAATTAACAGCGTGATCAACCGCCTTGAGCACATAAAAGAGACCGAAAAACCGACAGTTAAAAATATTTTCTGAGTTTATTGACATAAAAATAACAATATGATACAATCGAACTACAGACGGAGGTGATCGTGTGCTGTGGATATGGATTGGTCTTATTGTTGTTTTTGTCATTGTTGAAGCGGCAACGGTTCAGCTTGTGACAATATGGTTTGCCATTGGCTCGGTAGCGGGTCTTATTGCTTGCGCAGTCGGACTTGAAATGTGGCTTCAGCTCCTCATTTTTGCTGTTGTTTCCGCTGTGGCTCTTGCCGTTACAAGACCGTTTGTCAAAAAATTTACCAAGGGGCGAAAACAGCCGACAAACGCCGACCGTTATATCGGTCAGGAGGCGACAGTCACCGAAAGCATTTCAAACGAGCTTTCAAAGGGTGCTGTCAGAATCGGCGGACTTGAATGGACGGCGAGAACGGTGGATAACTCGGAAGCCGAAGTGGGCGAAAGAGTTACTGTTGAAGCAATCGAGGGAGCTAAGCTTTTAGTTAAAAAGGAGAGATGATTTATGGGTCCTGTAGGAATCGGTATTGTTGTATTTTTAATTCTTTTGGTGGTTCTTCTTATCGTTACAAACGTTAAGATCGTGCCGCAGTCAAGAGCATATGTTGTTGAGCGTCTCGGCGCATATCGAGAGACATGGCAGACGGGTATTCATTTTAAAATCCCGTTCTTTGAGAGAGTCGCAAGAAATGTTTCACTTAAAGAGCAGGTCGTTGATTTCCCGCCTCAGCCCGTTATCACAAAGGATAACGTTACCATGCAGATAGACACAGTCGTTTTCTATCAGATTACAGACCCGAAGCTCTATGCTTACGGTGTTGAAAGCCCGATTTCGGCAATCGAAAACCTTTCGGCTACAACGCTTCGTAATATCATCGGTGAGCTTGAGCTCGACCATACTCTTACATCGAGAGACACTATAAACGCAAAAATCAGAGGAATTCTTGACGAAGCGACCGACCCGTGGGGCATCAAGGTCAACCGTGTTGAATTGAAGAACATTCTTCCGCCGCCCGAAATTCAGGATGCGATGGAGAAGCAGATGAAGGCAGAGCGTCAGAGACGTGAGGCTATTCTCCGTGCAGAGGGTGAAAAGGCGAGTAAGGTGCTTGTTGCCGAGGGTCAGAAGGAGTCTCAGATCCTTGCCGCCGAGGGTGACAAGAGAGCCGCAATTCTCCACGCAGAAGCCGTTAAGGAAGCGAAAATCCGTGAGGCAGAGGGTGAAGCGGAGGCTATTCTCAAAATTCAGGAAGCCGAAGCAAAGGCAATTGAGCTTATCAATGCTTCAAACCCCGGTGACGGATATATCAAGATAAAGAGTCTTGAAGCCTTCTCAAAGGCGGCTGACGGTCAGGCAACGAAAATCATTGTTCCGTCGGAAATTCAGGGACTTGCGGGTCTTGCCGAGGGCGTTGTCGAATCGGTTAAGAAATAAAACAATATAAAAAATACAGGCTGTATTGATCAATTGACCGATACAGCCTGTTTGTTATTTAGCTATTATTGAGAAAATTATCTGTGCCGAAATTTGAACGAGCTTCGTGAGGAAAGCGAATATTTGCGAAATTACTGTCGGCTTGAGAAGCTCATCGGTGACAGGGGAGAGTGTGTTTGATTTGCTGTCGTACTTCATGAACTGCGGATAGCTTGCGTTGTCATAAATCGTGAGCTGTTTTTCACTCTTGGCAAGCCAAATAAGGAAATCCGTTGACTCGCCGACGTTGTAATCGACATGAGCCATGTCACGAATGAACCATGTCTGCTCGGGGAACATGCAGGTCGATGCGTCAAGCTGACGGTCTGCGCTGAGGTGGTTATGTCCGTCCTCCTTAGCCTGGGTGTAGCCCTCGGGGAGAGTCTCATCAAGCTTTGAGCAAACCGCACCGCCCGAAGCGTAGTTGACATCAATAAGGAAGTCGTTGTTGCTTGTCGTTGAGCTTTCGGAGACGGGGAGACCCTGCAAATTATACTGCGCCGTTATGTAAACCGTTGTGTCCTTCTCGGCGGCTTTGAGAATGTCATAAGCCTTTGCCTGAACGTTATAGTGGTACTCGTCAATTGCTTTTACAAGCGCAGAATCTGCGTCGGCAAGCATGAAATCCTTTGCTTCCTCGTAATTCTCGGCGTCAACCAAATCCCAAAGTCCGGGCATATAACCGAAAACGGGGATTATAAGCTCCTTGTAAAGACGCTCGTTGAGATTGGTCAAAATGTTGTTGATATAGCCGTCGATCGAAGCGTTGATTTTATAAGCATCAAGGCTTTCATTGAGGAACATTATCAGCTCGTCAAGGAAATCGTTTCTCGTCAGCTGTGCCATTCTGCGAATAAGACCGTAAGCGTCAATGCTCATATCGCCCGAGAACATCGAGCCCATGCACGAAGTGCCCTGAAATGCGGTCGAGCAGAGCGAAACACTGTCAACGTCGGCACTGCCGTATTTATAGAGATAGGAGAGGGTAACGGTTCCGCCCATGCTGAAAGCGGCGAGCGCAACACGGTCGCACTTGGTCTCTGCCTTAACGTTTTTGATAAACTTGTTCAGCTCATCGGCATGCTTGAGAGGATCAAGACGCCAATCGTAATTGAAGAAATATGTATTGTCTGCGCCGAAGGCTTCGATACCTGCCTTGACAACGCCGCCCTCGTCCTTGACCTCATTCATGAAGGTGTCGGGATAATTGCCTGCGCTCAGCGGGAACAAATCGGTCGTAACATTGTATTTTGAGCTTCCGTCGGGATTGCATGCGATATCGTCAAAGGCTTCCGCCGCCGCAGGAAAAAGGGCATCGCCGAGCTTGTCGTAATCGCTGTCCCTGAAAAATTCAATGAGCGGAAGAATTACCCTTGAAGCGAGCTTCATGATTGTTTTTGTCTGAGTCGGGAACACCTTTTCACCGTCCTTATAAAGAGGGAAGGTGTTCATGCCGCTGACAACGATAAATGCGGTCTTAGGCTCGGTAGCAAATGTGGGTGTCAGCGAGCAAAATGCAACCGTAAGGCATAGGATAACGCCGATAATAATTTTTACGGATTTTCTCATAGTATTTATCCTTTCAAAAAAGGAGGTGTTGCATTCATATGCAAAAAACGCAATACCTCCAAAAAATTATTTCTGATATGTGTTGAGGAACGCTCTCGTTCTCTCGTTTTTCGGATTGACGAGAACCTCCTCGGGGGTGCCCATCTCGGCGATAACGCCGTTGTCCATGAAGATGACCTCGTCGGAAACGTCCTTTGCGAAGTTCATTTCATGGGTGACGATAACCATTGTCATTTTATCCTCGGCAAGCTGACGGATAGTCTTGAGAATCTCTCCCGTAAGCTCGGGGTCAAGCGCCGAGGTCGGCTCGTCGAAGAAGAGAATTTTCGGATTCAGCGCAAGCGCACGGGCAATCGAAACTCTCTGCTGCTGTCCGCCAGAGAGCTGACAGGGGTAGAAATCGAGCTTGTCGGAAAGTCCGACCTTATTGAGGAAATATTTTGCCGTTTTGTCTATCTCCTCAAGCAGTTCCTTTTTCTTCTGCTTATAGTCGGGGCGTCTCTTTGCCGCAAGCTTCATTGCGAGCGTAACGTTGCCGAGAGCTGTGTACTGCGGGAAAAGATTGAACTGCTGAAAAACAAGACCGATATTCTGCTTGTTTTTTGCAAGCTCCTTGAGCTGCTTTTTATCGGTTATATCGCTGTCAAAAACGACCTGATCGTTGACGGTGATTTTTCCCGTGGTGGCTGTTTCAAGTCCGTTGATACAGCGAAGAAGCGTAGTCTTGCCGCTTCCCGAGGAGCCGATGACGGAGAGAACCTTGCCCTCCTGCAATTCAAAGGTAATGCCCTTGAGAACCTCGGTTGCGCCGAAATTTTTTGTTAAGTCTTTAACTTCAAGTATTGCCATTTCTCAGCCCTCCTTACACCTTGAAATAATCGAGCTTCTTTTCAAGCTTGCCGAAAAGAAGAGTGAGAATACCGCAGAATACGAGGTAGTAAACACCCGTGAAGAACAGCGGCCAAATCTGACCTGAAATACCGTGGGAGCCCTTGAGGAATGCCTGTCCTGCCCATATGATCTCCTGCAAGGCGATAATTCTTGCAAGCGAGGTGTCCTTTACGAGAGTAATGATCTCATTAGACATGGGAGGAACGATACGTTTGATCATCTGGAGGAGAGTGACCTTGAAGAAAATCTCCGATTTCGTCATGCCGAGAACCATTCCGGCTTCCTGCTGTCCGACGGGAACGCCCTCAATACCGCCTCGGTATATCTCGGAGAAGTAGCATGCGTAGTTGAGAATGAAAGCAACTGCCGCCGCAGTAAATCTGCCGTCCTCGCCGCCGCCCCAAATCGGAGTGCCGAATACAAGTCCGGGCATGTAGTAAATAATAAGCATCTGAATCATAAGAGGGGAGCCTCGGAAAATCCAAACGATTATCTTGACAAGTCCGCTGAGCGGCTTGAACTTTGACATTGAGCCGAAGGAGATTATCAGACCGAGCGGAAGTGCTCCGACAAGCGTTACGAAAAACAGCTTGACCGTCTGAAGAAATCCCATATTTAAAGACTCAAATACTATCGGGAACTGTTCAATAAACTGTGACATAAAAACATCCTTTTGCACCAAAACAGAGAACATTATTCATGTCCTCTGTTTGTGTAGATTAAATTGTTTGATACTTATTTAATGAGAGAAGCCTGAACACCGTACTGCTCTGCGATCTTCTCCATTGAGCCGTCAGCCATGGAAGCCTTGAAGAACTCGTTGAGCTTTGCTGTGAGGTCACTGCCCTGACGGAAGCCTACGCCGTATTCCTCGGAGTTGAGGTCGATCGTGTATGCAAGCTTTGCGTTTGATGTGCCTTCGCCTACCATTGCGGCAGCCATGAGCTTGTCGATGATAGCTGCATCGCATGTGCCTGAGGAAACCTCGGTAAGAGCTGTTGCCTGATCCTTAACCGGTGTAGCCTTGAAGCCGTTTTCCGAAGCCATTTTCTCGCCTGCGGAGCCTGCCTCAACAGCAAATGTGAGCTCCTTGCAAGCTTCAACGCTGTTATACTTGGAAGCTACGTCCTTGTTAACGACAACGACCTGAGCGTTATTGCAGTAAGCATTTGTGCAGGACATTGTTGATGTAACCTCGTCAACGAGAGTCATGCCGTTCCATACGCAGTCGATCGACTTGTTGTTGATCTCCATTACCTTGTTGTCCCAGTCGATCTCAACGAATTCAACGTTAACACCGATGCTCTTTGCGAAAGCCTTAGCCATATCTGCGTCAAAACCGATCCATTCGTCGCTGCCCTTTGCCTTGTAGTCCATCGGCTCAAAGTCCGTGATACCAACAACAAGTGTGCCCTTGCTCTGAACATAAGCGAGGTCGCTTGAGGATGCCGCATTCTTGTCGTCATCCGTCGCAGCTTTCTTATCGCCGCAGCCTGCGAAGATGAATGTCATTGCTGCCATGAGTACGGCAAGCGTGATTGCAATAATTTTTTTCATAATGTTTTCCTCCAAACTTTATTGTGGTAGTATAGTA
>CAVGRW010000065.1:0-12548 GCA_963631735.1 Bacteroidaceae bacterium | reverse complement strand
CTTTTCCACCTCATCACCGTCTTACGACGGAGCTTCCCCTCAAGGGGAAGCCTTGATTAGTTTCTGCAAAATTTAAAAATCATAAAACAAATCATGAGTTTTATAAAACTACAATATTATTTGTAGGGGCGACCATTGGTCGTCCGTTTTTATTTTCTGCTGACTTTGGCGGACGTGCAATGCACGCCCCTACTAAATCAATGAAAAATTTATTATGTATTTCAATTTGGCGCAAAATCTTCGTGGCCTCCCTCTTGAGGGAGGTGGCACGACGAAGTCGTGACGGAAGGAGTTTAAGTCTGATAAAACCTTACTCCCTCAGTCAGCTTCGCTGACAGCTCCCCTAAAGGGGCGCCTATATACGAACTTACTTTCCTATCCTCGTCTGCTTGAGACCCGTGAACTTCTGTCCCCATGCGTTTGCCCATGCTTCGCAATAGAGGGAGTAATAGGAAACATTGTTGTTCTTTCGATAGTTGATGCAGGGCTTGAAATTGCACCAGATGAATGACGGAATTGCAATAACAAGGAACCATATAGGTCCGAGCAAAAGCGCCTGCCATGTGTGGCCGTACTCATGAATTCTTGTGTCCTGAAGCCAATCGTCGGGTCGGTCGGGATTCATAAAAATAAACGTTCCGAACGAAATTCCGCCCCAATCGCCGGGCACATATGTAATCGTCGCATTGAAAAACCTTTCATGCTTACAGCCCTTGATGACAGCAAAAATTATATAGGCAATGAAGCCGACAAGGTTGATCGGCAGTGCCCATGTCCATTCTATAAGATAAAACAAAAACTTTTTCATACTTTTATACCTCCGTTCGGTTTATTCTAACATATTTTTACCTCTTTGAAAAGAGTATAAAGGCATTTAACCTTGAAAAATAATAAATAATGTGTATAATATATATAACAGTATGAAACGGAGGTTTTAATATGACAGAAGTTACTAAAGATATGCTTATAGGCGATATTCTTGATGCAGACAGCGGTACAGCCGAGTTCTTCCTCAACATGGGTATGCACTGTCTCGGCTGCCCCTCGGCAAGAGGCGAGAGCCTTGAAATGGCATGCGCCGTTCACGGTGTTGACGTTGAGCAGATGGTTGCAGACATCAACGCTTATCTTGCAAGCAAATGATTCGACTTAAGCCGAGACTTCAATCGGCGGCGGATATGGTTCGTGACGGTTCCCGTGTTGCTGACATCGGAACCGACCACGCCTACCTGCCGACAGCGCTCATTTTGTCGGGCAAAATACCGTCTGCCGTTGCGGCAGATCTCAGAAAAGGTCCATTGGAAAACGCCTTGGAAACCGTCCGCTCCAATCATATTGAGGACAGGGTTCAGCTTCGCCTTTCCGATGGGCTTAAATGTGTTTCTCCCGACGATGCCGACGATATCGTTATCGCAGGCATGGGCGGCATTCTGATCTCCGAAATTCTGACTGCCGCCGAATGGGTCAAAAATGAAAAATACAAGCTTATTTTACAGCCGCAGTCGCACGACGAGGACGTTCGCAAATATCTTTTCTCAAACGGATTTGAAATAACCGACGAAACGGTCTGCTTCGAGGACGGCAAGGTTTACATATGTATCGGAGCGGTCTACACAGGCTCCGTAACCTCACACAGCGAAGCCGAGATAATGTTCGGCAGTCTCCTCACACGCCACGACGAAGCGGCTGAGGCTTTCATAAATAAAAAACTCAAAAGAATAACGGCTCGCCTTTCCGCCCTCAACGCCCACGGCGGCGACGAGAGTGAAAAAGAGCGGCTTGAAGCAATAATAAAAGAGGTGGAAAAATGGCAAAGGTAAAGGATTTTTACGATTATCTTAACAGCATTGCCCCCTTTGAAACACAGGAGGACTGGGACAACAGCGGCATGCTTGTCGGCGATATGGAAGCCGAGGTCAAAAGGGTTGCCGTTGTGCTCGATATCACTCCCGAGGAAATCAAAAAAGCTAAGGCAATAGGTGCGGACCTGATAATCAGCCACCACCCTGTCATTTTCAACCCGATAAAATCCGTGATAAAGGGCAGTGTGCCGTATGAGCTTGTCGCAAGCTCGATAAACGCACTCTGCTGTCACACTCCGCTTGACATAGCTGACGGCGGAACAAACGACAGTCTTGCCGAATTGCTCGGAATAAAAGTCACCCGTGCCGACGACCCGATATTAAGGCTCGGAACGGTTGAACCGACCACAGCGGATGAGCTTGCAGGAAAAATCGCAAACGCGCTCAGCACAAAGGTGCGCTATGCCGACGCAGGCAAAAAAATTAAAAAAATCGCAATCTGCACGGGCGCAGGCTGTTCACTGATTGAAGCGGCAGGCGAAATTGACGCTTTCATCACAGGCGACGCATCGCATCACAACTTTCTCGACTGCGTTCAAGAGGGCATAACGCTCATCGCCGCAGGTCATTACGAGACGGAAATTGTTGTTGTTCCCGTTCTTGTGAAAAAATTGCAGGCGCAGTTCCCCGACATTGAAATTATTGACATTAAACAGGAAAATCCGATAAAATTTATTTGAGGTAATTATGGCACTTGACGGAATATTTCTCAGCAAAATTAAAGACGAACTGCTCAGAGAAATCTCATTCAGCAGAGTTGAAAAGGTTCATCAGCCCTCCCGCGAGGAGCTGGTTATTCACCTGCGCGGCAAAAACGGAGCAAAGAAGCTTTTTCTTTCGATAAGGGGCAACAGCCCGAGAATTCATCTGACCGAGCATGCGCCCGAGAACCCTGCCGTTCCGCCGATGTTCTGCATGCTTATGAGAAAAAAACTGCTTAACGCTCAGCTTGTCGATATCCGTCAATCGGGTCTTGACCGAATACTTTACCTTGACTTCAACGCCACGAACGAAATCGGCGATAAAATAAAGCTCATTCTCTCGATTGAGATAATGGCAAAATATTCAAACATCATTCTCTTTGACGGCGACGGAAAAATCGTTGACGCAATCAAGCGAGTTGACCTCAGCCAGTCGGCTGTTCGTCAGATTTTGCCCGGCTTCAAGTATATTGCACCGCCGCCGCAGAGCAAGCTCAACATAACAGATCACACGACGGAGAATATCATCGCACAGATCAAAACATTCCCGTTAAAATCGCTCTCGTCCGCCGTGCTCAGCACCTTGCAGGGTGCGTCTCCCCTCACCTGCCGTGAGCTTTGCGGAGAATTCGGCGAGCTTTACACCGACGAGGTCAGCGACAAGGGCTTTGAATATCTCTCAAAAAATCTTGACAATTTACGCAATATCATCATGAATGAACCCGGCATTCCGTTCATGCTCAAGGACGAAACGGGCAAGCCTGTTGACTTTTCCTTCTTCCCGATAAAACAATACGGCAACCGCTACAGGACGGAGATAAAATCAAGCTTTTCCGAGCTTCTCGACGAGTTCTATTATGAATGTGACCGCCTTGAGCGCACGAAGCAAAAGGGTCAGGACTTAGTAAAGCTCCTCAATTCGGCGATAGCAAGAGTTTCAAAAAAGCTCAGCCTGAGGCAATCGGAGTTGGCTCACTGTGCGGACAGAGAAAAGCTCAGAATCAATGCCGAACTCATCAACGCAAATCTTTACAGGCTTGAAAAGGGTGCGCTTTTCTATGACCTTGAAAATTATTATGATGAAAACAAGCCGATAAGAATTAAGGCGGATCCGTCAAAATCCCCAGCGCAGAACGCACAAAAATATTTCAAGGAATATCGCAAGGCAAAGACTGCCGAGCAGCTTCTGACAGGCTTCATTGAGGAGAGCAAGCAGGAGCTTGCTTACCTTGAAACGGTTGCCGATTCGCTTGAACGAGCCGACACGCAGGCGGAAATCGACGAAATTCGCAACGAGCTTTCGCTCGGCGGTTATGTTAAGAAGAAACGGGGAACGGACAAAAAATCGTCCAAGACTCTGCCGCCTATCGAATACAGAACGACCGACGGCTTCCGAGTTCTCGTCGGCAGGAACAACGTGCAGAACGATAAGCTTTCGCTCAAAACAGCCGCAAAGAATGATATGTGGCTTCACACGCAGAAGTTCCCGGGCTCTCATGTTATAATCGTCAGCGACAACAGGGAGATAAGCGATGAGGCGATAGTTGAAGCTGCCGAAATCGCCGCCTACCATTCAAAGGCTCGTGACGCAAAGCTCGTTCCCGTTGACTACACATATGTTAAAAATCTCAAAAAGCCGCAGGGAGCGCCCTACGGCAAGGTTATATACCACGTTTATTACTCGGTCAACGTTACTCCCGACCGTGACAAAATCAACGCTAAATTAAGTAAGGTGAAATAAAATGCGACTTCTTGTTATTGACGGCAACAGCATAATCAACCGTGCCTTTTACGGAATAAAGCTTCTGAGCACCAAGGACGGCAAATATACGAACGGAATTTACGGCTTCATGAATATTTTTCATAAGCTTCTCGACGATTGTCAGCCCGACAGAGTTGCCGTTGCTTTCGACGTCAAGAAGCCGACCTTCCGCCACGAAATGTATTCCGAATACAAGGCAGGCCGTCACGCCATGCCCGAGGAGCTTAAACAGCAGATGCCCGTCCTCAAGGAGCTTTTGACACTCATGGGCTACAAGGTCGTTGAAAAAGCAGGCTGGGAAGCGGACGATATTCTCGGCACACTTTCTGTTCAGATGAAGGACGGAGACAAGTGCTTTATTGCAACGGGAGACCGTGACAGCTTACAGCTTGTCAGCGACACAACAACTGTTCTTCTCGCCTCAACCAAGATGGGCAGAACGCAGACTATCCCCTATGACAAGGCGAAAATCAAAGAGGATTACGGCGTTGAACCATGGCAGATGATTGAAATAAAGGCGCTCCAGGGCGACAGCTCGGATAATATCCCCGGTGTTGCGGGAGTCGGTCCCAAGACCGCAGGCGATCTGATTCAGCGTTTCGGCTCGGTTGAAAATATCTACAACAATATTGACACTATCGACATAAAGGACAAGCTTCGTGAAAAGCTCGTCAATTCCAAGGACAGTGCAATGCTCAGCCACACGCTCGGCACGATCCGCACGGACGCCCCGATTGACACGGACATGGACACATACATTCCGTCCGCTCCCGACAGAGGCAAGGCTTCAAGGCTTCTTGCCTCGCTCGAGATGTTCAGCATGATTGAAAAATTCGACCTCGGCAAGGGTGAACAGACCGACATTGAAACGGTCAGCGTTCCCGTCAAGCACCTTGACTCGCTCTCGGAAATCAAGCTCGGCGATAAGGCTTATTTTGTTCCCGAATTCTCCGACGGCGATATAATTTCAATCGCTTTCGACTGCGGCGAATTCATTGCCGTTGTTGATAACAACAGCTTTACATTTGCTTCGGAGCTTGCCGATATTCTCTCAAACGAAAAAATCGAAAAAATAACATGTGACGCAAAGCCGCTCTATTCGTGGGCGTTCATGCGTGACGTTCAAATAAACGGAAAAGTCAGCGACATCATGATCGCAGGCTACATTCTCAACCCCTCGGCGAGCGACTATTCGCCCGTCAGAATGGCGCAGGAATACGGCGCACTCTGCCCCGAAATTAGTGAGGAAAACGAGACGGCTCTCAAAGCCGCCGCTTTAAAGGGCGCATGGAAAAAGGTCATCAAGCAAATCGAAGAAAACGACCAGCTTCCCCTCTTATACGATATTGAAATGCCGCTTTCAAAGGTGCTTTCCTCAATGGAGGTCACGGGATTTTTAGTTGACCGTGAGAGTATCCGGCAATACGGAGCGGTGCTTGAGGAAAAGGTCAACTCCCTTGTCAGCGAGATATACGACCTTGCAGGCGAAGAATTCAATATAAACTCGCCGAAGCAGCTCGGAACAATTCTTTTTGAAAAGCTCCGGCTTCCGGCAAAGAAGAAAACAAAATCGGGTTATTCGACCAATGCCGACGTGCTTGAAAGTCTTGCGCCCGATTATCCGATAGTTTCGCTCATTCTCGAATACAGAACGCTTGCGAAGCTCAAATCGACCTACTGCGACGGCTTGCAGAAATGTATTGCGCCCGACGGCAGAATTCATTCAACGCTCAACCAGACCGAAACAAAGACGGGTCGAATCTCCTCGACAGAACCAAATCTTCAGAACATTCCCGTCAGAACTCCGGTTGGACGTGAGCTGAGAAAATTCTTTATTGCCAAGGACGGCTGTGTGCTCGTTGACGCCGACTATTCTCAGATTGAACTGCGTGTTCTCTCGGACATTGCGAACGACGAGACAATGATATCCGCCTTCAACAACGGCGACGATATCCACACAATTACAGCTTCGCAGGTTTTCAATATGCCCGTTGAGGCGGTAACTCCGCTGATGAGAAGCCGTGCAAAAGCAGTCAATTTCGGCATTGTTTACGGCATCGGCGCATTCTCTCTCGCCCACGATATCGGCGTAACGAGAGCCGAGGCAGATAAATACATCAAGGGCTATCTTCACCATTTCTCGGGCGTTGACAGCTACATGAAAAACGTCATCGCCAAGGCAAAGGAGGACGGCTACGTTCAGACTCTGTTCAAGCGCCGCCGCTATCTGCCCGAGCTCGCCGCTTCAAACGCTATGATTCGCAACTTCGGCGAGCGTGTTGCAAGAAACATGCCGATTCAGGGAACCGCCGCAGACATAATCAAAATTGCGATGGTTCGTGTTTACAACAGGCTCGAAAGAGAAAATCTCAAGGCGAAGCTCATCATGCAAATTCACGACGAACTGATTGTCGAAGCTCCCGAAAACGAACAGGAGCAGGTTCAGAAAATCGTCCGTGAAGAAATGGAAAATGCATGCAAAATGAAGGTCAAGCTCACCGCAGATGTGCATTGCGGCAAGAGCTGGTACGATGCAAAAGGATAATGCAAAATGAAGGTTGTTGTTACAGCAAGAAATTTTTCGACAGATGACGACACTGCACTGAAAATGCTGCAGGATGCAGGCTTTAATGTTGAAGATCACAGCGCAGAGGATATAGGAAGCGCCACGGATGAAGAATATGTTCGTTCACTCGTGCTTGACGCCGACGCAGTTATATGCGGTCCCGAAGGAATAAGCAACAAAGCAATAGAAGAAAGCAAAAATCTCAAACTCGTTTCACGCCGAGGAGTCGGCTACGATTCGATAGACATTGATTTCTGCAAAAAGAACGGCGTTGCAGTTGCCCGTGCGCTCGGCACGGTTGAGGGCTCGGTAGCCGAGAGTGTTATGGCATATATTCTCTATTTTGCAAGGCGAATTGACCTGCAAAGCGAGAGCATGAACAGAAGCGAATGGAAGCGAATTATGACCCCGGGCGCAAAAAATCACACGCTCGGTCTCATCGGCTTCGGCGGAATCGGCAAGGAAATCGCAAAGCGTGCCGTTCCGTTCGGCATGGAAGTGCTTTACTATTGCCGCCATCCCAAGGACGAATTCGGCGCACACTACGCCGAGCTTGACGAGCTTCTCGAGAGAAGCGATTACGTTTCAATCAACGTTCCGCTCAACGAAAGCACCGTCAACATGATAGACGAAAAAATATTTTCAAAAATGAAAGACGGAGCGATTCTCATCAACACGGCAAGGAGCAAAATCGTTGACACAAACGCGCTTGTCGATGCGCTGAAATCGGGCAAGCTATCGGGTGCGGCGGTCGATGTTTTTGACAATGAGCCTTGCACGGACTCCCCGCTTGTGGGTCTGCCGAACGTTGTTTTGACACCCCACACAGCTCCGTTCACGAAAGAAAATTTCCGTGAAATGAACAACAGGGCGGCAAAAAGCGTTATCGAATTCTTTAACGGAAAGCTTGACAGCCGCTATCTGATAGGATGATAAATATGAAAATTACCTTTGTTTGCACGGGCAACACCTGCCGCAGTGCAATGGCGGAGGGCATTTGCAAAAGGCTCATTGCCGACAGAAAAATCGAAAACATAACCTGCCAAAGCTGCGGTCTCGGCGCATTTACGGGCGACAGCGCATCGCCGCTTGCGCTTTGGGCGGCAAGAATGCACGGTGCGGACATTTCCGACCACCGTTCAAGGCAGATCAACCAATATATATTTGACGAAACCGACCTTATGGTCTGCATGACGAAGGCGCATAAGCAGGCAATCATGACGCTGAATCCGAAATTCAAGGTCATTGTTCCCGAGCCTGAAATCTCCGACCCTTACGGCGGCAATGAGGACGTTTACTCTGCCTGTGCGGATCAGATTGAAAGCTTTGTTTCAAGGCTTCTTGACGCTCTGACTGCCGAAATCAAGCCGATGTCCGCCGAGCATGTTTCTGACATTGCCGAGATTGAAAAGCTCTGTTTCTCCGCTCCGTGGACAGAGGAGGGAATCGCAGAGGAGCTTGACAATGAAAATGCTCATTTTCTCGTCGCTCAGTCGGGCAAAAAGACGCTTGGCTATATCGGCGTTCACGAGGTTTGCGGCGAGGCGTATATTGACAATATCGCCGTGCGCCCCGATTACAGGCGGCTCGGACTCGGCGAAAAGCTTCTAAAAGCGGCGCAGGAAAATGCGTTCGGCAGAAAGTGCGAATTCATCACGCTTGAGGTTCGCAGAAGCAACGAAAAAGCAATTTCGCTATATAAAAAGCTCGGCTACCAAACGGCAGGCGAGCGCAAAAATTTCTATACAAATCCCGCCGAAGATGCGGTCATTATGACATTGAAAGAATGTGATATCAAATGAAAATATTATCCCTCGAATCCTCGTGTGACGAGACTGCGGCGGCGGTCGTTGAGGACGGCAGAAAGGTGCTGTCAAGCGTTGTTGCTTCTCAGGTGCAGGAGCATATAATCTACGGCGGAGTTGTGCCCGAGATTGCATCACGCCGCCATGTTGAAGCCGTTTCCGGCGTTGTCAACAAGGCGCTGAGCGATGCCGGCTGTACTCTTGATGACATTTCTGCAATTGCCGTTACATATGCACCCGGACTTATCGGTGCACTTTTGGTCGGTGTGAATTATGCCAAAGGTCTGTCGCTTGCAAGCGGAATTCCGCTTGTTCCCGTGCATCACCTGCGCTCACACATTGCCGCAAACTACATCACCCACCCCGAGCTTGAGCCCGAATTTCTCTGCCTTGTTGTTTCGGGCGGACACAGTCACATTGTCGAGGTCAAGGACTATACGAAGTTTAAAATCGTCGGCTACACGCATGACGATGCGGCAGGCGAAGCGATGGACAAGGCGGCAAGAGCAATGGGGCTGCCCTACCCCGGCGGTCTTAACCTTGACCGTGTTGCAAAGGACGGCGACCCGACAGCATACAAAATGCCGCACCCGAGAGTTGACGGCGCACCGTATGATTTCAGCTTTTCGGGGCTGAAAACCGCCGCACTGAACACCATAAATATTGCAAAGCAGAAGGGCGAGGAGATAAACGTTCCCGACCTCGGCGCATCGTATATCAAGGCGGTTGTACGCTGTCTAACCGAGAACACAGAGAAAGCGGCAAAAGACCTCGGTTATAAAAAGATCGTGCTTGCAGGCGGCGTTTCGGCTAACTCAGTTCTCCGCAGGGATATGGAAGCTCTTTGCCAAAAGAACGGCTGGGAGCTTTACGCCCCCGAGCTTAAATACTGCGGCGACAACGGCGCAATGGTCGGCGCACAGGGCTATTATGAGTTCATAAACGGCAACACCGCCGACATGTCATTGAACGCCTATGCGACGATGAGCATTGAATAAACAAAAAATAATAAATCGCATTCAAGATTTTTCCTGAATGCGATCTTTTTTTATGAAATTTTAAAATATTCTACATCTATTTTCGGGAGAGAAATGGAAGCACCCATAACGCTTGTATATGTATAGTTACCATCACATGTTCCCCAAATTGTAATGATATCATCTTCCAAAATTCTGTCTTCGCCCTCGTTTAACGTAACGGTTGCATATATTGTATCTTCCCATCCGTATTCGCCTTTGGTAACATCTATTCTAAGATCACAAAATGTCATTCCAAGAAGCGTGGATTCGGAAACCTGTATAACCTTACCTGTAAACTTGTATTTTTTTCCTTTATATTTATCGGGATTTCTCGAAAGTGTATCAAATCCGATTGTTGAGCACTGTGCCTTAAACTCGCTTTCGGAAAGTTTCGGAACAGTCGTTGTCGGTTTGGTTGTGGTCGTTATCTCACGAGTTGTCGTTTCTTCGGTTGTCTGATCGACCGAATCCACATACCCGTCATTATTGTTTGACAAATCCGAATTATCATCTCCACATGAGCCCATATTTGCAATAATAATTATGAGGATAACTGCAATAATTACCCAGAACCACCATTTTTGATATATCGGCTTTTTCTTCCGGCTTGGCGTCTGTGGCTCGTCCAAAGTTTTATTTAACTCATCGAGATAACTGTTTTGCGGCGGCGTTTTGACGACTTGATTATTTGTCTCTTCATTTCCTCTCTCCGCAGGCGTTCCACAATTTGGACAGAAATTGCCCTCAAAGCTCGTTCCGCATCTTTTACAATTCATTTTAATAACCTCTCTTTTAATTCAAATAGGATATTTATTACAATATCCATCAGAATTATACAATTATAGTTATAATTTGTCAAGTTATTATAATTAAAGTTGATTATAATTTTTCATCTTTTTCTATAAAATAAGATTAATAGGAGTGATTAAGATGGGAAATGATCAGGTATTGATTCAAATCGGCAAGCGCATTGCGCTCAGAAGAAAAGAATTAAATATTACTCAGGAACAGCTTGCCGAAACCATCGGATTGAGTCTACAATCTATTTCATGTATCGAATTAGGCAAAAAAGGCATTCGACCGGAAAATTTAATCAATTTATGCATAGCACTCGACTCAACCTCGGATTATTTTTTATTCGGTAAAAGAAGCAAATCTCAAATGAATTCTCTCGTGCAAAAGATTTCAACTTTGAATAATGAAGATTACCTACTTTTAGAATCCATAGTAAATCGACTGAATAAATAATTATAGCAACTATGAGTATTGAATAAAGCTTTGACAAATTCAAAAAATCAATGTATAATAGTTAATCGTCGGTTGAAATAAACACATTCAATCGGCGGTTACTAAATATTTCAGCTTGAAGACACGATACACGGACTTCCCGTCCTGATACGACACAAAGTGCAAGCTTTGGCGTGTATCGTTCAACTCCGGCTTTACGGCGCACGCTTTAGGCGTGTGCTTTTTGTTTGTGTTGTAAAGCGACAGGAGGCTTCATTATGGAAGAAACAAAGGTCAATTCATTTTTGGAAACAGAGCGAATCGGAAAGCTCATGCGTAAATTTTCACTGCCGTGCATAATCTCGCTGCTCGTCGGTGCGCTCTACAACATTGTCGATCAGATTTTCATTGCAAACGCCGATTATCTCGGTTCTTACGGCAATGCGGCGAACTCGGTAGTATTTCCGCTGACGGTCATTGCCCTCGCAATAGCAACAATGATTGGCGACGGCTGCGGCGCATTCGTCAGCATTCGTCTCGGCGCAAAGGACTTTGAAAAAGCTCACAAAAGCATAGGCAATTCGGTTCTGCTGACAGTCGGCTCAAGCATTGTTCTAATGGCAATTTACTTGATTTTTGCCGATCAAATCATAACCGCTTTCGGCGGCACGGTCAACGAAGAAACCTTCCGGCTTTCAAAAGAGTATTTCTTTTGGATTTCGCTCGGCGTTCCGTTCTACATGTTCGGTCAGGCACTTAATCCGATAATCCGTTCGGACGGCAATCCTCGTTTTGCGATGATCACCCTGCTCGTCGGCGCAATAAGCAACTGTATTCTCGACCCGATATTCATTTTCAAATTTCATTGGGGCATGATGGGTGCGGCAGTCGCAACCGTAATCGGTCAAATTCTCTCCGCCGTTCTCTCGCTCATTTATCTTTTTAAATTAAAAAGCGTAAAGCTATGCAAAACAAGTTTTGTTCCCGACAAATCGGTTATCTTTAAAATCATTCCGCTCGGCGCTTCAAGCTTTCTCGCCCAGATTTCCATTGTCTTTTCAATGGCGGCGGTGCTCAATATGTGCAAAAAATACGGCGCACTCGATCCTATCTTCGGACAGAACGAGTACGCCCAGATACCGACGGCTGTCATCGGCATTGTTCTTAAATTTTTCCAGATAATTATGTCAATCGCAATCGGCATGTCGGCAGGCTGTATTCCCATCGTCGGTTTCAACCTCGGTGCAGACCGCAAGGACAGAGTGCGTGAGCTTATGCGCTTTCTTATGCTTGCGGAAGCCGCCGCAGGACTTGTTGCGACTATTATTTTCGAGCTTTTCCCGACGCAGCTTATCGGCATTTTCGGTGCAGGAAACGAGAGCGTTTACTATACACAGTTTGCAATCAAAGCCATTCGCATAATTCTTTGTGCAACGATACTTTCGTGCGTAAACAAGGGTGTTACGATTTTTCTTCAATCCCTCGGCAAGGCAGGAACATCTACCGCTCTTTCAATGCTCAGAGAAATAGTCTGCGGCGTCGGTCTTGTGCTTCTGCTCCCGATTTGGTTCGGTCTTGACGGATTGCTTTGGTTCATGGCAATAGC
>CAVGRW010000064.1:0-12788 GCA_963631735.1 Bacteroidaceae bacterium | reverse complement strand
TTCAAAGAATAGTTGATATTATCGGCAAAAGATATTATAATAGAATGAATGACGAAGTCGGACGAAAAAAAGTTTTTTCCGCTTTGCAAAGAATGGGATATTCGTTTTCCGATATCCGCGAAGCAATGAGCGAATTCTCCGACGACGAATATTACGAGGACTATTAAATTGCTAAAGGTGATTTTATGAATTACAAGGTTGGAATGATCTCTCTCGGCTGTCCGAAAAACCAGGTTGATGCCGAGCATATGCTTGCACTCATGGATGCCGAGGGCTGGGAAATCGTTGATTACGTTGACGGCTGCGATGTCGTTATTGTCAACACCTGCGGCTTCATTGACGATGCCAAAAAGGAAGCTATCGAAAATATTCTTGACATGGTCGAGCTGAAAAAGGAAGGCGTTATCAGCAAAATCATCGTCACAGGCTGTCTTGCGCAGAGATACAAGGACGAGATCGTTAAAGAAATTCCCGAGGTTGATGCCGTTATCGGTATCGGTGCAAACGGCGATATAATCAAAACCGTTGAGGAGGTCATGTCCGGCGTTGACACGATCGAGAACTATCCCCCTCAGTGTGAGCTTCCGCTTGAGGGTCAGAGAATTCTCACCACGCCGCAGTATTGGGCGTATCTCAAAATCGGCGAGGGCTGTTCAAACCGCTGCACCTACTGCACTATTCCCTCAATCAGAGGCAATATGCGAAGCCGCAGCATGGAGAATGTTATCGACGAAGCCAAGCAGCTTGCCGAGTCCGGAGTTAAGGAGCTTATTCTCATCGCCCAGGACACAACGAGCTACGGTCTCGACCTTTACGGAGAGCTTAAATTACCCGAGCTTCTCAACGAGCTTTGCAAAATTGAGTCTATCGAATGGATAAGACTTCTTTATTGCTACCCCGACAGAATTACGGATGAGCTCATCGAAACCATGAAAAATCAGGAAAAGGTTGTCAATTATATCGACCTTCCGCTTCAGCATGCCGACGATAAAATTCTCAAGGCGATGAACCGCAGAGGCGATCAGGCGCTCATTCGCAGCGTTATTTCAAAGCTCAGATCGGAAATTCCCGACGTTGTCATCAGAACAACTTTCATTGTCGGCTTCCCGGGCGAGGGCGAAGAAGAATTTGAAACGCTTGCCGAATTTGTCAACGAGATTGAATTTGACCGTTTGGGCGTATTCACCTTCTCACCGCAGGAGGGTACCCCTGCTTTCGATATGGATAATCAGGTTGACGACGATGTTAAAACACGCCGCGGCGAGGTCATAATGCAGGATCAGTACAGCATTATGGAGGAAAAGAACAGCGAGAAAATCGGCAAAACCTACAAGGTTGTTGTTGAGGACTACGACGGATATTCCGACAGCTACACGGGCAGAACCTATATGGACGCCCCCGAAATCGACGGACTTGTAAAATTCACATCTCACAAGGATCTTGATATCGGCGATTTTGTTGATGTTGAGATATTTGACGTTGAGGATTACGACCTCATCGGTGAGGTTACAGCCTAAACGAATTACCTACAGCATAATATAAGGTATGGTATCATAATGAATTTACCAAATAAAATCACAATCGGCAGAATGTTTATCGCACCGATTTTTCTTGCGATATACCTTGCCGGCATCGAACATAAATTTTTGATTTCCGCAATTATTTTTGCCCTCGGCGCAATAACCGATGCGCTTGACGGACGGATTGCACGAAAAAATCACATCGTCACGAATTTCGGCAAGCTGCTTGACCCGATTGCAGACAAAATGCTTGTAACGGCAGGTCTGCTCGCATTCATGAAGGACGGGCTTTGCAGCATATGGATAGTGATGATAATTCTCACCCGTGACTTTGCGGTTACATCATTAAGAATGATAGCGGCGGCGCAGAACGTTGTTATCCCCGCAAACATCGGCGGCAAGATAAAAACAGTTATGCAAATGGTTTCCTTTGTCATCGTCATGCTGCTTTGCGAAATTTCGTCGGTTTATTCGCTCGGCTTCAACATGAGCCTTGTATCGAATATTCTGATGGGAATAACCGCAATAATTTCCGTCATTTCGGGCATTGTATATATTGCCGACGGTTGGAAAATAATTAACTTTAAAGAATAAATTCAAGGAACGAAGGTGTTTTATATGGTTGTTTCTTCGGCAAGACTCATGAAAAGAGCCGAGAAAGAAAACTATGCGATTCCCGCATTCAACATCGACAATCTCGAATCGGCAATGGCTGTTTCTGAGATCATGCACGAGATGCGTACTCCCGTCATTGTTCAGATGATCCCGAGAACGCTCAACTACGGCGGAATTGCGATTTATCCTGCCATGATGCGTGAGCTTATGGCGGATTGCCCTGTGGACTATGCTCTGCATCTCGACCACGGCAGCAGTCTCGCTTTGGCAAAGAAATGCGTTGCAGGCGGATTTTCCTCCGTTATGTTTGACGGAAGCCTTATGCCGTTTGAGGACAACATAAAATTCACAAAGGAAGTCACCGATTTTGCACTTCCGATGGACGTTTCCGTTGAGGGCGAGCTCGGCACGATCGGCGGCAAGGAGGAAGGCGACACCGACCTTGAAGCCAGCTACACAAAGGTAAGTGAAGCCGAGGAATTTGTCAGAAGAACAAACGTCAGCACTCTTGCAATCGGAGTCGGCACGGCTCACGGCGTTTACAAGGGCACGCCGCACATCAACGTTGAGCGTATAAAGGAAATCCATGCCGCAATCGACACTCCGCTGGTGCTCCACGGCGCATCGGGACTTTCAGACGAGGTTCTCAAGGACTGCATCGCCGCAGGAATTACGAAAATAAACTTTGCGACGGAGCTTCGTCAGGCTTACACAAACGGAATTAAGGCAGAATTCGCCAAGGATCCCGAGGTGTTTGATCCGAAGATTTATATGCGCGGCGCAATTGACAGCATAAAAGAGGTTCTCAGGCACAAGATAAATATCTGCTACAATATCTGAGGAAGTGGAAAAATGATTTACTCCGAATGGATGTCATATATTAAAGACGACGTAAAGCTTTGCAACGTCGTCATGCCCAGCGCACACAACGCAGGCAGCTTCAAGATGAAGCCTATCGCCTGCTGTCAGGACGGTGATCTTACCCAGCAGTTCAACTACGGTATCCGTCATTTCTGCGTTCGTATCGACACGGACAAAAACGGTCAGATAGTTTTCTGCCATGGCATAACAAAGGGCTTGCCCTTTGAGCCCGAGATGGAAAAATTCCGCAAGGTCATGGACGAGCACCCGAGTGAATTTTTTATTCTCGATATCAGAGAATATCAGCCGCAGAAGCTCGGACCGTTCAATTTACGCTTCCATGCCGACCCCAAAAAGGTTGATGAAATTCTCGAAAGAACGATTGAACCGTCAAAATATGCTTTCACGGATTTTGAAAACATCGGCGATATCACTATGGGTGACATGAGAAAATCCGGCAAGCGTTACATAATGATCAACTACTGTGAGGAATACAAATACAGCGTCAACTGTCCTCATATCCTTCCGTGGGAAAAGAAACGTCACGGCAAGCATGCCCACGAATTTGTAACCGAAGCAACCGATTTTTTCGATACAAATGATACAAGTGGCTTCTATTGGTTCCAGACTCAGCAGACCCCTAACCTCGGAACCGATATCGGCGTAGTTTTCCCGAGAAAGCTCGATAAGGCTTTGCGCTGGCACTTCAAGGCTCTCATCAACACGATAGCCAATACACCGAGATATCTTGCCCGTGCAAACATCATCGCCGGCGATTTTATGACGGAAGACTTTTTCAAGGTAAGAGAAATTCTCAATCTTAATCTTAACAAAAATAATGTCATCGAAAATAAGCGTGATGAATATAAAAACAGGCTTAAAACCTGTACATAATGTGAAAAACAGGCTGTCATCGGTAATGACAGCCTGTTTTTAAATTCTTCCTTTCGGCACGGAACATTCGCAATTGACAAGTATCGTGTCCTCCCCTATTACATCAATATCATCCCACGGGATCACAATGTCCTCGCTTTTTCCGAAAACGCCCATTATTTTTCCTTTACCGTAAATTATTATCGAAACAAGACGTCCACTGTTTATATCCAGCTCCACATCATCAACGTTTCCTATTCTCGTTCCGTTAAGCTTGCATATAACTTCCTTGTTTCTAAGCTCCGCAATAGAACAACCCATACAAAAATCAGCTCCCCTTTTCAGTAATTTTTCACAATACTGTTTCTGTTGTAAAAATGCTCCTTTTGTGATAAAATTATATCTGTAAAATATTATTCAGAAAGGTGATATATTATGAAAAAAGTAATATCATTGCTTCTCAGTATTGTTATGGTATTTACCGTTTTCAGCGTTGCATTGACAAGCAGTGCTTTTGCGGCGGATACAATGGCAAATGACACCGTTGCCGTCACGAGTGTTGATCTTGGAGGGATCAAGCTTCCCACATCATGGGATGAACTCGGCGGCATGATGCTCAAGTCGCTTTACAATTTAGCTGACAAAATAATCGATGTCCTTGTTAAGAACATTAACAAGAATATCTCATCGGTTAAATTTGAGCAAAAAGAGAACTTTACAAGCGATATGTTCTTTGAGGGCATGGAGGACTACCTCACCGCCCCTGCCGCAAACTCCGTTTGGAGCCTCGGCTACGGCAGCGCATCGCTGCAGACAGGCGACGAACTCGACGGCAAGCACTATGTCGGAGGCAGTCTTTCCTTCCCGAAATCAAAGGCTGCAACAGCTATCTACGATGATCAGCGTGTCCGCGTTATCGCAATCAACGACGGCAGCGGCAGAGGAACTCTTGTCTTTGCCGTTATCGACGGTTTCGGTATGTCGAGCACAGATGTCAGAGGCATCCGCAAGGAGCTTGCAGATTTTGCAAAGGCTAACAACATCGTCGGCATCAACATCTCCGTTCTTCACCAGCACAGCTGCGTTGATACATTCGGTATGAACGGCGACCTTGTTAAGATGATCTTTGCAAACCCCGCTCTTAACAAAATCAACAATACCTTCGGCACAGACTATAAGCTTCTCAACGGTCAGAATGCAAGCTTCATGAAGCATCTTTATGATGTTACCGTTGACTCGGTAAAAGAAGCTGTCAATTCAATGACAACCGGTAAGATGTACTATTCAGAGATCGAATCCGGCGAATTCATCCGTGACAAGCGTGAGCCCAAGGTTTATGACACAAAGGTACACCGTTTCCGTTTCGTTCCCGATAACGGCACAAAGGAAACATGGCTTTGCAACATGGCTATTCATGCTGTCGGCAACGGCGCGGGCAGAACAGAAATCACAGGCGACTACCCGTACTATATTGAGCAGGAAGTTAACAAGGCGGGCGCAAACTTTATTCAGATTCAGGGCGCCGAACTTGCAATCTCCTCGCAGTACGACGGTCTCGACATTCCCGAGGGAACATCAAGAATTGACTCTCTCAAGATTTACGGCACAGCTCTCGGAAAGCACATTGTTGAATCAAAGGAAGCCGAAACGGAGGTTGCTCCCCTTCTCAACTACAGAATGAAGGAATATTTTGTTCCCGTAACAAATCAGATCCTTGCATTCGCAGGCAAGCTCGGAGCACTCACAAACACCGTTGTAGCAACAGACGATGACAACAATGTTCTTGAGGTTGCAACAGAGCTCGGTTATCTTGAAATCGGTACAAAGCTTGCAGTTGCAATAATCCCGGGTGAGCTTGAACCGGCAATCGCTTACGGCGGTTATCTTGATGCCGACCACTCATGGACAGGCACAGATTTTGATTATCCCTCACTTCAGGATATCGTCGGAACAGACAAGGAGCTTCTTGTATTCGGTCTTATGAACGACCAGATCGGTTACATACTTGAGGATAACGACTACAGCAGTATCCTTTCGGGCGTTAACGAGGAGATCGTTGCAACAGGCAACGTTGCAGGCTCTACAACAATAAACGCTTTTGAAGAACTCATTGAGTCTATCCGCTAAATTAAATAATTACAGCCGCCGAATTCATTTTCAGCGGCTGTTTTTTTACTCGCAAAGCTTTAGCCATACGGTACAGTATAAGTCTGCTTGCGGGAGTCATAGGCTATAAATTTTAAAGTCTTTCAATACAAAGCATAACAAAAGAGACTGCCCAAACGAGACAGTCTCAAATTTTTTATATTAAACTGTTATGTGTCCTGTGCCCAGCACCAGGAAACATTCACGCCGTCTCGGCTTGAAACAACGCCTTTTTTGTTTGCCGCTTTAACAAACAGCTCTGCAAAATCCTCATCGGGGAATTCTATCGTTCCCTTGGCGGTAAGATACTTGCCGTCATAAACCTTTTCCTCAACCGTGAAGCCGATGACCCACCAATGAAGCTGAGCCTCTCGTACAAAAATCCTTCTGCTGCCCTGGAAAAGTTCAAGACTCATAACCATCATGTCCTCATCCGGAGCACATTGGAACACCGTAGTCCAAACCTTCTGCTCGGGACGATTATAAATACCTATCTCGGCACCGTTTGCAATCCAATAAATTCCTTTCCAAATCTGGAAAAGCCAATCCTTGCCGCCGTATGTGAGATAGATGCGCTTCGTTTCGTAATCATAAATCGTAAGGTTTGCGAGGATATCATAAGTTATACAGAATCCGAAATATCTCTGCCACGTATCTTTTATAGCGTAAATAGCATAGTCATCGGCGTCAATATTGAAACCAAAAACGCCTTTGTCATTTTTTCTTTTAAGCTCGTGAGTGGTTGTATCGTAAACAAAATCGGACTTTATCTTCTCTGATTTGCCGTTCTTATAATAAATCACGATGAAAACATTATATATTGTCGGGTCCTTCTTGTTCTGATCAGCATCAATCGCCATGTGATCGATTTGGAGAATATACAGCCTTGCGAAATCGACAAAAAGTCCGCCGAGGGTGTTGCCGTTTTTATAAAGCTCATTTGCCTTTTCCTTCATAATCGGAGCAAGTGTATCAACGTCGATTTTCAAAAGATCGCAAACCTTATCCGAGCCCTCTGTAAAATCAGGAAGCGAATTGACTATCTTCATGATATCGAGTGTTCCGCCGCTCTTACGAGTCCACTCGGTAAAGATATCCTCCATTACGCCGTTGACTTCGATTTTAATTTTGTTTTCATTGATAATATTAAATCCAAAAGCTTTTTTAAACATCGCGTTGATCGTGTCAACTGTATCAAAGAACTGCTGCGTTGTCAGATGATCCTTGCCCTCGTTATATCCCGGATCGGTCTCGTCAAAAACAACATCTCCGCTCGGAATATCGGCATCGGTTTTCGCATAGGAAATTGCCGTTCCCGTACCGAACACAATAGTGAGCGTCAGCAGAATCGCAATTATCCTTTCAGAAATTTTTTTCATAGAATACCCCTTTCTCTTGATAACCGCCGATTAAATCAGAACACAATTCTCAGCGGCTATTTTGTTTAAAAAATTTAATTACGACTTATTATATGCCAAACAATATAATATTATAAAACAATTACAGATTTTTCAACTGTTTTGGCACATGCGGTATTTTTTCGGCACAAACGGTTGATCTCCCGATTTATACTCAAAAAAATATTCTTATAATTCAAAAACAATAGCAAGCAGTTCAACTATACAATAAAAAAATACATTTGTCAAACCGATTTGCCAAATCTTAATCAATTTTTAATAAATAGAATAGATAAATTTAGTACAGTTTATTGAAATCGTATAATTCACCTTGACACAAGCGCAAAAATGTATTAAAATATTACAGATGTTATTGTAGTTTGCCGGATTATAATAACACCGTCGGTAAGCGGAAACGAACAGCCGCCTGCCAATATAATTATTGATTTTTTTACTTAAATTAAATTCTAAGACAGGAGGTGCATTTATACTTTGTTGACAATCAAAATATCACTTTTTGTAGTGATCATAGTCGCCTGTGTTGTTGTCGCTGCGGCAGCAGGAATCGCAGTTGGAATTGTCTACCGTAAGAAGGTAGCCGAAGCCACAATAGGTTCCGCTCAGCAGGAAGCTACCCGAATTGTGAACGACGCCGTTTCAAAGGCTGAGTCCAAGAAGAAGGAAGCTATCCTCGAAGCCAAGGACGAAATCCACCGTCAGCGTAATGAGCTTGAAAAGGAGCTTCGTGAGAGAAGAAGCGAGGTTCAGCGTCAGGAGCGCAGACTTTCCCAGAAGGAGGAAAGCCTCGACAGAAAGATGGAAAACATCGAGAAGAAGGACGAACAGCTCAACAACAAAATCAAAGCCGCAGACAAGAAAGCGGAGGAAATTGAGCTTGTTAAGCGCAGTCAGATCGAAATGCTCGAGAAAATTTCAGGCTTCAACAAGGAACAGGCTAAGGATTATTTGCTCAAAACTCTTGAATCCGATCTCGTTCACGAGAAGGCAGTCAAGGTTATGGAATATGAGCAGAAAACAAAGGATGAAGCAGACGAAAAAGCTCGTGAAATTATTGCAACGGCAATTCAGCGCTGCGCCGCAGATCACAGTGCGGACGCTACCGTTTCCGTCGTTGCTCTGCCTAACGATGAGATGAAGGGACGCATAATCGGCAGAGAGGGACGCAATATCAGAACCCTTGAAACGATCACCGGAGTCGATCTTATTATCGACGATACACCGGAAGCGATTACGGTTTCATGTTTTGACCCCGTTCGCCGTGAAATTGCAAGACTTACCCTCGAAAAGCTCATTGCCGACGGCAGAATTCATCCGACCAGAATTGAAGAGCTTTATGAAAAATCTAAGCGTGAGGTTGAGCATACCATCAAGCAGACGGGTGAAAGAGCCGCTATTGACGCAGGCGTCAACGGAATTCATCCCGAGCTTATTAAGCAGCTCGGCAAGCTGAAATACCGTACCAGCTACGGTCAGAATGTTCTCAACCATTCACTTGAGGTTTCTTACCTCGCCGGTCTTATGGCTGCCGAACTCGGCGCAGATGTTAAGACGGCAAAGCGTGCGGGTCTTCTCCACGATATCGGAAAGGCTCTCGACCACGAAATGGAAGGTTCTCACATTGAGCTTGGCGTTGAGTACGCTAAGAAGTATAAGGAGAACGACAGTGTTGTTCATGCTATTGAAGCTCACCACGGTGACGTTGAAGCAAGAACGATCGTTGCTTGCCTCGTTCAGGCGGCTGATGCGATATCTGCTGCAAGACCGGGCGCAAGAAGAGAAAATCTTCAGAACTATATCAAGAGACTTGAAAAGCTTGAAGAGATCACAAACTCATTCCCATGCGTTGAAAAATCGTATGCCATTCAGGCAGGCCGTGAGGTTCGTATCATGGTTAAGCCGGATGCCGTTTCGGACGATCAGATGGTGCTCGTTGCCAGAGATATCGTCAAGAAAATCGAGGATGAACTGGAGTATCCCGGACAGATCAAGGTCAACGTTATCCGCGAAAACCGCGTAATCGACGTTGCTAAATAAATTTTGAAATAGAGCAAAACTGAAAGTAATCAGGCGTTTCGGAAAATTTCCGAAACGCCTTTTTAATTATATTAAAATCAATAGACCTCAAACGTTGTAATCGTCGCAAAATCTCTCGTCTTTTCGATAACGAGCTTCAAGCGTCTTGCGTCCATTGTCGGCAAGAGGCAGATTTTCTTTCTGCCGATCGTCGTTCCGCTGTAAAGCTTATGCCATTTTTTATCGAAGAAATAATATAGCTTGAATTTTTCGACCTGCTGACCCGTTTCAATATTTTCCGCAAGCACGACCTTGTTTATATTTTTGACCTCGCCCATATCAAGTGTAATAACACTCTTACGTGCTTTTGGTGCACTTTTGAAATACGACTTACCCGAATTGATAAACCGTGCGGTATGGAGATCGTCGCTGTGACCCTCGTCCTCAAATTTTCCGTTCTCGGCATGGTTTTCTTTAAATTCAATTCCGAGCTGAACACCGAGCGTCACAAGATGCTCAACATCAACCTTGTCGATTTTACCCGTGTGCGACGGCGAAATATTCAGTATCAGCGAGCCGTTGTTGCCCACGGACTTAAAATAAATCTCAAGCGCCTTCGAAAGCACCTTGACATCAAAATTCTCCGTCTCATGAAAGAACCAACCCGGTCTGAGCGAAATATCGGTAATCGACGGGAACCAAACAAGCTCCTTTGCTCTTTTTATCTTGCTTCTGCTGCCGAGATCCGGCTCAACAAGCTTTTTCGACGGGGCATTGTTTATTAAATCCTTCGGCACAACGCTCCATTCGCTTGTTCTGCTCACTCCGACATGGTTGCCGCACCAGCGGATATCGGGTCCGCAGTTGCATATCATCGCATTCGGCTGATATTTGCGAACCGTATCATAGTATCTCTGCCAATCGTAATTCTGCTGTCCGCTGTTGTCACGCTCAAACCAAACGCAGAAAATATCGCCGTAATCCGTGCAAAGCTCCGTAAGCTGATTTACAAAAAAATCGTTGTATTTTTCCGTACCGAAGCTCGGTTCATGCATGTCATACGGTGAAAGATAAATTCCGAACTTTATCCCCTCGGCGGCGCATTCGTCGGCAAGCTCCTTGACGAGGTCTCCCTCGCCGTCCTTCCACGGTGAATTTTTTACGCTGTGCTCCGTGTATTTGCTCGGCCAAAGACAAAATCCGTCGGAATACTTGCAAGTGAGCACAATTCCTCTCATCTTCGCCGCTTTGACCGTGCTGACCCACTGCTTTGCCGAAAAATCGGCAGGCTTGAAATATTTTTCAGGCTCTCTGCCCGTTCCCCATTCCGTATTGCAGAAGGTGTTCATGCCGAAATGGATAAACGCCATGAATTCCGTATTCATAAAATCTATCTGCGCCTTTGACGGCACAACGCTGTTTGCTCTTTCAATATAATCCGACATAGTATTACGTTCCAATCTGAAAACAAAGCATCTTGTTTCTGTTTAAATTCATAAATTTTACCTCCAAAATGATACCGTTTTGGAGGCTGAAAATCTACAGTCCTTTGCAATTGCAAAATCAACCGTTTTCTCTCATTTTTTCTTTTATCTGAGTTGTGGAAATACCCTGTGTGTACGGCAAATACTCTATGCTTACACCGATTTTGGCAAATTGCTGTTCGGTTTTGTTGTATCTTTCCGTACCCTTCCAGTCATCTCCCGAGAACAAAACATCAAATTTGTATTTGCTTTGGCAAAGCATTTTATCCTCTGTTTCCTCGGGATTGATTACAACAACTTCATCAACGCATTTAAGCGCCGCCAAAATTCTCACTCTGTCCTCAAGCGGATAAACAGGCTCCTTATGTTTTATATTTCTCACATAATCGTCATCGCAGACTGCGACAATAAGATGAGAACACATTTCCTTGCACTTTTCAAGCAAATTCAAATGACCGACATGAAAAACATCAAAAACACCTGTTGTAAAACCTACGTTATACATACTCATGTCAGCTCCTTTTCAGTAAATTCATTTATTTTTTCAAAAATCTCCTCAGGGAAAACGACGGTATCTAACGGGAAATGAGAATGACTTACCATTGGTGTCATGTAGTTGTTTCCGTAATACAGCTTCAGGTACGAATCATAATCCTTTGGAATTTTAAAGGTTCTTGTCTCAAAAACATGCTCGTCCAATTCTTCGATAAACCTTCTCGGAATTACTCTGTGATCGGTGTGCATACAAATATTAAACAAGTTGTCATTCTTACTTCCCAATAAGCAGATCACGGCTCTGAGCAGCGAAATCAATTTGATTCTTGCAAACTCAGGCAGTTTCTCTGATATATCATAAATTCGTGTGTTCGGAAAATATATGTTATGTCTTTTCTTATATCTGTTAAGATATTTTTCGAGCATCATAAAAATACATCCAAGCAGTTTTTTCTGAATTTCCAAAAGCTTGTCGTTTCCGGCACAATCGCAGAAAACAAAAATATCTATCCAAAGGCCTTTATTGATATTAAGCTCGTCAGTCGCATACTCATCAACATATGTGCCGTCAAGCCTTATTCTCGGCAGAAAATGAATCGTTTCGCGGTCGGTCGAATAATCGGCAAAAAACAATCCATCAATATGGTTGTTGTGCTTTTTAAAATATTTTTTCAGCTTTCTGAAATCACTGTTACTCATTAAAACATCTATATCGTCATCCCATGGAATAAATCCGTTGTGCCTTATTGCTCCCAACAGTGTTCCGCAGCCCAAAATCAAGTTCACCCCGAGCTCCTCACAAATATCATTCAATTTGCAAAGCATATAATACTGTGTATGTTGAAGATCTTCAAGGGTAAAATCTTTCTTTTGCATTTCAAGCACCACCATATATGTCCTATTTGATTTATTTTATCAATAATTTAATTAAAAGTCAACATCAACCTGACGTTGTTTTCTTTTGATGCAAAGCAAAAAAATATTGACTGTTTTAGATTAAATTAGTATAATTATATTATCTTTATACTGGAGGCAGTGTGTAATGAAAAAGTATATCAAAATCATCGTTTCTTCCCTGCTTGTTCTCGCCCTCATGGTCGGCATCGGAACAGCAGCCTTTGCGGAAGATGACACATCGGACAAGCTTACGGTTATTTCTTCAAACGTTGCGGGACTTCCCATTCCGTCAAAGTTTGACAAGGACGGCAAGGTTGTTCCCAAAACTCAGAAAATCATGGGTGAAATGCTCAACAACAGTGGTATTGACATTATCTGCGTTCAGGAGGATTTCCAGTATCACGCAATCCTTGCAAAGCAGATGACAAACTATCCGTATCAGACCTACACAAGCGGCGGCGTTCCTG
>CAVGRW010000063.1:0-12790 GCA_963631735.1 Bacteroidaceae bacterium | reverse complement strand
GTCAGCAATACAAGTGATACAATAAGCAATCTTTTTTTAGTTTTGTTTATTTCGGCAAGATCGTCATCGTCTTTTGCTTTTCTTGTAATTAATAGATTAAACAGAACCGAAATCATTAAAAACATACAGCTTAAAAAATATATCATTCTTGCCGGTGGGTTATCTGCTCTTGTATGAGTCGGATTAATCTTACATTCCAAACTTACTAATCCGACAGGTATACCTACCACTGCAAGGATTCCGATAATTATAATAATTCCGAGCATATTCGGCACATCAGGATACCCTCCCGTCGCAGCCTTTCCCGAATAGTGTTCCAAATTATATAATATCTTTTTCACTTGAGCAACACTGTATAATTTGCCGTCAACCATCAGCGCACTTTCATTCTTACTGTTAATAACAAAATAATTCCTTGTGTTATCAAAACTTTTTGGCAACTTAAATGGCACAGGGATTCCTCCTGCCGATATCAAAACACTAATATTATTGCCATCACGTCCGTTCTTTCTCATCTGCCGTCCCTCGAAAGAACCGAACTTGTCAATTTCCGCATAATACACTTTTTTCCGTTGCGGCATAATAATTTTATAAAAATTTTTGGAAATATGACTTATAAAAGTATCAAAGTATGTTATTTCAACATATTGATCGTAAAACTCAAATTTAGACATAAAAACAATTCTTAATGAGTTTATACTGATAAAATATGTAAGCGCTGCCGAAATGATTGCACACGCAATCCACGTTGTACTTGCTTCTTTGGTGATAACGGAAATTATACTGTAAATAAGAGCGATCGGAAAAATCACACCTGCTATTAGCAATATAATACTTCCTGAATCAAAGGGTCTGATAACATCCTTTTTCATAATTGTCAACCTCCACCAACGGTTTGATTAATTGTATAAAGGAGAAAGCCAAAAAATTTCACAACGTCTTTTGATAAATTTGAACGGAAGTGTAAATATATTCCATTTACAGAAAATATTTTGCATAGAGAATTATTGCTATGGCTATAACTAAAAATACTCCACACACAACAAAAATCGGTTTTCTTTCTTTCAATGTTTCATAATATGTACCTTTTTGTTTATATGAAATAACCGCCACTATTGCACTTGTTATAAACACCGCCGCAAGAGAGATAAAAAATAAAATAATAGATACTTGTTCTAAAATTCCTCCTATATTTTTTTGGAAACAATATGTTTCAAAAGCTATTGAAATAAAAAACGGAATAAAAGACAAAAGAATTACACGAGAGCAATCATTGGGATCTTTCTTTTTCATTTTAAAGAAAGCCCAAATTATTGCAGGAATAATTATAACGGTATAAACAATAATAGTTTCAAATGAAATATTTTTTAAAATAGACATCATAATTATCGTCCCTCATTTTTCTATCTCATATAGTAGCCGCCCCAAATGCAAAATATGACAGAAATTTTTACATATAATTTTCGGCATTGGCATCTTTTTTCACAAACTCTCAGTCACAGGCGAGCCGTGACAGCTCCCCTGCAAAGGAGCCAAAGCCGATTTTTGCTGACTTTGCGGCACGATGTGGCATCGACCCATACGATTTTGATATTATTTGGTTTGCCGTGCACGTCTTTATGATACTATGTCCGCGTTGGTATCGAGAGAACATAGGTATCATTGAGTTTGCGTGGGTAAAATTTTCATGCTTTTTCAAGAGTTTCTTACTGATTAAGCGATATTAAATAAAAGAAAGACTGATTCATTTTTCTTTCAGAGGATAGCAGAAAACAATTTTATGATATTCCTTACTGAACAACATTCCCATAAAAGAGGCATAAAAAGGATTGTTTTTCTTAACAGAAACACCTTTTATATTTGTGTGTAATCCGTCAAATGTACCTTGTGCGATTTCTTTTACTCCGGATGGTATGCATACCCATTCAACCTCTGTGTACTCAAAAGCATTGTATCTGATAAAATGGCCATAAGTATCCATATATTCAAAGCTTGCAGTTTGATTAGCTCCCGGATACATACCGATTTTCAATACCTTTTTACCATTTATATTTTCCGGTATATCAACCTTTTTATCTTTACCTACATATTGATTTATACACACTCCGTCTTTGTAATCCGTCACGAAGAAATCACCGCATTTGTACATAGAATCCATATACTCTTTTGCTTTTTGATCCTGTGCTTTAACATCTTTAATTTCTTCAAAATTGTTACAACTCTCATACATATTGTAATATGGCACTTTATCATTGTTTACAACTAAAGCCAAACAACTTGACGCTATAAGTATGCAGCAAAATAAACAAATCAAAACTTTTTTCACTTAATTTAACCTCACCTTTTTATTATTAATTTTTGTTCGTATGTTGTTATACTAACTTTATATGTCTTATTAATTTTATATTCATATGTGGAATATTTGTTATAATTCTTTAATTGTACTTCCTTCATTTTTTTACTATCTCTAATCATATTTATTATTTCAAGGGAATTTTCACGAGCATATTTATATCTCCATTTAAATACTTTTTCATTATCCTCAATCGAACATCTTCTAAAACCTTTTATCTCTTTCGAAAGTTTAATATCAAGATTAGCCATAGAAATATCTTTTCCCTTAGAATCAACCTTTGATCCATTTTTTACAACATAACTGCTTGCCATTATCATATGAGCGTAGTAATCTTGAAGCATGTGTAAACAGAAGCCAAGTAAAATTGCTTTTTGGTCTAATCCTGTTTTAACTTTATATTTATCATAACCGTTATTGATTACATTTAATATTTCATTATTTTTATTTTTAGCAGCTTGAGTGTTCGGAGAACTATTTTTATTTAAATCATAACAAGTAAAATCATCTTTATTAAAGATTTCATTATATTTAAATTTCCTTTTTTTAGATCCACCTACTGAAACTGCTAAATTAAATATTTTAACAAGAGAAGCGTTAAATATTTTAAACGTTTTTGATGCATGGAACGGTGTTCGAATTTGTCCATTTGTAGGAAATGTCGTATCACATAATTTATTATAATACTTTACCCATGTTATAAAATGCTCCCCAAGTCGTTTATTCATTAAAGACAGTGATTCATGACCCTTTAATGACCATGCCCCACTAGAATCCGAGTCCATAATTGGAGAGTTTTTGCAATACGCAAACAAATTCATACTGAGCGGGGTATCGTCATATCCCAAATAACCCGTATCATCCGCATTGATGAAGCGACCGATTTCGGGATCATAGTAACGGGAGCGGAGGTAATATAGGCCGGTATCAAAATCATAGAAATAGCCACGATAGCCGACATTTGTAACAGCCATCAGGACTGCCATCATGAAGCCCTCTGCCAAAGATGAACCCTGTACATAAATCGGTTTGCCCCATGCGTCATACTCCATATTGACTTCGACATTGCTTTCGGAATCGAGCGGAATAATCGAAACAATATCGCCTTGCAGATTCTTAATGAAGCTGAAATATCCGTTTCCGTTATAATCCATTCCGTAAAGCTCGCCGCTGTCGTCATAGAGATATCTTATTGTAATGGGTTCGTCGGCATCCGTAACTTCCATTCTGCCGGCGAGAAGAACGTCCCCGTCCCAAATATAGGTGTATGTGTAGACAAGCTCGTCGCCCTCATAAACTCTCTTGACGGTTCTCAGTAATTTTTCGGCAAGCCTGTTTTTATCCCCACCACCGCAAGCGGTCCCCCTCCCCTTGATTCAATCAAGGGGAGGCTTGGTCGATTTCTTCCTTGCCGCCCCTTTAGGGGAGGTGGCTTCGGCGGTTTGCGCCGAAGTCGGAGGGGTTTGAACTTTTTCAGCAAAATCTTTACAAAACCCCTCAGTCACGGACGAGCCGTGACAGCTCCCCTAAAGGGGCGCCTATGTATTTTGGCAATCCACGACGGAAAAGCATAAAACTTTCTGATTTATCTGTCTGTACCTGCCATTGATCTAAGATTATCAATGTAATCTTCAAACTTATTATCAGATAAGCAACGATTCCATTTATTTGCACGTTGTTTACATTTAATATAATCACCGTTTTCCGGATTGATTACATATCGAATAGTACCCGGACTTCTGCCTTCAGGATTAATGTCAACATAATAGAAAGATACAGCTAATAAACTACTGTTATTTTTATATGGTTCTATTCGATAAATATGGGAAGATTCCGATGAAGATTTCGGAATTTCAAAGTTCAGATATTCTACATTTCCTTCTTCGTCAATGCAGAACAGCTTATTCTCCATACCATAATAAAACTTTCCGTTAATACTATTTAAATAATAATTGTATTCAGTCGACGGAGCAGATGATTCTTCAACATCTATATAATTATATTCTTTCATAGGAGAAGAATCATCGTCCTCAAATGCCGATGGAATTTTAGGAAGCTTTTTCATTTTTAATTCTTCCACCCCATCATATTTTACTAAAGATCCGGAATCGGTAATATAATAGAATATATCTTCCGTAATGCAAAATGAAGTAACATTTATATTCCCGAATTTTTGCGGTGTAAAATAAATGCTGCAATTTGTAAAGCAATCATCTATACAAAAAATCGAGTTTGAGCCTTCAATTGTAAAATATAGATACCCATTATTATAAAAGCCACAATAAATATATAAATCGTCTCTGCTCGCCAGATTTAAATCCTTTAAATTGAAAGCTGCAACAAATTTATTACCTTTTTTCTTTATGAAATAGTCTTCCTCAACATTCCCGGGCAACCAATTGCAAAGAGACTCAATATAATAATCATATCCATTGTCACTGTCAATGTATCTTGAAATAATGTCTTTATGTATAGAAGAATCAAAAGAATCTGTACTTATTCTATAATTAGATTTCTGACATAATTTATAGTTTGAGACAATTGTCTTAGGCTTCAGCAACATATTATCGTTTATTATAATGATATATATTACTGAATTAATTATTAAAACTAATAAAACTATACCAATAAAAAATTTTTTCTTATTCACAGAACGTTCTCCTTTTATGATGTCAGATACTCATATAGTTTTGATGGCAAGGTAATCTTTTTTAAACCTTCTCCCTTATCTTTAAGTTTATTCTTACTTTTAGGATCAATAGAATAGTACAATAAATCCGCAGCAAACGTAGCACAAGTAACCTTTGATAGCCTGTACGTGCGATATTTGCTGTTTTTCCTCGGTATAAAAACTCCATACCGTCCAATTTCTCTCCAAAAGTCAGCTTTTAAAAATAATTCCCTTGCCAAAAAATCGTAAAAGAGATCAAAATAAACAGTTACTTCAACAGTTGTGAAGGTGTCCGAATCATAACTTTTTGTCGAATCTTTATATAAAATATAGCCTCTAGTTCCAATAACTTTCTTATACATGGGAGCTGTTTTTTCACCATTATTTGTTCCATAAGTGATTACACCATCCAAGTATGTAATATCGCAATGTTCATGAATGGTATTTAAATCATAAAAATTAACGGTGACCGTAAAAGATTTGCTCCAATGTCCATTTCTATCTGAAATAAATACCGGATTATTACAGCAATACACAAATAGGTTATTACTTAACGGAGACCGGTCATATCCCAAATAATCCGTATCATCCGCATTTATAAACCTACCGATTTCGGGGTCATAGTAACGGGAGCGGAGGTAGTAAAGTTCTGTTTCAAAATCATAGAAATAGCCACGATAGCCGACATTGGTTACCAACATCATTACTGCTATCAAAAATCCCTCTGCCAAAGATGAACCCTGCACATAAATCGGCTTTCCCCATGCGTCATACTCCATGTTGACTTCGACATTGCTTTCGGAGTCGAGCGGAACAATCGAGACTATATCGCCTTGCAGATTCTTAATGAAGCCGAAATATCCGTTTCCGTTATAATCCATTCCGTAAAGCTCGCCGCTGTCGTCATAGAGATATCTTATTGTAATGGGTTCGTCGGCATCCGTAACTTCCATTCTGCCTGCGAGAAGAACATCACCTTCCCAAATGTAGGTGTATGTATAGACAAGCTCATCGTCCTCGTACACTCTTTTGACGGTTCTCATTCCGTCTGAGTTGTACGAATACTCATAGCGGCGGTCGTCCTTGGTGAACGACGTCATGAGTCTGCCGTTCCACGTTACCGTTTCGCCCCTGTATAATGTCGGGTTTCCGCTTGCGTCATAGCTTATCGTCTGTCCGTCATATGACGTCAGCTTATCAGACCAGTTGCCGTCGCCGTAACCGTATACGATAGCCGTACCCTGAGTTGCGGTTGAAAGGTCGGAGCTTGTGACGTTTGTGTACGGTGTTTTGGAAACAATGTTTCCGTTCGCATCGTAAACATAGGTCATTGCCGTCTTTTCGGCATAGTTATATTCCGTCTTGACCTGGCTTGCCTCGTCATAGACATACTGCTGGAACAGCACGCCCGACTTGCTGACGGTGAGGATATTTCCCCTGTTGTCGTACGTATAGCCGTAATCGGATTTCACAGCACCGTTGAGCGTGTTTTTAACTCGGCTGATCTTGTTCGTTGCGGTTGTTTCGGTATCGGCATAGGTGTATTCCGTGCCGAAATTCGGATGATCGTCTTCGCCGAGATTGACGGTATAATGCTTACCCGTTGTTCTGCCGAAGAAGTCGCTTTCGCTCTCGGTGTTTAAAACTTTCCATCCATTCTGGGAGAGAGAGCCCTTTGTTTTAACCGAATCAGTGCTTGAAACATATTCCATCGTAGAACTATGTTTTGTATACGATCTGCCAAAGGTTGTGACAGTTTTCTCTCCGTCATCGTTCACCGAGTAGGAATATACCGTCTCGCCGAGCACGGGCTGAGAATTTTCAACGGTAAACAGCCTCATCGCCGAAACTCTGCCGTCCTCATAAATCGAAACAAGCATACTTGAATAGTCGTATGACGCCGTGAGGGCCTTATCCTCGTTATATGTGTAGGTATATTTCTGACCTGTGCAGTACGAAATCTCCGAGATATTTCCGTCGTCATTGTAGGAATAGGAAATAACAGTGCCGTTGCCGTATGTTATTTTATTTTTCCTCTGCTTTGAATCGTAGCCGTAGGAAACGATTGACTGCTTATTCTCTGAGTCGGCACTGCCCGCAACCTTGATATTGGTTACGTTGCCAAAAGTATTGTACTCGAAGGTATATACCGAGCCGCTGTGTGACATCGAAGTAATTCTGTCGCCCGAATATGTGTATTCGGCAGACATTGTATTGCCCGAAGAAAGTCCGCTGACCGCCTGAGTAACCTTTTCAAGTGCGCCGACTGCATTATAGGTGTACTGTATAATGTTACTGTCGGCACCCGTGAGCGAATAAGAATCGAGCCAGCCTGTATTCGCATTATAATTGTAATAAACCGTGTTGCCTGCGCCGTCCGATGATGAAGCAAGGTAATTCCTGTTTTCGGTATAGGTATTCGATACATTCATCATTACCTTACTGCCGTTTGCAGCAGTATCGGTCAGCAAATCGCCGTTGCTGTTTTGGGTTGTGTTCTTGCTTCTCTCCTGTCGGCAGCCGAAGCAATCGCAATCAACATTATCCTTGAAGCAAGCACAGTTGTAGTAAACTTCCGTTTCCTCGGAATCAACTGTTACGGTATGCGCCTGCATACACTGAGCGCAGGAACATCCGCACTGCTCAAGACGGTAGGTTGTTCCGTTGACCGTGACGGTCTGATCCTCATTGACCGACATAGTCTCGAAAGTCTCCTCTTTCTCCTCAACACAGTAGCTCGAGGTCGATTTAACCAATCGCAAATCGTCAAATGCCGCATAATGAACCTGATTATCAAGAAGCACTGCAACCTTGGCATTTTCAACGGGTTCTTTGAGTCTGAAAGAAGCGGCCGTAAACTGCCAAGCAGACTTGACATATGGGCTGAAATCGCTCTTGGCGATAATCTCACCGTTGCTATCGAGAATCGCTACCGCAAAGGTTTTGTTCACGTGCGCATAGTTGTGAACATAATTGCCGGTAGAGGTATAATAGTCATTTCGCGCCCATCCCGATAAGGTGTAAACCTCGCCGTCGGCATTGGCTTCAAGCGTCGGAAGCGTACGATAAACTCTATAGTTTGTATTTATCTTTGAAAGGACATAGCACATTCCGCCGCCGATATTCTCAAACTCGGAGTCAAAAATCAACTCCTCAATTACGCTCTTTCCGGCAGGCACCATTTCCCAGCCGTCCGCCGATGAAAAATCGCCGTTAGTGATGAGATTTTCTGCGCCTTTCTCATTAGTGGAATATGAAACAACATCTCCGTTACTGTCATATTCAGTATAAGAAAAATTTCCTTTGGTGTCAACACTTGATTTTTTCTTCATTTCACGGTCATACTGCTGAATCACAGTGAAATAATCATCATAATTCAGCCCACCGTATGTAAATTTGCGTTGATCAACGGACTCATATTCTATTACAAGACTGTCTATCTCTTTACCATCGCTTGTATATTTACCGATTTCTTCTACTCTGTTTACATTATAGCTTATTCTGATATATGATCCGTCAACATTTGTCATCTTTGTTAGCATATTATCTGAATCATATTCATAACGAACCTCTTCGCCGTCGGGATAAGTGATCTTGGTAAGCTGTCTTGCTCCCGAAGCGGTAAGCGTATAATCGTAGTCCACTCCGACATTGACCGTTCCGCTCTTGGTATTAACGGATATCAATGCGCCGTCGCTTGACTTAACAACAAGCTTATCGGCAAGCGGCTTCCCATTTGCATCATAGCCTGTCTGCCAATCATATTTTCTGCCAACGCCGTCGGTTATCGCTGAAATAGTTGAGGAACTCGGTCCCTTGAACGATATATTCGTTGTACCTTCGCCTTTTTTACTCGAGATTGCACACACTCTCTTAGCGCTGTCAAGAGAATAGATATAATCCGATGTTTCGATTTTCATTGCCGCATAGTTTGTATGCTCGGTATCATCTTTCTTAACCCAAAGGCACTTATCGCTGTCGCCGATCACCGATTTATAATATACATAGTCCTCGGCAAAGGACGAAGTGAAGTTTTCAGGGATAACACCGTATTCGCTGTCAGATGCAACAACTTCATAGAAATATGTTCTTTCTCCGCCGACATCAAAAAGCACAAACGCAGATCTTTGCGCATTGTCATAGGTAACAGTGCCGCATGAGAACATCTTCATAAAATGACTGTTTATCCAATATGCGCCCGTGTACAGACCTGTATCAACCGCTGCGCCCCAAGGGTTATATATCGCCCCTGCCTCAACAGGCATAACATTACCGTTGAGACTCAAATCACTGCGCTCAACATAATATGTACCGCTGTACTTATTCAAATACAATGTTCCGGCACGGCCTATATCAAAACTTTCCACATCATCGTCCGTAAAACGGTTTGGCTCAACATAATCAATTTCGAACCAAGGTCTGTGTACTGTATAATTCAGCGAAGTCTCATTAAAAATCTGAGTATTGCACGATGAATCTTTATACGGAGTGAAAACAATTCCATAATTTGTCTTTAAGCCCAATGACCACTTGTTAGCCAAGTCCGTTATATCCCAAACGTACCTTTGTGTCGACGCGCCACCACGAATAACATTGAAATCAAGAACTGCCGGAACTTTTGAAACCACCTCGGTTGTTGTTGCGTCCCACGGCTTGTTGATTTCGTGAACCGAGATAGTGTCATCATCACCTAAAGCGATACAGTTCAGCGAGACTTCGGCACCTGTAATAATATAGTTTGTGCCTAAATTAGAGAGAAAATCATCCGTCAATCTCATATAAAGTTCAGTGCTGTTTTCGGAATCCTTTTGAAGATAATAATATCTCGTTCTGGCATCTTCGGATGCACTGCATGTACCGACCTGAGCAGAAACCATCTTCCTCTGCTGATTGACCTTGACGGTTGGATCAATTGTTACGGGATAAACACGATCCTTTGATAAAAGCCATTCACTGTTCGGCACATATTTCAATGTATATGTACTGTCGCTGTTTTCCGTAAGAGATACGCTAACATCATACGAGGTGTTATTTTCGGCATCGAACATATACGGTGCGCTGATAATAAACTTAATCTCGGAATTATCATAAACGTTTACGCTTCCGTCAGAATTAAGCGTCATTGATCCAGATGAGGATACAGTATACGAATATTCCTTTGCCGCAGTCGGCTTTGAATTTAAAATAATACTTTCTTTAAGAGCGTCCGAATTCAATTCATATTTCAGATTTGTATTGTCCGCTATATTCTTATACTCAACAGCCGATCCGGTATTTATCGACTGCAAAAGTTCTGGAGTTTCCTCAACCGCTGAATTATCTATTACGGCAGCGGATGTACCGATATTGTTCATTGAAAAAGACAATGTGCTGTCTCCGTCGGCAACGGAAACAGTACTGTTTGAATCAATCGAAGTTGGAAGATTAACCGAAAAGCTGTTTTCCTTGTTCGTAATCTTATTATTTGTCTTGAAAAGAGTATTGTCGATTTCCTTCCACTCGCCGTTGTCCTCATAATGAATAGGCTCAGAAGTAATGACAGCCGTGTAGGAACCGTCTCTTCTCTCAAAAACCTTTGTGTTTTCGTCTCGTTTGTCAATCACTTCACCGACAATCGGTGACTTTTCTTTTTTATCAGACTCAATCTCAACCGTTTTCATAAGCTGAGTTTCGTTAAACTCCTCAGCCAAAACCGTCATCGGAAGAATTCCGACAATCATTATAACCGTCAGAATAACCGCAATCACTTTCATAGAAATACTGTAATTTTTCATATTAACCTCCCCTTAAATACATCCTCAATAATCTTAAAACATATAATAGCTCAAAAATTAAATATCTATATCATCTTAAGTTTTCCTTTAAAGTAATTAAAAGATATCATACCATTCAAATCATTCTAAAAAGCACCACTATCACCTCACAATCCTCTAATTTAAATATACCTTATATGATATGTTTTGTCAACATATATTTACAATAAAAGTATTTACAATAATGTCATTTTGGTTTATTATATATACAAAATAAAAACGGAGTTGGTATGATTGAGTAAAAATCAAGAAAACTTCAAAAGAGGATGTACCGAAATACTTGTACTCTATCTGTTAACCAAAGAAGATCTTTACGGTTATCAGATTACACAACTGTTTAAAGAAAAAAGCAACGGCCGTTTCACCATGCTTGAAGGTACCCTATATCTTATCCTCTATAAATTGGTAGAATTAGGTTACTTGTCAACTTATTCAAAAACAGTCGGCATTAAGAGAACTCGTAAATATTATCACCTTGAGCCCTCCGGTCAGGAATACTTAAACCGAATTTTAAATGAGTACGACGAAATAACCAAAGGCATTGCCATGATACTCGACAGGGAGGTTCAGAATTATGAGCAGGATTAACAAAGAAATTGATGAGTACATTGCAGAAATAAAGAAAAATTTAATTTGTTCCTCATCTCAAAAAAATACAATCATAAACGATTTACGAAACAGCATTGTTAACTTCGTTGAAGAAAATGATATTGATGATATCAATAAGGTGTATGCCCAATTCGGAACTCCCGAAGAAATAGCGAATCAGTCAATTTCCGATACAGAACCGCAAAAAATCAAAAAGAATTATAAACATCACAGAGTTATCATTATCGGTGTTGTTGTCGCAGTTTTGATTATTGCAATTGTAATAATATGGGCAGCTCTTGACGGACATAAAGCAGTTGATGGGCATTACGTTGATTCGTTAGAATCAATTGAAGCGACGGTTATAAATTCAAGCACTCAAAATATCAATTAAGGAGTAAAAAAATGAAAAAAATAATTTCAATTGTTTTATTAGTTCTTATGTTTGTTATTACACTAGGAACCTATGCATCGGCTGTATCAGAAGCCAACGAGGCAACATACACTACATCCACCACATATTTTGAAGATGGTTCATATATTATTACAACCATTTCCGAAGAGTCATTTGTTACGCGTGCAGCTTCAACAAAATCAGGAAAAAAGACAACCACATTTTATAATTCGGATAATGTTGCACAGTGGTCCGCAACATTATCGGGCACTTTTACTTATAACGGAAGCTCCGCAACATGTACCGCTTCAAGTATAACACATAAGATATATTCCTCTAATTGGAAAATAACTTCCGCAAGTGCAACAAAAAGCGGCAATAAAGCAACCGGTAACGTTACAGCAAAAAGATATTTAGTCGGCATCCCCGTTCAGACCAATAACAGAACAATTACATTAACCTGTAGTGCATCCGGAGTTTTATCATAAATTTATCTATAAGAACTGTCGCCTCGAGAAAAACTAACCAATATAAATAATGACTATTTAAAAATCACCCCGTTGGGATTGCAATTTATAGCTTTCCCGACGGGGTTGTTCACTTAAGAAAATAACAACGTCTTTATTTTCAAAATATATTTTTATAACATACAAATCGCTGTGATAACACTTTCTCCCGCACGATTACCCCATCTTTCAAACAATTACTGCTTCTTACGCACGATTACAAATGCAATAAATAATCTAATAAAGAATAAAGTCCTCGGTAGAACAAATAACTATCGAAGACTTTAAGTTACTAATCGTGTGAAAGTTATCAGAAATGCCCATATATCAAGGACTTCGGCAGCAAGGGGTGTGAAATAAAAGCAAAGAAGAGTAACTTTGATATTGTATCAAAATTACCCTTCTTTTCTGGCGCCTCAAACAGGGCTCGAACCTGTGACACCGCGGTTAACAGCCGCGTGCTCT
>CAVGRW010000062.1:0-12798 GCA_963631735.1 Bacteroidaceae bacterium | reverse complement strand
TAACGGATTTCATTAAATTAAATGTGATAAAACCTTGCCACCTCATCCGAGCGGCGCAATCCGCCGCCCACCGTCTCGCTGCGGCTCGGTCACGCTCCGGCTCTGAACGTCCACCGGACGTTCATTCACTACCGTCGCGCCGCTTCGCTACCCTCAAGGGGAAGGCTGATAAAATGTCAGCAGAAACCACGTCTTGGCGCCCCTGTAGGGGAGCTGTCACGGCTTGTCCGTGACTGAGGGGTTTGGTTCAAGAGAATAGATAAGAGTGAAAAGAAGCGGTGACTTTGCGCTGCAAAGCATTAAAAAGTTTACTGAAATGTAATTTGATTTAGTAGGGGCGTGCATTGCACGTCCGTCAAAGTCAGCAGAGAATAAAAGCGGACGACCGATGGTCGCCCCTACAAAAAAGACATTGAACTTCATCATAAATTTTAACCCCTCCGACTTCGGCGCAAACCGTCACCCGCCGTTTCACTGCGGTGGTGGGGATTTAATCTGTCAAACTTAAATTCGATGAAAATGTTTTGTCTCATATTCCCCACACGAAATATTTAATAAATATATTGATAAATAAGGAAATATATGGTAAAATAAATTTTGCCGCTTTTTTACGGCGGCATCAAAAAGTTAAAATTTTCTTTCTTATATAACAGTTTGAACAGGAGGAAATACGATGGCTGGAGAAAAGTCGGGCGCAAGAAGTCAGTCGCTTCTCAGCGGCGCTTTTATACTTGTTGTCGCCACTGTTCTTGTCAAGGTTATCGGTGCGCTGTTTAAAATTCCGCTTTCCATGCTCATCGGAGAGGTCGGACGCGGATATTTCAGCACGGCTTATGAAATCTACACTCCTCTTTATTCTATTTCAATGGCAGGCTTGCCCGTTGCCGTTTCACGGCTCGTTGCAAGGGAGCGTTCACTCGGGCATTTCCGTGACGTGAGAATGATACGGCGTGTTTCGGCTCGTCTTTTCCTGATGATGGGTGTGCTCGGCACGGTTCTTTTGATGCTTGTCGCTTATCCTTATACGAAGTTCATCGTCAAGTATGTTGAGAATGTTTACTGTGTGCTTGCAATTGCACCGTCGATTTTCTTCTGCTGCTGTATGTCAACCTACCGAGGCTATTACGAGGGTATGCAGAACATGCTACCGACAGCGGTTTCCGAGGTCATTGAGGTTGTCGGTAAGCTTATAGTCGGCTTGGGTGCAAGCTACGCACTGCTTAAAAGTCAGCTTGCAAAATTTGAATCGGGTCAGCCTGTTTTCGGAGCTATCCGTGAAACGAAGGAGGACGCACTCGCCGCTATCTATCCTTATGCGGCAACAACAGCGGTTCTCGGCGTTACCTCGGGTACGGTTTTGGGTCTTATCTATCTTGTCATAAGGCACAGGCTAAAGGGTGATGGCATAACCAAGGCGCAGCTTCTTTCTTCTCCGAAGCCTGCCGACGGTCAGACTCTTGCAAGGATAATTGTTATGACGGCTCTGCCCATTGCGGCAAGCTCACTTGTTACGAATATTACCAATCTTATTGACGCCGCAACCATTCAGGCTCGGCTTCAATATGCAGTCGAAAAGGCTCCCGACGTTATCTATTCCCTCTACGGTGCGGAATTTGAGGAAATGAAGATTGCCGATTCGCAGATCGTTAAATATATTTACGGCATTTACAATGAGGTGCTTGATTTCAAAAATCTTGTTCCGACAATTACCATGACGCTCGGTATCAGCGCAATTCCCGTTCTTTCGGCGGCATGGGCTAATCAAAGACGTCGCAGCATTAAGGTTGCCGTTGAGTCGGTTATCAGAGTTACGATGCTCATTTCTTTGCCGATTGGCTTCGGTCTTACGGCGGTTTCGTACTCACTTCTTGACATGTTTTATCCTGCCGCAACGGCGAGCATAGGCTCAACGATTTTGGCTGTCTACGGCTGTACAATATTCATTTTCGCCGTTTCTTCGCCGATTACAAGCATGCTTCAGGCTATCGGCAGAACAGACATTCCGCTGAAGTCGCTCGTTGTCGGAGCGGTTATCAAAATCGTTCTCAATTTTATTCTTATCGGCAATCCGCATATCAATATCAACGGCGCACCGATCGCTTCGATCGCATGCTACCTTGTTGTTGTTATAATCAATTTGTACAGCATTATCAAGATTACGGAGGTCAAGATAAATTTCGCTTCCGTTTTCATCAAGCCGTGTATCTGTTCGGCTATCAGCGCTTTTGTCGCTTTTCTGACAAATCTCGTCTTCGGAAAGTTCCTCGGCAGTCTCGGTGATCCCGACAGCGTGATAAACGGCAATACGGTTGCATTGATAATCGCAGTCATTGCGGCTGTCATCTCATACGTTATTACAATACTTCTTTTCAAGGGAATTTCAAAAGATGATCTTCTTATGATACCAAAAGGAGAAAAAATTGCCGAAACCCTTGAAAAACGTGGATTTTTAGGTTAAAATAGTATGGATATGAAAAATAGTTTTAAGTTCAAAGATAAATACAATGTTTACGATCTCGTGGAGATAATGAGAGTTCTGCGCTCCGAGGGCGGATGCCCGTGGGACATCAAGCAGACGCACGAAAGCATAAAGAAAAATCTTATTGAGGAGACCTACGAAACGATCGAGGCTATCAATAAGAAAGACCCCGATATGCTTCGTGAGGAGCTGGGCGATGTTCTGATGCAGGTCGTTTTCCATTCTCAGATCGAGGCGGAAAAGGGCGTGTTCGATATCGACGATGTTGCCGATGAGAACTGCAAGAAGCTCATCGAGCGTCATCCCCATGTTTTCGGCGAGGTCAACGTAAACGGCGTTGACGACGTGCTGACCAATTGGGACGCCATTAAGCGCAAGTCCAAGGGTCAGAAATCGACTTCTGAGGCTATCGACTCGATTCCGAGAGAGCTGCCTGCACTTATGAGAGCGACAAAGGTTCAGCATAAGGCGGCGAAGGCAGGCTTCGATTGGGAGGATGTCAGCGGCGCTCTTGATAAGCTCAGCGAAGAAATTGCCGAGCTTAAAGCGGCAATTGCAAACAACGATAAGGAGAACATCAACGAGGAGCTGGGCGATGTCCTGTTCTCGACTGTCAATGTTTCACGCTTTGTCGATACGGACGCCGAGGAGTCGCTCACGGACGCAACAGACAAATTTGTCAGCCGCTTCAAGACGGTTGAAAAGCTCGCCAAGGAGCGAGGCATCGACATGAAGGAGTCCGATATTGAGACTCTCGACAGGCTTTGGGACGAAGCCAAGCATAGTTAAGCCGATACCGATTGATTAAAAGTAAATGATAGCTTTGAAACGCCGCGGTGCATCGGCAGTATCAAAGATTTCATAATAAAAAACTGGAGGAATTACAATGAATAAGACAGAATTTATCAACGCAGTAGCCGCTAAGGGCGAGATGGACAAGAAGGCTGCCGAGAAGGCAGTTAACGCTGTTATCGCTGCAACAACAGACGCACTCAAGAACGGTGAGAAGATCCAGCTTGTTGGCTTCGGCACATTCGAGATCAGAGAGCGCTCAGAGAAGCAGGCTCGCAACCCGAGAACAGGCGAGACAATGACTGTTCCGGCAAGCAAGGTTCCGGCTTTCAAGGCAGGCAAGGCTCTCAAGGACGCTGTTAAATAATTCTCTTTTACTTCGATTGTATCGGGCAGGACAGATGCTTTTGTCCTGCCTTATCCAATTAAAAAAGAAAGGTATTTAATATGAGACTTGATAAATATCTCAAGGTTTCCCGTGTTATCAAGCGCAGAACCATCGCAAATGAGGTCTGCGACGCAAAGCATGTCCTTGTCAACGGAAAAATCGCAAGAGCTTCCTATGACGTTAAGGAAAATGACATCATCGAGATAACCATGGGTTCCAATGTTACCAAAATACAGGTGACCAAGGTTACGGAGCACGCAACGAAGGACGATGCGGCTTTGATGTACAAGGTCATAGACTAAATCATAATATTATAGTATTTTTAATGCGCCGACCTCATATGTTTATATGAGGTGTTTTTTATGTCAGAAGCATTGATGCATGATATAGTTATAGAAAACCGACAGCGCCTGAGCGCAACGGGAATACAGAATGTTGACAGCTATGAGGATGACTGCATAGTTGCCCAGAGCGAGTGCGGCGAAATTATTATCAAGGGACATGACCTGAAAATCAGCCGCCTTTCGGTCGAAACGGGCGATATGACGGTTGAGGGCGGTATTGATTCCGTAGGCTACAATGCGCCGAAAGTCAGCGGAAGCTTTTTCAGCAGGGTGTTCAAATGATCGAATATCTCCCGAAAGCCTCCGAACAGCTCTTAACGATAATTTATTCCGTCGGGATCGGCTTTGCACTCGGATTGTTCTATGAAATTTTGCGATTATTTTTCTATCTGCTGTCAGGAAGCGATAAAAAATTCACCCTTTTAAGGGATATAATATTTTTACTTTTCGTTCTTACCGTGACATTTTTCTTTTTCCTTGTCCGCTGTAACGGCAGGGTGACGTTCTATTCCGTAATAGGTGAGGCGGCCGGCGGCTTTGCCGCATTCAAAACGACGGACTCATGCACGTCGTTTCTTATAAGAAAAAAGCTGAGAAAGCTCAGAAAAAGACTTGCAGGGCTTTCAAATATAGGATGCAGAATATCCGTTTTCGCCGAAAAAATCAAAAAGAAACAAAAAAATATCGCAAAAGGCAAAAAAAATTCGGAAAATGACTTGCATAATCGGCATGACATAGTGTATAATCAATCCGTAACGGTGCGCCCGTTAATTGATGAAACAGAGAATCGAGGTGACTGAAATGGCAGAAAAGAAAAAGCGCAAGCGCAGCTTTATTGTTTCGTTCTGCATAATTGCTTTGTGCGCATATTTCGCCATTTCATTGATAACCATACATAGAAATATTAAAGAAACCAAAGCTGAAATTGCCGATGTCAAGGCGTCTTACAATGAGCAGGTTGCCGAAAACAACCGCATCAAGGAGCGCATTGGCGGCGGTGAAATAGATGAATACGTTGAGAAGGTCGCAAGAGACGAGCTCGGCTATGTAAAGCCCGGCGAGCATGTTTATTATGACGTCTCGGTGAATGATTAACGGTTCGGAAAAAAGAGGAGTACGCATTTTATGCAGTTGGAAGTTGGTTCAATAGTTGAGGGAAAAGTAACCGGTTTTACGTCTTTCGGCGCCTTTGTCGATCTTGACGGCGGCAAAAAGGGAATGGTACATATTTCTGAGGTCGCAACGGAATTCGTAAAAGACATCAAGGATCATCTCAAGGTCGGTCAGCAGGTAAAGGTAAAGATTCTTTCCATTGCGGACGACGGGAAGATAAGCCTTTCCATCCGAAAAGCAGTTGAACAGCCGAAAACCCAAAGGCCGAAGTCCACTCAGCCGAGGAGACCTGCGGCGAATGTTTGGCAGGGTAACAAGAGCACTGACAATCAGCCTCAGTCATTTGAGAGCATGATGGCTAAGTTCAAGCAGGTAAGCGACGAGAAAATGTCGGATCTGAAGCGTGACTCCAAGCACGGCGGCGGATATAACCGCCGAGGCACAAACAAGCTGTAATGTAATTTCAGGAGCAGGTTTCTGCTCCTGTTTTTTGTATAAGAATAAATCCGATACTGAAGTTTTTCGCTTCTTATGCAGTGGAGCAGAGATAGATTTTTGCTGACTTTGGGTCGATGTAGGCATCGACCCCTACGAATTGCACTCTGACCATATCTTTGCGTAAAATTATTTTTTCGCACTTATCGTAGGGTGCGATGCCCACATCGCACCGAGAAAGTTTGATGAAATTTCTTTTGATGCAGACTTTTTCTTGCTCCCCCAGAGGCGAAGCCCATGCTTAAAGCAAGTTTTATTCGACCTTAAGAAAACCCCTCAGTCAGCTACGCCGCCAGCTCCCCTAAAAGGGAGCCAAAAGGTTTGTGCAGACTTTTTCTTGCCTCCCCTGCAGGGGAGGTGTTGAGCGAAGCGAAACGGAGGGGTTAAAGTCTGATAAAATCTTACTTCCTTAGTCGCTTACAGTGGAATAGATAAGTAAAAAAGTATCTTTAACTCCCATCGAATCTTAGATCAAGCTCCGACAAAACATAAATTCAGGTGATATATTTGAGAGAAATTGATGTTAACAGAATAAGCGAGGCGGTTGCAGAGCTTTGCGTCAAGGCGAACAAGCGTCTCCCCGGCGACCTTGCCGAAACGATAGGCAAATGCCGCAAATGTGAAAGAAACACCCTTGCCAAGAGTGTCCTCGGCGATATCGAAGCCAATCTCGATGCGGCGAAGGAGCTGGATATTCCTATTTGTCAGGACACGGGAATGGCGGTCGTTTTCCTTGAAATCGGTCAGGACGTGCATTTTGTCGGCGGCAGTCTTACAGAAGCCGTTAACAAGGGCGTTCATGACGGCTATGTAAACGGCTATCTTCGCTGTTCGGTTGTCGGTGATCCTCTCAGACGTGTCAATACCAAGGACAACACGCCTGCCGTTATTCATACGCATATCGTTGACGGTGATGGGGTGAAAATCACCGTTGCGCCCAAGGGCTTCGGCAGTGAGAACATGAGCTGCCTTAAGATGATGACTCCGGCAAGGGGCAGAGAGGATATTATCGAATATGTTCTTTCATGCGTCAGGGCCGCAGGCGGAAATCCGTGTCCGCCCATCGTTCTCGGCATCGGCATCGGCGGCGATTTTGAGCAGTGTGCATACCTTGCCAAAAAAGCGCTATGCCGCAATGTTTCCACGAAAAATCCCGATGAATTCTATGCGAAAATGGAAGCGGAAATCCTTGAACGCATAAACGCCGAAACAAACGTCGGGCCTATGGGATTCGGCGGCAATACAACGGCACTTTCCGTAGCCATCGAGACCGCACCAACGCACATTGCGGGACTGCCTGTAGCAGTTAATTTTGGCTGTCATGTAACACGACATGCCACCACCTTGCTCTGATTTGACGGATCTTTTTCCGTTATACAGCCCAAAGCTCTCTCGGCATATAAGAATATAGCCTTCGAGAACTTTGAACTGTCTAACGAAAAAATCTCTCGTCAAATGGGTTGCATCTTTTTCGGTGATACAGTCAAATTTCCTAGGCGTATAAAAATATAGCTGTCGAGAGCTTAAAACTGTCTAACGAAAAAATCTCTCGTCAAATGGGTTGCATCTTTTTCGGTGATACAGTCAAATTTCCTAGGCGTATAAAAATATAGCTGTCGAGAGCTTAAAACTGTCTAACAAAAAAACGTCAATGAGTTTGTATCTTTTTCTGTGATGCAGTCAAAGCCTGCCGACGAGTGATAAAACAGAAAAATTTGCATTAAAACATTATTCATATAAATATTAAATTGTCTTAAACTTGAGGTTGTATAATGAACATAAGATTTGTAATACCGTGCCTTTTGGGCTTGGAATCAATAATTGCCAACGAAATGAAAACACTCGGTGCAGATGACGTCGTGTCCGAAAACGGCAGAGTTCTCTTTTCGGGTGACGAAGCAATGCTCGCAAGGGCAAATATCTGCTCTCGCTTTTCCGAGAGAATTCAGATACTTGTCGGCGAATTCTACGCCCGAAGCTTCGAGGAGCTTTTTCAGGGTACAAAGGCTCTCCCGTGGGAGGATTGGATCGGCGCATACGACGCTTTCCCTGTCAAGGGCTATTCGCTCAATTCAACGCTTTTCAGCGTCAGTGACTGTCAGTCGATAATCAAAAAGGCGGTCGTTGAGCGCATGAAGTCAAAGTACGGTATCAACTGGTTCGACGAGACGGGTCCCGTGCATCAAATTCAGTTCTCAATCATGAAGGACAAGGTCAGCCTGCTTCTTGACACAACGGGCGCAGGATTGCACAAGAGGGGCTACCGTCCGCAGGCGAATGCCGCTCCCATAAAGGAAACGCTTGCCGCCGCACTCTGCGACCTTGCAAGGCTTCGCCCTTATCACACGCTCTATGATCCCATGTGCGGAAGCGGTACAATTCTTATCGAGGGCGCAATGATGGTGCACAACATCGCCCCGGGAGTGAACAGATATTTCTCCGCCGAGCGTTGGGATGTCATTGACGAAAAGGTTTGGGCTGACGAGCGCAGCCGTGCGAGAGACCTTGTGAATTACGATACCGATTTCATCGCTTACGGCTCGGATATTGATGAGGATGCGCTTGAAATCGCAAAAATCAATGCTAAGCGTGCAGGTGTTGAGCGAAAGATAAAGTTTGAAAAAGCCGATATCAGAAACTTTGAGCCAAAGAGCGAAAAGGGTACGGTTATCTGCAATCCGCCATACGGCGAGCGGCTTCTCGATATTGAAGAAGCGCAGAAGCTTTATAAAATCATGGGCGAAAAATTCATAAAAAAACACGGCTGGGCGTATTATGTTATCAGCCCGTCCGAGGAGTTTGAAAAGGAATTCGGCAGAAAAGCGGATAAGCGCCGCAAGCTCTATAACGGCATGATAAAATGTCAGCTGTTTATGTATTTCAAATAATTTTGGTTAAGTGATTTTGGAGGTATTTAGAAATGAAGCACCTTTTTATAATCAATCCGAATGCAGGCAAGGGAAAGGCATTTGAAACGGTTATGCCGAAGATAAAAGAGGCGGCAGCCGAAAGAAATATTGAATATAAGGTCTATGTCAGCAAGTCCTCGCAGGACACGCACGACTACTGCAAAAGGATAGGCGAGAGCGGCGAGGAGACAAGAATATATGCCTGCGGCGGCGACGGTACGATTTATGATATTGTCAATGCGGTTTACGGCTACGACAATATTGAATTTGCCGCTGTTCCGCTCGGCTCGGGCAATGATTTCATCCGCCTTTTCGGAACGAAGGAGCAGTTTGCCGATATCGGCGCTCAGATGGACGGAACGGCAATAAAAATCGACGCTATTAAGTGCGGTGACAGGATTGCAGTCAATCAGTGCTCAATGGGCTTTGATGCCGAGGTATGCTCCAAGCAGGCGGATTTCAAAAAAATTCCGTGGCTCACGGGTGAATCGGCATACACGGCTTCGCTTGTATATTGCCTTAAATCAAAAACATCAAATCGCTTTACCGTCACAATCGATGACGGTGAGCCGATAACGGATAATTTTGTTTTTGCCTTCTGCGGAAACAGCCGCTTCTACGGTGGAGGTTATCAGGCGGCGCCTTATGCCGTTCCGGATGACGGACTGCTCGATTTCTCGATTGTCAGGGCGATGAAGCTTCCGAGACTTATTACTCAGATCGGAAATTACAAAAAGGGCAGACATTACAAATGGCCCGAGACTACATACGTCAGAGGAAAAAAGATGACGATACACAGCGATATACCTGCTTCGGTTAATGTTGACGGCGAATGTGACCTCGTTACGGACAGCACATTTGAAATTATTCCGTCTGCATACAGCTTTGTTATTCCGACAACCTCAAGCTACATTGAGGACAGAAAGAGCGGAACGATTTCCGATGAAATAGGTGTGGAAGTCAAATAAACGGAAATAATAAAGTGACTGCGGTTACGCAACTCTTATGTTTCGGTGAGCACTATGGATATTTTTAATGCACTAACTATGATCGGCGGCTTGTGCCTGTTCCTGTTCGGTATGAACATTATGGGACAGGCGCTGGAGCGCCGTGCGGGCAACAGCCTGCGAAACACACTCGAAAAACTGACATCAAATAAAATAGCCGGCTTCCTGACCGGTCTCGGCGTGACTGCTGTTATTCAGAGCTCGTCTGCGACTACGGTCATGGTGGTCGGTTTTGTCAATTCTGGGCTCATGACGCTCAGACAGGCTATCAACGTAATCATGGGCGCAAATGTCGGCACAACGGTTACAGGATGGGTGCTTTCGCTCGGCGGAATAAGCAGCGATAATGTTTGGATAAGACTTCTCAAGCCAAGCTCATTTACGCCTGTACTTGCCCTTGTCGGAATTGTGCTGTACCTTTTCATGAAGGATAAAAAGAAAAAGGACAGCGGCGCAATTCTGCTCGGCTTTTCCGTATTGATGTTCGGTATGGAAACAATGTCGTCGGCGGTTTCGGGGCTTTCTGAGGTACCCGAGTTTCAACAGCTATTTGTGATGTTTAAAAATCCGCTTTTGGGACTTTTGGCAGGTACGCTTTTGACGGCGTTGATTCAGTCGAGCTCGGCTTCGGTCGGTATTTTGCAGGCATTGACTGTCACGGGGCAGGTTTCGATCGGTGCGGCAATTCCGATAGTAATGGGTGACGGCATCGGCACCTGCGTCACGGCGATGATATCGGGCGTAGGCACAAAGAGAGAGGCGAAGCGTGCCGCAACGGTTCACCTGCTGATAAATGCAATCGGTTCGATAGTTTGGATAACGGTATTTTGGCTTGTAAAGGCTCTTTTGAAGCCTGCGATCCTCGATTCGTCGGCAACATTTGTCGGAATCGCTATAATAAACACAGGCTTCAAGGTGCTGAATACGGCACTGTTCCTGCCGCTTTCGGGTGTGCTCGAAAAGCTTGTATGCAGGCTCATTCCCGACTCGAAAGGCGAGGAAGAGGACACGGAGCTTGATGAGCGACTGCTCTTTACGCCGACGCTTGCTATTCAGCAATGCAGCGTGAAAGAAATTGAAATGGCTCGTAGGGCGGCGCTGGCACTCAGAAACAGCGTTACGGCAGTCACTGCGTATTCTCCCGAGCTTGCGGAGAGCATAAGAGAGGACGAACAGCGCTGTGACCGCTATGAGGATATGCTTGCAACTTACCTTGTTAAAATCGGTGCGGAGCGGCTTTCGGACAGCGACAGCGAGGAGGCAAATATGCTCTTGAAGCTGCTCGGCGATTTTGAAAGAATTTCCGACCATGCCGTGAATTTGCTTGACTCCGCAGAGGAAATGAGAGACAAAAAGCTTGCATTTTCCTCGGAAGCGGCAAAGGATTTTGAGATTATTTCATCGGCGGTAAATGAAATACTCGACCTTTCGATTGATGCGTTTATTAACAACGACCGTGCCAAGGCAGGGGACGTTGAGCCGCTGGAGCAGGTCATCGACGAGATGAAGGAGAATATGAGGACAAGCCATGTTCTTCGCATGAGAAACGGCGAATGTAGCATGGAAATGGGCTTCGTTTGGTCGGATATTCTGACGAACTTTGAACGTGTTTCCGACCATTGCTCGAATATAGCAGGCTGCGTTATTGATGCGGCGGAGCACAATTTAAATCTTCATGAAACGCTCGGCAACTTCAAGCATAACAGTAAAGAGTTTGAGGAAAGGTATAAATTTTATTCGGAAAAGTACAGCTCAATATAAAGAAAAAAGGTTGCTCGGAATTGTCCGTGCAACCTTTGATTTTTGTGTTGGTATTTATTTTATAATGCTGACGGTGTAGCCGCCGTTGAACGTTACAACACGCTCCGCCTTTGACATATCGGCTTTCGGCGGATAATCGGTTGAAACGATTTGTGCGCCGCTGTTGAGAGCTGTCTGCGAATCCGCTTCCTTGTATGAGCCGAAGTTATCGGACCTCGTTCTGATTATGAGCTTCTTTGCGAGAACCTCATCCGCCTGAGTTTTGATATCCTTAGGCTTGTTAATGAGCAGGAATGAGGCATAGTCCTTGTCACGGCTGTCATAGCGAAGCATCGGGAACATAACCTGAGATTTGATTGAAGTGTCCTGCTCAATATACTTGTCTGTCACGGTCGTGTCGTGCAGAAGGAGCATAACGTGACCTCTTGTCTCGCTGAGCGTCATCCAACCGTCGGCTTCTCGCATTTCTTTGAGCGATGAGTAATTGCCCATCATATCGGCAGGGGTGATAAGCGTGCCGCCGAAAATTTCCTTTGCCTGTTTGCCAAGCTCATTGGCATAAGCACAGGTGAAATAACGCATATTCTTATCGGGAATGAAAACCTTTTTCGGCTCAATGATAATTGTAACAGGGAGATGGTTCGGGTTTGCATCCGACCAAAGCTTGATTTCTTTCAGTGCAAGCGCAAAATCGTAGCAATGAGTCGGCATGTCAAGAACAGGGGAGTGGGAGCAAACAAAGCTCGTTTTGCCGTCCTTGACGACCGTTTCAACGTCAAGCTCAACGCTTCTTATTCCGAGGTTGAGCTGATCGGTCAGGTAGTCGGCAGAGAACTTAGCCTTTTCGGCTTTGACGAGACCGAACGTTACGGTCGAGGCATCCTGAAAAAGCTTTTGTCTTGCCGGAACACATTCTTTTTGGTAGCTGTTGTGAGTGCCGAGAAATGAAACCTCGTTATATTTAACTCCGTCGGCACATGCCTTGCCGAGGTCAAAATCGCAGAATGAATTCTCGTCAACCTTGATGTAATTACCGCTCTTGTAATCTTTTTCGAGCTGCTCAATTCGTTCAAGCTGCTCCTGAATGTCAATCTGCTTCTGCTCCTGAACCTGCTTGATCATGGCAGGGTATGTAAAGACAAAGCAGAGAATGAGCGAAAGAAGTGCGGAAATATATTTCGTGATATATTTCATTGTCAACAGTCCTTTATAAAAAATCAGAAGCTGTTACAAGTTTTCTCTAAAACAAAATATCAAGGTCTTTCTTTACGGTTCTCTTGTCAGAGAGATGTAACTATAAATTATCAGCCTCCCCTTGTTGCAAGGGGAGGGGGACCGCTTGCGGTGGTGGGGATAAAATTAAAGTTTGATAAAATCTTACTCCCTCAGTCACGGCAAGCCGTGACAGCTCCCCCGGAGGAGGAGCCCACGCTCAAGGCAAGTTTTTGCAAACTCTTTACAAAACCCCTCAGTCACGGACAAGCCGTGACAGCTCCCCTACAGGGGAGCC
>CAVGRW010000061.1:0-12928 GCA_963631735.1 Bacteroidaceae bacterium | reverse complement strand
CATTTGAGGAGTTGTAGTAAACGCTTGTGCCGTCTGTTTTGAGACCGTACTTTGCAACAATATTAGTTGCCCTGTTTACTGCAGTACGAAGTTCTTCCTTGTTGGTCTGAGTAACAACGATAGGCATAACGCTTACACATGTTACTCTGTCCTTACTCTGATAGTTATGGTAAGCAGATCTTACAGTATATGTATATGTGCCGTTTGAGGTTGACATCGGGATAACAACGGGTCCGTTATACTTAACGCCCTCGCCCTCATAGGCGCCCCTGTTATCAAAGTCACCCTGGTTTGCCATATATGTTTTGTAGTTATTGTAAAGATCTCTTGCCGGAGTATCATTGTTATGATTATAATCGTTGATTTCATCCGAATAATCAGTCTTACCTGTACCGTCGGCAACGTACCATGCGCCGTTGTCCGAGCCCTCATCACTTGTTACCATAAGACCGGTTGAAAGGTTAGGAACGTTGCTGAGGTTATTGTAACGGCTGACATCGACGGTAAGATACGCCTCGGGAGCTGTTACAAGTGTGTACTGCGAAACATTACCCGAACTTGTGTCGTGAGTATTTTCAACAAATCTGAATGATTTAGCCTTAAGATACGGGCTGCCGTCGCCGTTTACCCAGTTGCCTGCATTTTCATTGTTCATTCCGGTATAGAAGAAATAGCCGTTTGAAACTACCTGAGATGCGAACTGAGCATAAAGCTTCGTTCCCGCAACGCCGAGCTGAACACCCTTGGGATTTGACGAAGAAAATGTTACAAGGTTTCTTGAACCGCTTGCCGAGTTAGGAGCATGCGTTGCTTTTGAGCTCGAAGAATTAAAGGAATGAACACCGGAAACCCATGTGATATCGAAGCCGTAGGAGTTTGTACCGCGATAGTTATTCGTGTTCATTGCTGTACCTACAGGCTGAATGTAAGGCTTGTAAACATATGTATAAGCATAAGCGACCTTGGTCTGACCGTCGAGCTTATCAACAAATGTTGCTTTCCATTCAATGTAGTAGCCCTTAGTTGCCGCAAGAAGGTACGGAGACTCACTCTCACGGGTGATCGTTGTGCTGATCTTATTGCCTGCAACCGTGTAATAAATATATGAGCTTGTGCCGCTTGTGTTGGAAGCTCTGAGCGGTGTTCCGTAAGCAGCAAGCTTAATATTACAGTTAGCATTTGCGTAGTCAGATGTCGTTGTTGACGAGCTGGTATTGCCGTAAGCTGTCATCTCCGTTGCATCTGCATTGAGATACTTATAGGAGATCGAAACCTGGCTTGCGTTCTCATAATAGAAGTAAAAATTACCTGCTGAATTTTCACCTGTTCTGAGAGTCTGTAATTTTGTTGAATCGTCAATATTCGAATCGACGAACCACTGATAATTGTACTTGCCCTGTGCCGTATATCCCGTCAATGACGGCTCAAGATATATCTGCTCCGGAGCATAAAAGTACACATTGCTTACGTTGTTATCGGAAACCGTAACAGCTGAGCTTGTATCAACAGCAGAGCCGAAAAGCGCTCCGATATCAAAGCAAACAAATGTTGTGAGCATAAGCGTTAAAGCCAATACGACAGATAACGCTTTTTTGCACGCTTTTTTTGCTTTCATATCAATTCCTCCTTGATAAAAATTGCGTCATTACAACAAATATTATGTTATCACATCAAAATATAAAAATCAATTAAATTTTATACATATATATGCTTTTTGTATAAAAACACCAAAAATAACCACAAGATATATACATTTTGACAAAGTATGCTTTTCGTAATCATTTATATAAAACATTGAAAATCAACCTGCTGTTTGAAGCGGTCTTATCAGGGAGAAAAGCAGGCATACCGCAATTTATCGGCTGCCCGCTCTCAGAGTTTACTGTATTTGTTGTTTTATTTCTTTTTTAAGACAATTTTAATAAAGTTAAGATATTTTCCGCCGCCTGCTTCCATGGATTTTCTGTCGCCCACAGCATACTCGTTATCCTGCTTCAGCCAGTCTGCCCATACTTCGTCATTTGATTCCATCTCCCCTATTTCCGTAAGCTCGGCGCCGCTGCACTGTTCGACCATTGCCTTCCAGTAATCAACATCGTGCATATATTCGAGCTGTTCCGGGGTCCAAGACAGCAAAAGCTCTTTCGGAAGATCGTCATGACAGTCTTTTTTCATACCCGGAATCGAAATATAAATATATCCGCCGCTTTTTACAAACGGAAGAAGCTTTTCATCGAGATATTTCGGATCTCTGCCGAAATAATTATAGGAATCCGTCGTAACAACCGCATCGAAAAAATCTTTCTCAAAAGGAAGATTTTCGGCATCGGCCTTAACAGGAATGATCTGCTCCTCTGTCAAGCCCATGCTTTCAAAGAACTTTTTATTCTCCTCCGGGTCGCTCCAAAGGTCAGCGGCGTAGACTTTGAAGCCGTATTCTTTTGCGAGAAAAACCGATGTCAATCCCTGTCCGCTTCCAAGATCGCAGACAACGGAGCCGTCGGAAATTTTATGCCCGAGCATTAGCTCTTCTTCAAGCTTTATCGGGTTAGGTCCCATGATTTTTGCCATAAGTTCGGGGGTTTCGTACTTTTTGCTTAAAATATAATTCATAATGATTACTCCTTTAAATTATCAATAAATTTGTTAATGTGATCCTCACACAGGGATATAATTTCTTCTTTGTTTTCCGATTCGTCATAAACGGTGTACAGCATAAACATCGGCGCATAAAAGCTTAACGCCCGCTGTCTTGCAAAATCATGAGAATAACCCATTCCGACAAAAACATCTGTCATATAATCAAGCGGCCCGCTTGAAATATAATTCCTGTAAAGCTCCGCCATTTCGCTGTTCTTAAACCGCTCAAGCGAGAGCATACGCCGGAATCGTGATGAAAACTCCTCCCGAGTCCAGTGCTTAAACATTGCGATGCTGAATTCTCTTATGCTTTCAAGTGAGACATTATTATAATCGTCGTCAACATTCGGCATGTCGTTTTCATCGGCATAAAAGCTGTCCGCATCATTCATTCTTTTCAAAATGCTGTCAAAAATGTCCCTTTTGCTTTTGTAATGCTTATAAAGCGAGGGCGCCTTGATTCCTACCGCCGAAGCGATCTCGGCAACGGACACCGCGTCATAGCCCTTCTCGGAAAACAGCCGAAGCGACTCCGATAAGATTTTATTTTTTGTATCTTCCTGTTTCATAAATCCTCCAAGCTAACATTCATTAGCTATATTATAAGCTAATAATTATTAGCTGTCAAGAGAAAAATTAAAATCCCTTTGAAAAAACTTTAAATTCAAAGGGATTTATAAATTTTAAAAGATGACTTTAATATATTATTTACTTTTTCAGCATTTTTTCTCTTTGCTTATAATCGGGCAAATATCTTGCAATCAAGTCGTAGAACGCTCGGCTGTGGTCGTGGTGAACGGTGTGCGCCAGCTCATGAACAACAACATATTCAATCGCTTCAAGCGGATATTGCATAAGAATATACGAATAGCAGATATTATTTTTTCCGCTGCACGAGCCGAAACGCTTCTGTGCGGAGGTGATTTTTACCGTTCCGTAATTTACGCCCATGATTTCGGCATACTTTTCGGTTAAAACGGGAAGCAGCGCCTTCGCCTGCCTTTTACATTCTTTGATTTCTTCCTCGGTCAGCTCGGGGTGATTGCTTTTTCTTTCAAGGCTTTCGGCTGTTTTCTTTTCTATCCAATCACGGTGCGCTTCGATGAGCTTTTTAATTTTGCGCTCAGAATAACGCATCGGCGCACGGACGATCAACTCGCCGTCGGCATTTATCTGCAAAGCAACGGTCTTGCGCTTTGACCTGATAAGAGTGTATTCCATCAAATCACCTCGGAAATATTTTATCATAATATGGGTCGTTGTCAATCAATGAATTGCTTTTTTTGCCGCTCTGTGATACAATGCTAAAGGTTAGGAGTGAAACAATGATTACAGAAAAGCTTTACGATAAAGACAGCCATATAAAATCATTCACGGCGAAGGTCGTTGACTGCCGTGAGAGTGAAAAAGGCTTTGAAATAATTCTTGATAAGACGGCGTTCTTTCCCGAGGGCGGCGGACAGTATGCCGACACGGGAAAAATCGGCGATGCCTACGTTAACGATGTGCAAATCATAAACGGTGAAATAGTACATTTTGCCGACAAAGCGTTGACAATCGGCGAGGAAATAAGCTGTGAGATCAATTGGGAGCAGCGTTTTCGCCGTATGCAGAACCATTCTGGCGAGCATATTGTTTCCGGTATCGTGCATACGCTTTACGGTTACGAAAATGTCGGCTTCCACCTCGGTGACGACGTGACAATCGACTTTGACGGCGAGCTGACAAGAGACCAGCTTCTTGACGTGGAAAAAAGAGCTAACGAAGCGATTTATAAAAACGCAAAATTCACATGCGTGTATCCCGATGAGGAGACTTTGAAAAATCTCAGCTATCGAAGCAAGCTGGAGCTGACAGAAAATATTAGAATTGTTACCATAGAAGGCTACGATGTTTGCGCCTGCTGTGCGCCGCATGTTTATTCCGCAGGAGAAATCGGAATAATAAAAATACTTGATTTTGCACGTCACAGAGGCGGAATTCGTGTTCACCTTCTTTGCGGCAAGGATGCGCTTGAGGACTACGAAAAGAAATACGAAAATCTCCGCTCGGTCGCAGCCGTGCTTTGCTCCAAGCAAAACGAAACGGCGCAGGCTTTTGAAAGGTTCAACGAGGAACACGGCGCATTGAAAGCCGAGCTTGCGGCACTGAAAAGGGAGCTTGCGAAGCTCAAAGCATCGGCGATAGAAAACACGGACGAATGTATTTTAATTTTTGAAGCGGACACCGACATGAACGACCTGAGAAAGCTCGTTTTAAACGGCGCAGAAAAAACGACAAAGCTTTGTGCGGGATTTTCGGGCAATGACAACGACGGCTATCGCTTCGCAATTGCTTCAAAAAGCATTGACTTGCGTGAAAAATCAAAGGAAATCACCTCAGCCCTAAACGGTCGCGGCGGCGGCTCATCGGAGCTTTTACAGGGCAGCTCTGCGGCTTCAAAGGAAGAAACAGAAAAATACTTCAAAGAAAGCTTTTAATCGGAGGATTATTATGAAAATATGTGTTTACGGTGCGTCAAGCACAACGATTGAAAAATCATTTATCGAAGCCGGCGAAACTCTCGGCGAAGAAATGGCAAAGAGAAAAATCGGACTTGTTTTCGGCGGCGGCGCCAACGGACTCATGGGCGCAGTTGCACGGGGCGAACACCGTTTCGGCGGAAAAATAATCGGAATCGCTCCCGAGTTTTTTAACGTTGACGGAATACTTTATGAGCATTGCACAGAGTTTATCTACCCCGAAAACATGCGTGAAAGAAAAATGAAAATGGAGGAGCTCTCCGACGCATTTATAATCACCCCGGGCGGAATAGGAACGTTTGACGAATTTTTTGAAATTCTTACCCTTAAACAGCTCAACCGCCACAACAAGCCGATTGCGATCCTCAACACGAACGGCTACTATGACAGCCTGCAAAAGTTCATTCAGAACGGAATTGACAATAATTTTATGAATGAGGAGTGCAAAAAGCTTTATTTTATCTCCGACTCCCCTGCCGAGCTGCTTGATTATATTGAAAATTACAAGCCGTCGGAAACGCCGATCTCAAGATTTAAGGACATCAACATGAAATAAAAACAGCCTCGAAACGCAAATGCGAATCGGGGCTGAATTTTTATTTGTTATAAATTATTTTATCAACAATTCTTTCTGCCGCTTTACCGTCGGGCGTGCCGAAGTTGGCATAGTTGAAATCGTTCCTTCTCAGTCTGTAGGTCTCGGAAACATTGCTGTTCATGAGATTGAGAAGCGTTTGGAAATCCTTGGCAACGGGTCCCGGAACATAGCTCTCGTAGTCATAATAAAATGCTCTGTCCTTCTCGTAGCGCTCCAAATCAAAGGCGTAGAAATAAACAGGCTTGTTCTGAATCGCAAAATCCATGCAAATTGAGGAATAATCGGTTATCAGCAGATCGCAGAGCTTCATGAGCTCAAGCGTATTTTCGTAGCCGCACATATCAACGGCTCCGTCAATTTCAACATCGGCATGAACCTGCGGATGCAAGCGCACGAGTAGCGCATACTCATCGCCGAATCTTTCGTTGAATGCGGCAATATCGAAGTTGGCAAGAATTCTGCTGTCATCGGCAGGGTTATCTCTGAAGGTCGGAGCATAAAGAGCAAGCTTTTTGCCCTTACACTCGGGATATTTCTTGTCAAAATCGGCTCTCAAACGCTCAAAATTGAATTCCTTGAAGAAATAATCCGACCTTGCCGAACCGAGCGGCAGAACCTTATAATCGGATACTCCGAAGGCTCTCGCATAGATCGGAGCAACATCCTCCGATGAGCAAACAACGTAGGTAAGCTTTGAATTACCTGCTTTTTCAAGCGCTCTGACGTCCTCCGACTGCTCAATATCGAGTCCGAACTTTTTAAAAGCTCCCTCGGCATGCCAAAGCTGTGTTATAACAGCCTTTTCACTGAAATGCAGCTTTCCCATCGGCATAAAATTGTCGTTGAGAAAAACATACTGCGCCGTTGCAAGGTGAAATGCCTTTCCCGTGAAGAAGCCGATAATTCTGCCTATACTGTGAAAAATCCTTGAACGGTCAAGCTTCAGGTCTCTTCCCGAAATCATAACGACTCTGAACTCGTCACGTCGGATAACCTCCTCCATGACTGCACCGAGGCTGTCGTTGAAATTCTCATTATGGGGAGAAAGGAAAACGATTTTATTCTTTTTTACAGGAAAAATGCGAAAAATTGCGAACATAATCGCATAAACAGCGTAAAATACCTTTTTCATATGACTCTCCGTTTTTTCCCTATCCCCGAAAAATCATTTTTTGTTAACCATAGTATCGTAGATGTCGCAGACCTCGTTTACTTCGCCCGAGGCAATGATCTGTCCCTTTTGGAGTATAATGGCCTTATCGCAAAGTCTTCTGACCTGCTCGGTGTTATGCGAAACAAATAGAACCGTAACACCCTTATCGAACATGCTCTTGACCTTGTTTTCACTCTTTTGGCGGAACTTTGCGTCGCCGACGGAAAGAACCTCATCAAGAATAAGAACCTCCGGCTCAACCGCCGTTGCGATTGCAAAACCGAGTCTCGCTCTCATACCCGAAGAATAGTTCTTTACGGGCACGTCAATGAAATCCTTGAGCTCCGAGAATTCAACTATCTCGTCGTACTTGCTCTCGATATACTTTCTCGAATAGCCCATCGTTGCGCCGTAAAGGAAAATATTTTCCTTGCCCGAATAGTTGCTGTCAAAGCCTGCGCCCAATTCAAGCAGCGGAGCAATAACTCCGTGAACCTTAACAGAACCCTTTGTCGGTTTCAAAACACCCGCAACGGTCTTGAGCAATGTACTCTTACCTGCGCCGTTAAAGCCGAGTACGCCGAGTCTTTCGCCCTTTTCAACAGAGAATGAGATATCTCTCAAAGCCCAAAACTCCGTGAACATGAGCTGATGCTTAATAAGCTTCAAAAAATATTCCTTTATATTATCAACTTTTTCCTTATTCATATTGAAAAGGATGCTGACATTTTTAACTTCAATAGCCGGCTGACCCATAAAAATTCTGCCACCTCTCAGATATAAAGGATAAATCTATCCTGATGCTTGTAGAATACGATAAGTCCGACAACAAGCGTAACGATTGAAACGACCAAAGCATAGAAGAAATGATTCCAATTCCAAATCGAGCAATATAAAACGCAGGATCGGAACATTTCAAGAATACTGTACAGCGGATTCAACATCAGAATTCTCATAACAATGGTGTTAACGCCGCTCTTGTGCAAGGTTTTAAGACTGTACATGATAGGTGTAACATAGAAAAGCATGAGCGTTACAACGCTGTAAATATACTCGATATCCTTGAAATAAACGTTAAGAACCGAGAGAATAAGACCGATGCCCGTGCTGAAAATGCAAAGGAAAATAATCGGTACAAACGAAAGGAAAATATACCACGAAAGATGCAGATCGGGGTATGCGTGCGTGTACTGATTTTTGATAAGAAAATATCCCATAACAATAACCAGGACAAGCAATGAAATAAGGAACGTTACAAATGTTGAGAAAACATTTGAGATAGGATAAATATATTTAGGCACATAAACCTTTTTGAGCACCGATGCGCTGTTTCTTATCGACCTCATGGCTCGGTTGGTTGACTGCGTATAGAACTCGTACAAAAGACGGCCCGTAAGAAGATAAACGGGATAACAAACTATACCGTCGCTCGCCTTACCGAAAACCTTTGTGAAGATAAATACAAGAACAAGCATCGTAAGGAACGGCTGAAGCATTGTCCAGAAAATTCCGAGGAAGGAATTTCTGTATTGCAGCTTAACGTTCTTGCGAACAATTTCCTGCATAAGGTATCTGTATTTGTATGCATTCTTAGCATACTGTTTCAATGGAATTTTCTTGGTATTCTCATCCATCATATCACCTCATATCGTTTTCCACTTGCGGAAATACCTGAACATTGACTCAATGTGTATGCACATGAGCTTGAGATTTCTTTTACTTTCTCTGCCCCAAACATGATTTACTATCGCATCGGGATAGTAAATACACTTTGAAACCTCATTGACACGCCTTGCGAGGTCGGCGTCCTCAAAATACATGAAATATCCGTCATCGAAGCCGCCGATCTTCTTGAGCACGTCCGTTCTCAGAAGCATGAAGCAGCCCGTTGCATTTTCTATTTGAACAGGCTTGGAAAGGTCGCAGTCGAGCATTGCGTACTCTCTGAGAAGCTTTCCCGGCTCGTCGCCTCTGAGCCTGCTTGCAACAAGATATTTAATTCTCGGATTGCGCTTTCCGAGTATCTGATCGCGTCCGTCGGGGAAACAGATCCTCGGCGAAAGAAGACCGATATCGGTATTTTCTTCCATATAATCAACCATTTTTTTGATTACATTTTCTTTAAGCACAATGTCGGGATTGATAATTGCATGATAACTCGAGTCAACAGAATTTATTACTATATTATGACCCGCACCGAAGCCGACATTTTTTTCGCTTCTGATGACCGAAACCTGCGGATAATTCTTTTCGATAAACTCGGGCGTTCCGTCGCTCGAGCCGTTATCAACAATGTAGAGCTTAAAATCAATATCCTTCGTTTGTGTAAAAATCGTTTCAAGGGTCTTTGCTATGGTGGAGATATTGTTATAAGTAACAATGCTTCCCGAAACCATATTGTACATACACTAACCTACTTTCATTTCGCGGTAACGCTCAGCGTCCGATGACAGACAAAATAATGTCCGCTCTCCATTTGAGCTTCGTAATAAAATCACTGCCGTTACCAGTAACATTGCCGCCGTGGCGGCGGTATAAAATCAAGGGCTCGTTTATGAGACTGACTTTGCCGTGCTTCTCTGCCATCAAGCCGATCCATTGATCGTGCATGGGAATTTTCTTCGGAAACGGAAGAATGTATTTCTTCATCTCCGAGCGGAATGCCATGCAGCAGCCCTGATAAGAATTTTTAATTATATTCCGTAAAAAGCCTTTTTCTGTTTTGTTGATTTCAAAGGCGGTCTCCCCTGTTTCGTGAAGCTCGCCGTCCGTAATAAGCGCATTGTGGAGAACAAGATCGGCACCGTTTGAAAATTCTTTCATTACAGCGTTTATTTTGCCGTCAAGCCAAACATCGTCCTGATCGGAGAGGAAAATATAATCGCCCTTCGCCTTGGAAATTGCGAATTCAAAATTGGCGATTACTCCCCTGCCGGGACCGCTGAGGTAAATTATTCGCCTGTCGTTTTCAATCAAATCGGCAACGGCATTTCTTGTCTCTCCCGACGGAAAGTCATCGGAAATGATCAGCTCATCATTTTCGCCGAGCTGAGAAATTATCGACTCAATCTGAGCGCCGATGTATTTTTCGCCCTTATATGCGGCAAGAACAACTGATATCATCGTAAAACCTCTTGACTATTGTTTGAAAATCACGGACAAATAAACCTGTAAAGGCACATTTATCCACTGCGCAAATAGACTATTGTATTATACTACAAAACAACAAATTGTCAATATAATTATGCTCCGAACCTCTGAAAATCGGCCTAATATACAAAAATATGTAATCCGTTTTTATATCTTTTGCGGTAAAAAAATAAGACCCGACAATGCGAGTCTTATTATAAATTTATTTATTCTCATTTTCGGACACGGCAAAACCGCCCTTGCAAAGGATAATTACTATGGGAATAATCGCAACGGCGCACACAATAGCCGCATAAAGGAACATCGACGAAGCAGGAACTATCTGAGAAACGCCGTAATCGTCCGTATAGTAAACACCCGAGCTGAATATAGCCTTTTTGCCGACATAAGGACCGACGACCATGGGAATCATAACGGCAAATACCATTCTGACACCTTGGAAAAGTCCTGTTTTGCTCTCGGGAGTGAAGTCTCTGACCGCCGCATTGAGCATAATTCCGAGCAGGCAATAGCCTACGGCTGTCGGAACAACGCCGATGAGAAGCAGCTTGATATCATGTGCAAAATAGAGAATTACGAGACCTGCGACAAAGAGAACGAGCATCGGAATAACGAGCTTGTTTTTGCCGTATTTATCGGCAAGCTTTCCGACGAATATAATTCCGACTATCAGCGCAATAAGGCAAACCGCCGCAATTGCAATAAGCGCAGGCGTGATTTTAAGCGACTCGCCGCTGAAGAAGCCGTCAGGACTGTGCTGAAGATAGATGATAAGGTACGGGAAGAAAACCTGCACAGCAACGGAGTAAGCGCAAACGGCAAGCAATGTAAGATAAAGCTTTGAATTTTCTTTAATAACAGACGGCTTGAGACCGTAAATGAGGTCGCCCCAAAAATTGCCGGAATTCTCAACGGTTTTCGGCGCATCCTTGAGGGTAAACAGACCTATAATTCCACAAACCAAAACAGCGGCGCCGAGAATAAGGAAGAAATATTCGTAGCTTTTCTGAACATTGTTGCCTGCAAGAAGAACACCGCCGAGTGCAAGAACCAAGCCCAAAGCCGCCATCGGCATGAACGCAAGTATGCTTTCGGCAGTCGCTCGGTTTTTTGTTGTTGTAGAATCCGTGACCCATGCGTTAAAGCTTGCGTCATTAGCAGTCGAGCCGACAAAGGTCATGACCATATCCATTATAATAACTATCCAAACGGTTGTTGTCAGTATCTTAGCCGCATCGGTCATGCCGAATACTGCGGCAACGTTGTCTCTTGAAATAAGACCGAAGCCGCCGATAATTACGCCCCAAATTATGTAGCCGACTGAAATAAACTTGTTTCTCGAGCCCTTGCGGTCGCTCAGAGCGCCCATGATAAGCGTCGTAAGCATAGCCGTAATCGCCGAGTAAGCGACCATTTTGCTCACGGCGTCAATAACGTTTATCGAACCGTCGATAGCCGCCTGACTTGCGCCTTTATATATCGAATTATACAGGAAGGTGTTGAAATACATGTTTTCAACGTTCCATGCGATCTGTCCGATGAGTCCGAACAGAATAAGGTCAAAAATCAGCCGACCGGAAAGTTTTCCCGCTTTTGTCTTATCAGCCATATAAATCCCCCTAAAAAAATTTTACCTTTGTAGTTATAATAACATAATACAAAGGTAAAATCAAGAAAAACTGTGCAATTTTAATATATTTTGTTTTATTTGACTAACATCAAGAGAGTTCCGCCGACAGTCAGTACAAGACCGAAGGCAGTTTTTTTCGATAATTTCTCGTGGAAAACTATGTAAGAGAAAAGAATCGTAACAAGTATGCTGAGCTTGTCGATAGGAACAACAACGCTCGCAAGTCCGTCATGAAGCGCCTTATAGTAGCAAAGCCAGCTTCCGCCCGTTGCAAGACCCGAAAGGCAGATAAATCCGAGCTCCTTTTTTGAAATGCCCTTGATTTCCTTCTGCTTGCCAGTGACAAAGACCATTATCCACGACATAACAAGTACAACGCCCGTTCTGATTGCCGTTCCGAGGTTTGATTCGACATCCGAAATGCCTATCTTGCCGAGTATCGCCGTAAGGCTTGCGAAAACCGCCGAACCGAGTGCATAGAAAATCCAGCGTTTATTCTTCGGCACATCGTTTTGTACGTCCTTTTTCTCTATCATAAGAAATGTTCCGACCGCTATGAGTGCAATTCCGATTCCGCTGTAAAGCGTTATCCCCTCTCCGAGAAGAATTGCGGCAAGCAAAATTGTCAGCACCGTACTCGACTTGTCAATAGGCACAACCTTGTTGATATCGCCGAGCTGTAACGCCTTGAAATAACAAAGCCAGCTTGCACCCGTCGCAAGTCCCGAGAGAACAAGGAAAATCAGCGTATGCGGCGTTATCGAACTTATTTCACCCTCCGAGCCGACAATAAACACCATGAGCCACGAGAACAAAAGCACAACAATTGTCCTGATTGCCGTCGCAACGGTCGAATCGGTCTTTTTAATTCCGCACTTTGCAAGAATTGATGTCAATCCGGCAAAAAGAGCCGAGCAAAATGCAAATACTATCCACATAATCGTCATCTCCGATTTGTTTTCTGATAATATATTAGCACTGTTATTGTCGAAATTCAATGTTATTTATAGATTTTATAATTAGTTTATAATTCAAAAGCCCAACCCCCGAACCTTTGTGGGATTCGGGGGTTGGTGTTATGCTGTTAGATTTGTCAGTCCGTCGGGTTATCAGTGGGCGGTGAGGGAGGCGGTGCCTTCTCTGTTCCAGCCTGCTTCAAACTTGCCGGCTACGGTGTAGTTCTGTCCCGAATAGAGTCTTGCATTTACAAGCCATACCTCGCGGTCGAGCAATCT
>CAVGRW010000060.1:0-13117 GCA_963631735.1 Bacteroidaceae bacterium | reverse complement strand
GCAAAGAGAATTTATCTTCGCAAGCGCAAGAAGGCAATCGCAAGAAAGCGTGCCGTTCAGCAGGCTCGCCGTCAGCGTGAACGTGAGCTTGAGGCGCAAAGACATGCGAAGATTTACCGCTATGTCGCTTAATTTGTTTTTATCTTTTTGACAGTATTATTCCGTGTTAATTTTTAAAACTCAATTCAGGTAATCACCACCCCGTCGTACCGTGTTATACGGTGCGGCGGGGTTCCCTGTTTTGTGAAGAATTTGTTTTTGATCGTGGGCTCCTCCTCCGGCGCAGCCGACTGAGGGAGTTGTCGGGCATAGCGAGACAGAACTAAAAAGGCTGATGTAATTAACCTTGACTTAGTAGGGGCGTGCATTGCACGTCCGTCAAAATCAGAAAAAATAAAAGCGGACGACCGATGGTCGCCCCTACTAAAAGACAGAAAACCTCATCTGACATTTCAACCCCTCCGTCACTCCTCCGTCGTGCCACCGAGCCGCAACGAGACGCTGTCGGCGCAGCCGACATTGAGGGGTTTTATAAAAAATCCGACAAAATAAAAAAAGAAAAAGGACGTGACCGAAGTCACGCCTTTTCCTGCGACACAAATTAAATACCCACACAAAATAGTCTGCATTTTTACCTATTTGCATTATTTAATTGTCATTTAATTTTCTTACTCCTTTTAAGCTTGGGAGTGAAAAGCATAAGGAAGGGGAATATCTCCAATCTGCCGAGAAGCATGTTGAGAATAAACACGAGCTTTGAATACCAGCTGAAATCGGAGAAATTACCCGTTGGTCCGACCTTTCCGAGTCCGGGACCGATGTTGTTGAGCGTTGCGATAACGCCCGAAATATTTGTAACCATGTCAGGACCGTCGGTTGAGACGATAAGCAGGGAAACAACAAAAATAACAACATAGATGAAGAAGAAAACGTTTGTACCCGTTACGACCTCGTCACTTACGCGCTTGCCGTCCATAGTGATAACACTTACGCTTCTCGGATGTGCAAGACGCTTAAGCTCACGCTTTGCCGATTTCGCAAGAATGATAATTCTTGAAATCTTAAAGCCGCCGCCCGTACTGCCTGCGCATGCGCCGACACACATGATAATAAGCATCAAAGTCTTACTGAAAACAGGCCATTTGTCGAAATCAGTCGTAGCGTAACCGGTGGTAGTCATTACAGAGCTGACCTGGAACGCCGACTGATGAAGTGCTTCAAAGAATGAGCCAAACATATGGCGTATATTCAATGCAATCAGAATTATCGACGTTGCCATAATTCCGAGATAGGATTTGACCTCAACATTTCTGAATGCTGTTCTCAGCCTTCCGCAGAACAGAAGAAAATAGAAGTTAAAGTTGATACCGAAAAGCGTCATGAAAACGCCTATGATAATCTGTGTGTAAAGGCTGTAGTCCGCAATGCTCGAATTTACAATACCGAAGCCGCCGGTGCCTGCCGTGCCGAAGCTCAGCGTTATGCTCTCGAAAAAAGAGAGTCCGCCGCAGCGAAGCAAAAGAATTTCAACGATCGTCATTATAACGTAAATTCCGTAAAGAATTCTTGCTGTGCTTTTTGATTTCGGTACAAGCTTTTCAACGTCGGGACCCGGGCTTTCCGCTCTCATGAGCTGTAGGTTTCCGCCGCCCTTTGCAAGCGGAAGAATTGCCATGATGAACGCAAGTGCGCCCATGCCGCCTATCCAATGGGTGAAGCTGCGCCAGAAAAGCATTTCCTTGCTCAGTGCTTCAACATCCGTCAGTATGCTTGAACCCGTTGTCGTGAAGCCCGATACGACCTCAAATACGGCGTCAAGATAGTTCGGGATCTCCTTGCTTATGAAAAAGGGGAGAGCGCCGAAAAGACTGATAAGTATCCAGCCGAGCGAAACGATTGCAAATCCGTCCATTGAAACTATCGTTTTGTCATGCGGCTTAAAACGTGTCATAACGAAACCGGAAACAACGGTTGCCGTTATCGTTATGAGAAAAGGAACAACATTTTCCTTATAGTAAAGACCGATTAACGTCGGCAAAAGGAGGAGTGCACCCTCCGTAATAAGCAGAATACCTAAAACATAGGTTATCATTTTCTTGTTCATGGCATCAGTCCTTAATTATATCGTCAAGGTCTGAAAGGCCCTGAATAGTGGTTACGACAACGACGGAATCGCCGACCTGAAGCGTATCCTTGCCTCGTGGGATGAAAACATTACCCTTACGGTTGATTGAACCGATTATAACATTTTTATGAAGAAGCAATTCTTCAAGAGAGGTGTTGACAATGTCGCTTTCCTCGCTGACATGGAATTCCAATGCCTCAACCTTGTTGTCGATTATCTTGTAAAGCGTTTCAACGTTGCTGCCGATATTGTTCTTCTTTGCACGGACGTGCTGAAGAATTTGGCTTGCTGTTATGAACTTTGGATAAATAACACTGCCGATATCAAGTGAACGAACAACCTCGTTGAAAGCAGTTCTGTTGATTTTTGCAATCGTTTTTATATCGGGAACGACCTTTTTGGCAAAAAGAGAAAGAATAAGATTCTCCTCATCAAAGCCTGTCAGGCAGCATATTGCGCTTGCGTCACGCAAGCCTTCCTCCATCAAAAGGGCGCGGTTCGTTCCGTCACCACAGATGATATTGGCTTTTGGAAGCAAATAGCTGAGCTCCTCGGCAATTTTCGGATTGCTTTCAACTATTGTTGTGTCCATTTTAAGACGGCACATTTCAGTTGCAAGATAATGTCCGATTTTACCGCCGCCAATAATCATAGTCTTTTTTACTGTGTTAACCGGCAGACCTATCTCTTTAAAAAATACGGGTATTTCATCAGGAGCAACGAGTACGGCAACTACATCGTTTTCCTGTATGACCGAATCACCGAAGGGAATGAAAATCTCATTTTCACGTTCAACGGCACAGGCGAGCGCTCTTGCTTTAAGACCCGAGAACGAGTCCTTAACCGCCTGACCGCAAAGAGTGCAGTTCTTTGTTGCCGCAAAGCTTACAATGTTGATTTTGCCCTTTGCAAAGGTATCAATATTCTTTGCCGACGGGTATTTGAGAATACGAAGAATTTCCTCTGCCGCTTCCTTTTCGGGATTGATTACCATTGAAAGACCGAGGCTGTCTTTAATAAGACGGATGTCTTCATAGTATTCGTGATTTCTGACACGCGCAATCGTTCCGCTGGCTCCGAGTTTCGTTGCAAGCAGGCAGCAAAGCAGATTTATCTCGTCGCTGCCTGTAAGGGCGATAAGAAGATCGCTTTCCTCGACACCTGCTTCGGTGAGAACCTTGCGCGAGGCTCCGTTACCGTGAACAGCGATTACATCAAGATTATTTAAAACCGAATTAAGAACCTTTTCGTTAGTGTCAACAATGGTTACATCGTGCATTTCATTTGAAAGTTGGTCTGCAACAGTATAACCGACTTTGCCGATTCCGACAACAATAATTTTCACTTAATTGCCGCCTTTCATAAAAAATGTAGAGTCACTTAAATTTGGAAGCATTTTTGTAAAGCCTTGTAGTCGCCGAGAACAAGAAGTGTCACGTCGCGGCTGAGCAGGGTTTCTGATGAAATAGCCAGGTCGATATTGTGGTTCCTTTTGATGCCGATAATATTAAGATTGTATTTGCGCCGAACATCAATTTGACCTACGGTTTTTCCGTCCCATGATTTCGGTACTTCGACCTCACAAATTGCATGTGCATTGTCTACTTCGATAAAGTCTAAAATGTGATCCGCCGTGAACCGTATGGCAGCCCATTCGGCGACCTGCTTTTCCGGATATACTACGTTGTCCGCTCCGTTTCTGAGAAGAAACTTTGCCTGGACATCGCGTTCTGCACGAGAGACAACTTTTTGAGCGCCGAGTTCTTTGAGCAATGACGTGGTTTCAAGAGAGCTTTGAAAATTGTTGCCTATAGCCACGATGCAAAGGTCGTAATTGTTTACGCCGAGCGATCTTATAAACTCCTCGTTTGTGCTGTCTCCGATTTGAGCATTTGTAACATATGGAAGAATATAGTTGATTCTTTCTTCGTTTAAGTCAACAGCCATAACCTGATGACCGAGACGATTGAGATCCATAGCCATATGTCTTCCGAAACGGCCGAGACCGATAAGCAAAACGTTTTTCATGGATTATCCTCCTTATCCTACTGTGATACGTTCCAAAGGATATTTTGACATATTTTTATTTGTATTTGATATCGCGGCATATATAAGCGTCAATCCACCGACTCTGCCGCAGAACATCAGGGCGATCAATATCAATTGAGAGAACAAGCCCAAGCCCGGGGTTATGCCAAGCGTTAATCCTACAGTTCCAACAGCGGATGCAGTTTCAAAAAGGCAAGTAAAGAAAGGAATTTTTTCTGCCGTGCTTATAGCTACGGCACCTGAAAACGAAAGAACAAAATACATAACCAATATTGTTGATGCGTTCTTTATAACCTGATTATCAATTCGTCTTTTAAAGAAATGAGCGGAGTCTTTTCTGCCGAATGTTGCCAATGCATTGGCAATCAGAACTGCCACTGTGGTTGTTTTCATACCGCCGGCTGTTGAACCGGGGGAACCGCCTATAATCATAAGAACTATCATTATTGCAATCGAAGGCTCTTTCATAGCCGTTAAATCAGCGGTATTAAATCCGGCGGTTCTTGTTGTGACCGATTGAAACAGAGAAGAAAGAATTCTCTGCTTGATAGGAAGGTCTGTAAAATCAAAAAAGAAAAAGAATAAAGCAGGAATCACTATCAGTACAGACGATGTTACGAGTATAACCTTGCTTTGCATACGGTATTGCTTAAAGTGCAGTTTGTTTGTATAAATGTCCTCCCATGTCAAAAAGCCTATGCCGCCGATTATAATCAGAAAAATAACGGCAAGGTTGATTGAAATACTGTTTACATACTGCGTCAGAGAAACATATTTTGATGTCTCTGTTCCGAGAATGTCGAATCCTGCGTTGCAGAATGCCGAAATTGAGTGAAATACAGCAAGCCAAATTCCCTTAACGCCGAAATTTTTGTAAAAAGCCGGTATCATTACAGCCGCACCGATTGATTCGAAAATAAGTGTAGCTTTTAAAATAAATCCTGTAAGGCGAACAATTCCGCCAACCTTGGGCGCCGCAATAGCTTCCTGCATGGTACAGCGTTGCATAAGTGAAATCTTTCGCCCGGAAAACAGGGCAAAGGATGCCGCAACGGTAACAACACCGAGACCGCCTATCTGGATGAGAATAAGTATTATCACCTGACCGAATATTGACCAGTAGCTTCCTGTATCATGAACAACAAGACCTGTAACACATGTCGCGGAGGTCGCAGTAAAAAGTGATTCATTAAACGGTGTAACTTTTCCGGAAGCCGATGATATAGGAAGCATCAGCAATAGGGAACCGATAAAGATTATCAAGAAAAAGCCTAAAAAAATAATCTGAAATGTTGTTATGTGCTTTTTAAAACGTATATTATGAAACATTTTTATTCTGAGTGAAACCCGATAACGGCTGTTTCACAACCTCCTTTTATCAAAACGGAGCAAACCCAAAATAATTCTATATTTGTTTTGGGTGATTGTCAATTGACTTTTTATACAATTACTGCAGGTAAAATTTTGAAAATGAATCAAAAAACTAAGTGCAATCTCAAAAAAATCAGGCACAGAAAGAACTGTACCTGATATCTGGTGCGGATAACAGGACTTGAACCTGCACATCAGAAGATATTGGATCCTAAATCCAACGCGTCTGCCAATTCCGCCATATCCGCAAATATCGGTGCTATTATAGCACTTTTATTGTAAAAGTCAATATATTTCATTTTGAGGTGTTTTTTGGACGTTTAAATATATACTTGACAGGTTTGCGAAAAAATATAAATAATCCTATTGACAAAAGAAAAAATTGCGATATAATTATACTAACGAACGTTAGTTAGCGGAGGGCAAAATGAAACAAGAGGATACAAAAAATAAAATCTTGAATAAAGCATTGGAGCTTTTTTCAGATAAAGGCTATGATTCGGTCAGCGTGGGCGAGATTGCCAAGGCTGTAGGCATCAAAGCGCCGTCACTATATAATCATTACCCGAGCAAGCAGGCGATTTTTGACGCAATAGTGGAGGAGACCGCCGCCAAATATGAAAAGGACACGGACAAAATCGACATTCATGTTCAGAATTCACAGCAGGATGTTCCTGTTTTTTCGGAGATTTCCGAGGAGGAGCTCGTCAGAAGGGTACGTCAGCTTTTTTGCTATTCGCTCCATGACGAAAACATCAGCCGCTTTCGCCGCATGATGACGATCGAGCAGTTCCGCTCGCCCGAGCTTGCACGGCTTTATACCGAGCGGTATGTTAACCGTATAATAGCTTACCATGCAGGCATTTTCAGGAGTCTGATCGCCGCAGGTGAGCTTGTCAGGGAGGAGCCGGAGACTCTTGCTTTGATGTATGTTTCGCCCGTCATAACGTTGATTTCTGTCTGTGACCGTCAGCCCGAAAAGGAAGCGGAATGTCTCGAAAAGCTTGATGCACATGTGCGCCTGTTTTTTCGGAGCTTTAATACCTCATTGGAAAAGAGGGGAGACGGTCAATGAATACTTCGGAGGAAAAATGGGTCTTGTGCCCCTTGTGCGGTGCAAAAACAAGATTGCGATTGCTTCAGCGGACGGTGCTTCGGGATTTTCCGCTGTTCTGTCCGAAATGCAAACGTGAAAGCATAATAAATGCACAAAATTATAAAGTTGAAATAATATCAAGTCAACCGGACGCAAAGACGCAGTGCTGACCGCTTAATGTGGTTAATGCACTGCGCTTTTTTATTTGGAGGTTTTTTTATGAAGAAAAGCTTATTGCAAAAATTAGGACTGTTGGGCGTTGTAAGCTTGCTGTCATACACAGCGGCGGTCGTGTTCTCGCCGCTTGCTTACCCGGGATATGATTGGATGGCTCAGGCGGTCAGTGATCTCAGTGCGGCAAATGCGCCGTCGCTTGCGCTGTGGAACAGGCTCAGCAGTTTTTACAATGTCTGCGAGGTGGTGTGTGCAACGATAGTATGCGTCGGAATTCAGGGTAAAAAATCAAAGCTTCTGCGTATCGGCGTATATATATTTGCCGCCATGGAGTGGGTGTCCGCCGTCGGATTTCGCATGTTTCCGTTAAGCGACAGCGGCTATGCGGGTGCATTTCAGGATAAAATGCACTTGATTATAACCGCACTTGTTGTGGTTCTTTCGATTGCATCGCTGACAGTAATTATAGTCGCAGGTACAAGAGATAAAAGCTGCCGTTCCTACGGAATTTGTGCAGGGATTGCTCTCGGCATGATGCTCGTCGGTGCGCTCGGAATGAAAATTGTACCGTCCGAGTATTTCGGCATTGTCGAACGCTTCAGCGTTTTTGCGGCAACGGGCTTCAATGCGGCGCTCGGAATACATCTTTTTTGCATGAAAAGCGGTAATTGACTTATGGAGGGGATAGATATGTTAAAGCTTTACTTCGGGAATGCCGTGACGACGGCGACAACCGTAATGATTTTGATACTTCTTTTTTATATGGGCTATTCGTTTCTGAACAGCGGCAGTGTTCAATATTGGGGACGCAGAAGCCTTATTCTGCTCGCTTTCGGACTTGTCGTCTGCTGCTTTGCGGCGGCTCGTGACGGCTTGGACAAAACAATTCAGCATGCGATCGACGGCAGCTGTGATCCCGGCATATTCGGACTTATAAGCATACCGACGGTTGTCGGCTGTATCGGTGCATTGCTTATAATAGTTGCCGCCATAGCAACGCCGATTGTCAAGTCACAGCATATGAGAGAAATTTGGTTTTATATTATGTCGGGAGGAGTTTTTTTAAAAATTCTGACAATGGAATTTGCAAGAATTATAAGATTTTATATCTAAGGAGACGCTTATGGAATATATACTTGAAACAAATGCGCTGGAAAAGCGTTATCGCAATTTCAGCGCCCTGAACGGCTTGACAATGCACATTCCGAAGGGCTCGATCTACGGCTTTGTCGGGAGGAACGGCGCAGGCAAAACGACACTTATTCGCCTGATTTGCGGCTTGCAGGAGCCGAGCGGCGGAGAATATAAGCTCTGCGGAGTGAAAAATACCGATAAAAACATAATCTCGTGCCGCAGAAAAACAGGAGCTGTCGTTGAGTCACCGGCGATCTATACAGAAATGACCGCCGAAGAAAATCTCAGACAGCAGAATTACATACTGAAAGCAACGAATGAAGGGGATATATCGGAGCTGTTGGCGCTTGTCGGATTGGGGGACACAGGAAAGAAAAAGGTAAAGAATTTTTCTCTCGGCATGCGTCAGCGGCTCGGTATAGCAATAGCCTTGGCAGGAAATCCCGAATTTTTGGTTCTCGATGAACCGATAAACGGTCTTGACCCGCAGGGTATTATCGAGATCAGAGAGCTGATTTTGAAGCTCAACCGTGAGCGTGGCATTACCGTGCTGATATCAAGTCATATTCTCGACGAGCTGTCACGTCTTGCGACGCATTACGGCTTTATTGACGGCGGAAGAATGATTAAGGAAATGAGCGCCGAGGAGCTTGAAAGGCGCTGCAGAAAGTGCATTTGCATTGAGGTCAACGACACAAAGCCGCTTGCAAATGTGCTTGACGGTATGGGCGCAGAATATGAGATCTTGGACGGAACACGGGCGAATATTTATTCCGATGTGCAGGTTACTTCGCTCGTTACCGAGCTTCTAAAAAATAACTGCATCGTAAACACCATGAAGGAGCATGACGAAAATCTTGAAAGCTTCTATATGAATCTTGTAGGAGGTGAGCGCAATGGCTAAACTGATGAAAGCGAATTTTCTGCGATTGTTAAAGGACAAAACCTTTTTACTTTTAAGCATAATAATGTTGGCAATCGGCGCACTTCTCCCGTTCGCTCACTATATGGATACCGTACACAGCGGCGTTCCCTGGGCGTTGGATTTCAGCTTTTTTACATACGCTTTTCTTGCGCCGATTTTGCTCGCCGTGTTGACCTCGCTTTTTGTCGGCAGTGAATACGGCAACGGAACACTCCGTAACAAGATAATCGCAGGTCATCGTCGTGGAAGCATTTATCTTGCAAATTTGACAGTTTGCATTATAGGCGGATTTATTCTTTCCGTCGCATACATGGTTCCTCACCTCGGGCTCGGATTTCTGCTGAACGGCAGATTTAACTCTGAGACAAGGACGATTTTGATTTATATTGCATTGAGTGCCGCCCTTGTCGTTGCCGTTGCCGCACTTTTTGTGCTCATTGCAATGCTTTGCCAAAACAAGGCGCACACGGCGGCAGGCTGTATTTTGCTTGCGTTTATACTTTTACTTTTCGGCGTATATATCACGTCGGCATTGAATGAACCCGAATATCTGCCGGCTTATACATATATCGAGAACGGGGTGACCGTTGAGGAGCCGGAGACGAAAAATCCGAACTATATCAGCGGAACAAAGCGTGAAATTTATGAGGTTTTGCAGGATTTCATGCCCGGCGGTCAGATGCTTCAGCTCGCCGATATGGAGGTTGAAAATCCGCCGATCCTCGCCGTGTACGACGGCGTGATTTTGATTGCCGCCACCGTTTGCGGAATGGTTGCCTTTAAAAGAAAAGATTTGAGATAGTTTATTTATTTAATGTCAGCAGAAAACTCAATTTAACGTGGGCTCCTCCTACAGGGGAGCTGTCACGGCTTGTCCGTGACTGAGGGGTTTCTTGAAAGTCTGCTGAAATTGAATTATTTAATCTTTATCCCTTCCGGCTCTCCGAGCCACCTCCCCTTAAAACATTTAAGGGGAGGCTGAACAGGACGTAAATCTCAGCGTTTATTATTTTGAAGCAGTATTTCATTAATGTTTACTTGTTGAAAAGATAGTAGAAACTCTACAAGCCTCCCCTTGGTTGAATCAAGGGGAGGTGTCGTTTTGACGACGGAGGGGATAAAGAAAAGGCAAATTAAAGAAGAATTTCAAGGTGCAATGTAGGCAGAAATTTATTATTTTTAAAACGATAATTTATATCATAAAAGCAAAGGACTGCTCCAAACGGAACAGTCCCTTAAATTTATATTATCAATCATTTTTCAGGTTGTGCGCCTTAATGTAATCAACAACATCATCTACGGTCGTGAACGCAAGTGCAACGAAGGTATCGGCGGCTCCGTAATAAATCGCAATTTTTCCGCTTTCGCTGTCGGCAAGAGCGGCGCAGGGGAATACAACATTCGGCACGTCTCCGACACATTCGTACAATTCATGCGGAGCGAGCAAAAAGCTGTCGGCTCGGTAAAGCACCTTCCAAGGCTCGTTTTTATCGAGAATTGCCGCGCCCATGCTGTAGGTGAAGCCGTTGCAGCTTGTCAGCACGCCGTGGTAAAACATCAGCCAGCCCTCGTCGGTTTCAATCGGCGTCGGACCTGCGCCGACCTTTGTCATTTCCCAATTCTTCACGGGACCCATGACAAAACGGTTTTTGCCCCAATATTCAAGGTCACGGCTTCTCATGAGGAAAATATCGCCGTAGGGTGTGTGTCCTCTGTCGCAGGGGCGTATCAGAAGCATGTATTCGCCGTTGATTTTCCTCGGGAAAAGAACGCCGTTTCTTGAAACGGGATAGCTCGCTTCCTCAAGCTCGGCCCAATTTTTAAAATCAGTCGTATATGCAATTCCTATGACCGTGCCGTGCGGAGTGAGCTTGACCCATGAGAGATAGTATTTACCCTCAATTTCGCAAAGACGGGGATCGTAGCCCTCAAAAATAACCTTGTCGGTCAGCCGCCAATTGACTGCATCATCGCTGAATCCTGTTACAAGCACCTGATCACGGGTTCTTGTGTCAACCCTGAATACGCCTGCAAAGCCGTCGCCGAACGGAACAACTGCGGAGTTGAAAATGCTGTTTGCAAAGAAAAGGTCATCCCTTGTGATTATCGGATTGCCGTCGTATCTCCACACGGGGTACTGATATCCCTCGGGCTTGTCCTGCCAGGGGATATTTTTGATTTTACATCCGATTACTTTTGCCATATCGCTCACCCTTTTTATTTATTATAATAATGATATCATATATAGCGCAACAAATCAAATAAAAAAGAAGCGTTTATTCACAATGAAAAAATCGCAAAAAAAGTAAAATTTTGTTTACAATTAAATGCCATTGTGATATAATTGCAGAATAATGTACATGAAGGGGTATTTATATGAAGATTTCAGAAATTGTTGTTTTTGTCATCTATCTCTTGTTCATGCTCGGAATAGGTTTCTATTTCTTCTTCAAGAGTAAAGATGGCTCCGAAAAGACATATTTCCTCGGCGGCAGACAGATGGGCGCTTGGGTAACGGCTCTTTCGGCAGGCGCATCGGACATGAGCGCATGGGTTCTCATGGGTCTCCCGACATCTATTTACGCTCTCGGTCTCGGTCAGGTTTGGATTCCCGTCGGACTTGCGATAGGCTATACGATAAGCTGGATCGTTGAAGCTCCGAGACTGCGCCGCTTCTCTATTGTAGCGAACGATTCAATCACGATTCCGCAGTATCTCACCAACAGATTCCTTTCCAAGTCAAAGGCTTTGCAGGTTATCTGCGCTATCGTTTTTCTTGTTGCTTACACGGTTTATGCCGCATCAAGCGTAAAGGCATGCGGAACGCTTTTCCATACGGTTATCGGTATTAAGGAAAGCACGGCAATGTACATAGCAACCGTTATTATCGTAGGTTATACCTTCCTCGGCGGATTTAACGCCGTTTGCTGGACAGACTTCTTCCAGGGTATGCTCATTCTTGCGGCTATGCTTATCGCTCCGATTGCCGCAACGTCGGTTCTTACACTTTCCGATACAGCTGTTGTTACTCAGCAGACTCCGGGCTTCTGGAACGCTTTTGCAAACTGGAAGGATGTTGCTTCGGGTCTCGGCTGGGGACTCGGTTACTTCGGTATGCCGCATATCATAATCAGATTTATGTCGCTTAAATCTCAGAAGGATCTTAAGAAGTCGGCTAAGATCGGCATTTCATGGACGGTTCTTATCGTTATCTTTGCCGCTCTTATCGGTATCATCGGACGTCTTGCCTTCGGCTTCACAGAGGAGATCAACGAGGGCTCACTTGTATTCATCACAATGGTTCGTAAGATTTTCCCGGGTGTTATTTCGGGTATCCTTCTTTCCGCTGTTCTTGCCGCTTCGATGAGCACGGCGGACAGCCAGCTTCTTGCGGCTGCATCGTCATTCTCAGCCGACGTTTATCAGCCTGTTATCAGAAAGAACAAGGCAGGCGACAAAGAGATGCTTTGGTCGGGCAGAATCGTTGTTCTTGTAATCGCTGTTTGCGCTCTGCTTATCGCATCAAATCCGGGCTCGGGCTCAATTATGTCGCTCGTTTCAAACGCATGGGGCGTATTCGGTGCGGCTTTCGGACCGGCTATCATGCTCAGTCTTTTCTGGAAGCGTTTTAATTTCAGCGGTGCGGTTGCCGGAATCGTTGTCGGTGCAGTTGTTGATATCTGCTGGCTCGTGTTCCTTTCGGATATCGGAATTTATGAGATTATCCCGGGCTTTATTGCAGGTATGATTGCGGCTGTTGTCGTAACACTTCTGACAAAGAAGCCGAACAAGGATATCGAAAAACTCTATGACGATTCTGTTGCTTATACAGAGTAATAGTAAATAATAAAAAGACTGTGGCGGCTCAATTTCCGTCACAGTTTTCTTCTGCCGATAAAAGCGGACGACCAATGGTTGTCACTACGAAGAGACGGGATATTTATATCAGACTTTAATCTTTATCCCCTCCGACTCTCCGAGCCACCTCCCCTTGAAACATTCAAGGGGAGGCTGAAAACAACGTGAAATACTGCACATAATTCTCTATGCAGTATTTCATCATTTCTATTCATAGAAAATGTTGCAGAAACTTCATAAGCCTCCCCTTGTTGCAAGGGGATGCGTCGCTTTTAGCGACGGAGGGGATAAAGACAGTTATGAAACGAAAATTTCTGGGTGCGAAAATATAATATTGTACAGAAGTAAACTTGGAACACATTCCGTAGGGGTCGATGTTCATATC
>CAVGRW010000059.1:0-13320 GCA_963631735.1 Bacteroidaceae bacterium | reverse complement strand
AGGATATCCCCGAGATGCCTTGGCTCTTTACAGGTCCGCTCGGTGACAAGTTCACGCAGATCATTCAGTCTCACGGCTTCGGAATCATTCAGTTCCTTGTTGAAAAGATTGCAAATCTCCTCGGCATTATCTAAAATTCAATGATATTCGGACTGTCGCAAATGCGGCAGTCTTTTTCTGCTTGCAATTATGTCCGGCTGATAGTATAATCTAAATATAAGTGTGCTTGACGGTTAATCCGAATTTTATTTCATATGGATTGAAACACGCACAATCCGTAGGGGTCGATGAAACCAACTAAGGCTTCCCCTTGAGGGTAGCGAAGCGGCGCGACGGTAGTGAATGAACGTCCGGTGGACGTTCAGAGCCGGAGCGTGACCGAGCCGCAGCGAGACGCTGTCGCATAGCGACTGATGAGGTGGAAAAGTTTGAGTCTGAGACTATTAAAATAACGGAGATAAAAATCCGCCACCTCATCCGAGCGGCGCAATCCGCCGCCCACCTTCCCCTCAAGGGGAAGGCTGACAAAATGTCAGCAGAAACTGTACTCGGCGCCCCTTTAGGGGAGCTGTCACGGCTTGTCCGTGACTGAGGGAGTGCGGTCTCATAAGACTTTAATCTTTATCCCCTCCGTCGTCAAGGACGACACCTCCCCTTGCAACAAGGGGAGGCTTGAAACGTAACGTAAATTGCTTGATTATACTTTAAAGTCAGCAGAAGGTTATCTTGGCTCCCCTGTAGGGGAGCTGTCAGCGCAGCTGACTGAGGGGTTTTGTAAAAAATTTGATGAATTCGTATTTAACCCCTCCGACTTCGGCGCAAACCGCCGAAGCCACCTCCCCTACAGGGGAGGCAAGAAAGATGTCCGCCTTAAAAGCAATTTTTTCAGAATTCCAAAGGTGCGATGCCCACATCGACCCATAACAAGAAGAAGTTTACCAAGGCTTCCCCTTGAGAGGAAGGCTGAATAGTTTTATGGGCAACTGAAACAACCCCCACCCAACCGCAAAAATCAAAAATAAAACATACACGGAGGAAAATTATGAATTCTTTTTTGAGTGAGCTTAAACAATGGAGCTTTGAGAATTTCCCCGAAAAAATCGCCGCCGCATTGCCGAAGCTTATCGTTTTTGTTCTTGTAATCGTCATAGGCTTCTGGCTTGCGAAGCTTGCCGGAGATCTCATGGTCAAAATTCTCGAAAGCAAGAACGTTGACAAGTCGATGCACCGCTTTGTGAACCGTTCGACGGTTATTTTCCTGAGAATAATTGTTGCCGTCATTGCGCTTGAACAGGTCGGCTTCAACGTCAATTCGTTCATCACCGCCCTCGGTGCGGCAGGAATTACCGCAGGTCTCGGACTGCAAAACAGCATCGCTCAGCTCGCAGGCGGCGTTCAGATACTTTTCAATAAGCCGTTCAAGAGCGGAGATTATGTCGAAATAGGCGAGGTTCAGGGCAAGGTTCGTGAAATAAGATTTATGTACACAACGCTTGTCACGAACGATAACAAGCTTGTCGTTGTACCCAATCAGAAAATTACGACCTCGACCCTCATCAACTACACCGCACGGGACAAAATCAGACTCGACCTGACCTACTCGATAAGCTATGATGACGATATCGAAAAGGCGAAAAAGGTACTCAAGCAGGTTGCCGACAGCGAACCGCTTCTTCTCAAAGAGCCGAAATACACCATCGGAGTCTCAAAGCATGGCGCAAGCGGTGTTGACCTTGCCTGCTTCGTTTGGTGCAAGAGTGAAAATTACTGGCCCGTATATTTCAGCATGCAGGAAAAGGTCAAGCTTGCCTTTGACAAAAACGGAATACATATCCCCTACGATCAGCTTGACGTACATATAAATAAATGAAACGAGTGATTAAATGACAAACTTAATTGTCAAGACTTTTATAAAAGACTATAAAAACGTAACGGATTCCAAGGTAAGAATGAAATACGGAATTCTCAGCGGCTGTGTCGGCATTGCGCTCAATGTTGTGCTCTGCCTGATGAAATTCTTCGTCGGCTCAATGACGGGAAGTATCGCCATTACCGCCGACGCCGTAAACAACCTCTCCGACGCAGGCTCATCGGCCGTAACGGTTTTCGGCTTCAAAATGGCAGGCAAGCCCGCCGACAAGGATCACCCCTTCGGACACGGCAGAATCGAATACATCACGGCAATGATAGTTTCGTTCATCATTCTTTTCATGGGCATTGAGCTTGCCATTCAGTCCGTAAACAAGATACGCACGCCCGAGGACGTCAAGTTCAGCCTCATCGGTGCAATTATAATCGGCGTCTCGATTCTCGGAAAGCTTTGGCTTGCGTTTTTTAATAAAAGCCTCGGAAAGCGCATCGACTCCCCTGCCATGACCGCCGTTGTTGCCGACAGTCTCAGCGACATCGCCGCAACCTCGGTTACATTGATCGCACTCATTCTTTCAAATTTCTTTCCGTCGCTTCATATCGACGGCTGGCTCGGTGTTCTCGTCGCCTGCTTCGTCCTCAAGGCAGGTATTGATATTTTTAGGGACACATTAAGCTCCCTCATCGGTAAAACGCCGTCAAAGGAGCTTGTTGACGAAATCAAAAATAAAATAATGACATACGATCATGTCAGCGGAATTCATGACCTCATCGTTCACAACTACGGTCCGGAGCATTTTTTTGCAACCGTTCATGTAGAAATTCCCGCCGACATCGACGTTATGGTCGGCCACGACATAATCGACAACATCGAAAACGATATCAAAAAGGAAATGGGTATCGACCTTACGATTCATTACGATCCGATCGTGGTCAACGATGAGCGGGTTAACGAGCTAAGGGAAATGACGGATAACGTTGTCAAAAATATTAACCCCGAGCTCAGCATTCATGATTTCCGTGTCGTTGACGGTCCGATGCACACAAATCTGATTTTTGACGTCGTTATTCCTTACGGCTTCACGGAGTCGCCGAATGAAATTATTAAGGAAATAAGTCTTAAAATTTCGGAAGTGAACAATAGCTATTTCACCGTCATAAAGGCGGAACATAGTTTTGTATAAACTTAACAAATTATACCGTTTTATTTCTGATATATTTTTCGACAAAAAGCTTGCCAATCCCTTTAAAAAATTGCTCTTTTATAGTAAAATATTTATATAACTCTGAAAGGCGGATAGTATAAATGAGAAGTGAACCGAATTATAACACCATACCTGTCGGACAGCTTGGTATCATTGCCCTCCCCGGCTGCGAGGAGCTTGCCAACAAGATTGACAATTACCTGATCAGATGGAGATTCCAGCGTAACAGCGAGCATAAGGACACACTTGCTTTCGCAGGATATGAAAAATCAACCTATCTTATCAACATGGATTTCCCCCGTTTCGGTACAGGCGAAGGTAAAGCAGCGCTCAACCAAACGGTCAGAGGCTATGACATCTACATTCTTTGCGATGTTTTCAACTACGGCGTGACCTACAAGATGTACGGAATGACAGTTCCGATGTCGCCGGACGAGCACTTTGCAAACCTCAAGCGTGCGATCAGCGCAATCGAGGGCAAGGCAAAGCGAGTTTCCGTTATTATGCCGATGCTCTATGAGGGCAGACAGCACAAGCGCTCAAGCCGTGAATCGCTTGACTGTGCAATGATGCTTCAGGAGCTTAACGCAATGGGTGTTGAGAATTTCATCACCTTTGACGCACATGACCCGAGAGTTATGAACGCAATTCCCCTTTGCGGATTTGAGAGCATATCCCCCGCCTATCAGATGATCAAGGCTGCAGTCAACAACGTTGACAACCTTAAGATCAACAAGGACAACATCATGATAATTTCTCCCGACGAGGGCGGAATGTCACGTTGTATTTACTATTCGACCGTTCTCGGCGTTGAGCTCGGAATGTTCTACAAGCGCCGTGATTTCTCGAGAATCGTTGACGGCAGAAATCCGATCATCGCTCACGAGTTCCTCGGCGACAACGTTGAGGGCAAGGACGTTATCATCGTTGACGATATGATTTCCTCAGGCGAATCAATGATCGAGGTTGCAACAAAGCTCAAGGAGCTCAAGGCGGCAAGAATTTACATTTTCTCGGCATTCGGACTTTTCTGCAACGGCTTCGATGCTTTCGATAAGGCTTTCAGGGAAGGCATTATCGACCGTGTGTTCACAACAAACCTCATTTACGGCACACCCGAGCTTCTCAGCAAGGATTGGTACGTCAGAGTTGACATGTCAAAGTATCTTTCATACATCATTGATACTCTTAACCATGACACCTCAATCAGCGACCTTCTCGACCCCGCCGAAAAGATCAACGCTTTGCTTGAGAGAAAAGGACTTAAATAAGAATTACAATAAAAAAACATCTCTGCTTTTTTCGGCGGAGATGTTTTTCTTTATGCTTTTAATAATGCCCTCTGCAAGAAATAATATAAATTATCCCCTGCTTTTCAAAATAGACAATTCGGTTTGTCTCGTCGATACGTCTGCTCCATAATCCTGATAAATTATCCTTTAACGGCTCGGGTTTACCCAAACCCTCAAAGGGCGAACGCTGTATATCTTTTATCAGCAGATTAAGTCTTTTCAGCGTTTTCTTATCCTGATTTTGCCAATACAAATAATCGTCCCAAGCACGGTCTTCCCAAAGCAGCTTCATTCCTCTACCTCGATCAAATCGTGCTCGGCGAAATGTGCCTTGCCCGATTTAGACTCATTATAAACATTTTCCAAATAGCGGATATTGTTTTCGGAATAAAACGGGTCTGCCGAAATTTCAAAGGGAATTCGTCTTTCTCTGCCGACTTTTTTTGCGAATATGGCAAATGCGGCGCTCATTGAAAGTCCCATATCGGCGCAAGCCTGCTCCATTTGCTTCTTTGTATCATAATCAAGCTTGAAGTTTACATTTACGGTTTTACTCATAATAAAACCTCCCTTCGATATTTATTATAGTCAGTTGTAATGAAATTGTCAAGCACTTTTCTTTATTTTCGCTTTATTATTGCTCGTTTTATCAAGCACAAAATTATTATGAGTGAAAAAAACAAAATAATTCTTGCATAAATCGCCAAAGAGTTGTATTATAAAAGAAAAGCGAATCAGGTGATTTTATGAGCGAAAAGAAAAGTAAAAAGGACATATTGCAATTTATAAAGTTCGTTCTGTTCTCGGCTTCGGCGGGAATTATTCAGTTCGGCAGCTTCACCCTGATGAAAGAAGTCATTATCAAGCTTGATTTCTTCCAGAATCTGATGCTCGAGCATGAGACCTTTGCAAGGATAATGAACAACGAGTACGGTCCGATGTATCTCATCGCCCTCATTCTGTCCGTCATCTGGAACTTCACGTTTAACAGAAAATTCACGTTCAAGTCGGCTAACAATGTTCCTATCGCAATGCTCAAGGTCTTTGCGTTTTATGCGGTATTTACGCCTATTTCAACGGTTATCGGCGTCCACTTCACGGGCAAATACCCGAACTCCGAGGCTGTCGATTACATAGTTCTGATCGTAACAATGCTCACGAACATGATTACCGAGTTTATCTATGACAAGTTCGTCGTTTTCAGAAATTCCGAGGGCACAGCCGAAAAGAAAGACAAATAAAACAATGCTCCCGTTATCTTTTGATTTCGGGAGTTTTCTTTTTTGATATAGACAAAATATTTTTTTAATGATATAATGCAATTAAAGGAGGTTGGTTTTATGAAAAAAACAATCAAAAGAATTTTATGCGTTGTAATGTGTTTTGTGCTCGTTCTCCCCTTTGCGCTCAGTGCAGCGGCGGCGGATATCGACACCGGCTTCACTCAGAGTGATTTTCTTGTCACCAAGGGCAATAAAATCTACAATCAAAACGGCGAGGAGGTCGTTCTCCACGGCGTGAACCTCGGTTCATGGCTCATTCAGGAGGATTGGCTCTCCCCCTACGAGGAAGCGCAGGATCATTACGATATGCTCGAGACTCTCATCGACCGCTTCGGCACTGAGAGAGCATATGCGCTGATGAATACATATCAGGACAATTGGATAACGGAATACGACCTTGACCAAATCAAGGAAATGGGATTCAACTGCGTCCGTGTTCCGTTCTGGTACAGGAACTTCTATTCCGACGATAACGGCACGAAAATTCTCGACAAAAACGGTGAATGGGATTTCCACTATCTCGATTGGATAGTCGAGGAGTGCTCCAAGAGACAGATTTACGTTATTCTTGATATGCACGGCGCACCGGGCTTCCAGAGCGACGCTCCCCACAGCGGCAAGAGAGACGCTTGTCAGCTCTACGAGGACTCTGAGCAGGGCGAATTCTACAGAACGCTTGCCGACGAGCTTTGGACGGCAATTGCTTCTCGCTTCAAGGGCAACCCTGCCGTTGCGATGTACGACCTTCTCAACGAGCCGTCATGCGAATGTGAGTACGGCGAGGTCACAAGAAGAGTGAACAACACGAAAGAATACAAGCGCCTTTACAAGGCAGTCAGAGCCGTTGACGAGGATCATATCATCACTCTCGAATGTATCTGGACTGCGTTTGCACTCCCCCACAAGGCTCTTGCAGGCTTCAAGAATGTTGTATATCAGGTGCATTTCTATCAGAAATCCGATTTTATCTTCGTTCTTTTCGTAACGCTGACTAAGCTATATTACCTGAACACGCCGCTGATGATGGGTGAATTCTATCCCCTCGGCACAACGACGTGGGCAAGCTGCTTCAAGTCAATGAAAAATCTCAATTACAATTGGATGCTTTGGACATACAAGGCGTCGGGTCACGGCATGTGGGACTCCGATTGGGTAATGTTCGGCGCAAAGGACGGATTTGAGCGAGCAAAGGTTCAGACGGATTCATACGAGGAAATCGCGAGAAAATGGGGCTCTTGCCTCAGAACGGACGAAGGCTTCCAAAACACGGGTCACTATGAACGTGACGTTGCAGCTTATGTGAAGTAATACAATTGACCAAATACAAAAGATAAAAGAGGCTCGGGAATGATCCTGAGCCTCTATCATATAATTTAGCTTATTTTGTGCCGAAGATTCTGTCGCCTGCGTCGCCGAGACCGGGAACAATGTAGCAATGCTCATTGAGCTTCTCGTCGAGAGCAGCGCAGTAAATGTCAACGTCGGGATGAGCCTTCTGGAGAGCCTCAAGTCCCTCGGGAGCTGCGATAATGCCCATGAACTTAATTGACTTCGGGTTTCTCTCCTTGATAAGAGAGATAGCGTCGATAGCCGAACCGCCCGTTGCAAGCATCGGGTCGAGAACGATTACGTCACGCTCGTCGATATCTACGGGGAGCTTACAGTAATATTCAACAGGCTTGAGTGTTTCGGGGTCACGGTAAAGACCGATATGACCTACACGAGCTGACGGAACGAGCGAAAGAACGCCGTCAACCATGCCAAGTCCTGCTCTGAGGATAGGAACGAAAGCAAGCTTCTTGCCCTCAAGGTTGTGAGCGATGCACTTGCAGATAGGAGTTTCGATCTCAACCTCCTGAACGGGAAGGTCTCTTGTTGCTTCGTAGCACTCAAGAGTTGCGATCTCGCTGACAAGTGATCTGAAATCCTTGGAAGAAGTGTTCTTGTCTCTGAGGATAGAGAGCTTATGCTGGATAAGAGGATGATTGGTGATGGTTACTGTTGACATATTTATACCTCCGTTAATTAAAATGTACCGTTTTCAATCGCCGTAATCTGGTCAACACGTCTCTGATGACGTCCGCCCTCAAACTCTGTGTTGAGGAAAACGTCGACCATCTCGTTGGCAAGTCCCGGACCTACAACTCTGCCGCCCATGCAAAGGATGTTGGCGTCGTTGTGAAGCCTCGTATATTTTGCGCTGAAATAATCAGAACAGCAAGCCGCACGCACGCCCTTTACCTTGTTGGCAGCCATGCTGATGCCGATTCCCGTGCCGCAACAAAGAATTCCGAGAATTTTCTCGTCGCTGTTTGTAACGGCATTGCCTACCTTGAATGCAATTTCGGCATAGTCAACCGAATCGGTGCTGTGGGTACCGTAATCGGTGATCTCGTATCCGCCGACTTCTTCAAGGTGCTTTTTAATGGACTCCTTGAGCTCATATCCGCCGTGATCGGCTCCGATTGCTATTTTCATTAAATCACTCGCCTTTTCTAATTTTTCTTATTTTGTTTAATCTTTTAAAAGTAATGCTACATAATGGAAGTGCAAACCTTATTTTTTCAGCTTTGCCTTTAGCTCACGCTCCGCCTGGGGAAGTCTGAGATATTCGGGCACAAGCATTGCGCTCTCGATATACTTATCCTCGGGCACGTTCATCGCCTCAAAGCACACGCCGACAGCCGACTGAAAGCGGTGCGTTTGCGATGCAAGGCGCACATCATCTGTATTTTTCAGATTATTATAACATATTTCTACGCCGTCGCCAACAATAAATTTATTTTTTTTGTATTCTTTGAGCTTTTTTTCGACATTTTCTATCGAATCGGCGTTATCCTCGGTCAATCTTGTGATTTTGCCGTCCGTAATGTCGAAAAATGCGTTATAAACCTGACCGCAGCGTGCGTCCATTGCACAGCATGCGATACAGTCCGTATCAATGAGATTATAAGCCATTGCGCCGAGCGTCGAAGCGCCGTAAACGGGGATTTTGAGTACGTCCGCCATACCCTTTGCCGCCGCAACTCCGATTCTTATTCCCGTGAACGAGCCGGGTCCCTTGCTGACTGCTATCAGGTCGATATCGTCAAGCTTGACGTTTGCGTTTTTCAAAAGACTTTCGATCATCGGCATAAGCGTCTGCGAATGGGTCAAACCCGTGTTTGTATAGAAACAGCCGAGAACCTTTTCGCCGTCCGTTATTGCCGCGGAAGCCGATCTTGCCGAGCTGTCGATTCCGAGTATTTTCATGTAAGATCAACTCCCTCAATTTGAATTATTCTTTCGTTTTCGTTCTCGCCGGGCTTGAATGTGACTCTGATACTGTTCTCGGGCAGTGCATTTTCGATATTCTCGCTCCATTCAACGGCAAGCACGCCGCCGTAATCGAGATAATCGAAGAAGCCCGTAGAATAAAGGTCGTCCCAGCTTTCGATTCGATACATATCGAAGTGATAAAGCGTGTTATCCTTTCCTCTGTATTCATGAACAAGGGCAAATGTCGGACTGCTGACCTCTTTTTCGTTTATGCCGAGACCCGTGGCAAGACCGTGAGTAAAGGTCGTTTTGCCCATACCCATTCCGCCGAAATAAGCAACGACGTCTCCGCTCTTTAATTTCGAGCCGAGCTTCTCCCCTATTCTGTGAGTTTCCTCAACGTTATGGCTGTAATAAACACACAAAAATATCACCTCCGTGATATTATAACACATTTTTTTGTGTTGTAAATATCCGAAGATGATATTAACTTGTCAGAAGCGGAAATCTCGTCTGTTTGAGGACTTTATAGCCTCAATATTCTGACGTGCGATCTCTCTGACCTTTTCTTTTGGAATTTTTTCAAGCTCACGGTCGATCATTTCAAAGCCTATTTTCCTCGTTTCCTCGGAAGCATAGTCAATGAGATATTCCGTCAGCGTCATCAATGCGTTCGGGTGACAACAATTAAGGATCTGACCGTTCTTGCAAAGGCTCATGAATCTGTCGCCTGTTCTGCCCTCACGGTAGCAAGCCGTGCAGAACGAAGGAATATGATCCTTTTCCATAAGCCAGCGAACGACCTCATCGAGGGTTCTCTGGTCGGAAACGTCGAACTGCTCGGAATCGTGAGGACGCTCCTCCTCACAATATCCGCCGACGGAGGTTCTCGATGCGCCGCTTATCTGCGAAATACCGTAGTCAAGCACCTTTCCTCTGACAGCTTCGCTCTCACGGGTGGAAATAATCATTCCCGTGTAAGGAACGGCAATACGAATACAAGCGATAATCTTTGCAAACATATCGTCTGCAAGGCTGTTGTCGAAAACATCGGGGTCAATATCGTCCGCATGCTTAACTCTCGGAACGCTTATCGTGTGAGGACCGACGCCGTGAACGGCTTCAAGATGCTCAGCGTGCATGAGAAGTCCGGCAAATTCATATTTATAGCCCTCAAGACCGAACAGAACGCCGAGGCCGACATCGTCAATGCCGCCCTCCATGGCTCTGTCCATAGCCTCGGTATGGTAATCGTAATCGTGCTTCGGTCCCTTCGGGTGAAGCTCGAGATAGCTCTTTTTGTTGTAGGTCTCCTGGAAGAGAATATATGTGCCGATGCCTGCTTCCTTGAGCTTTCTGTAATTTTCAACCGTTGTTGCGGCGATATTTACGTTGACACGGCGGATATCTCCGTTCTTATGGTGAACGGAATAAATCGTCTTGATGCAATCGAGAATGTACTCGATAGGATTGTTGACGGGATCCTCACCTGCTTCAATTGCAAGTCGCTTGTGACCCATATCCTGGAGGGCAATAACTTCTTTTTTAACTTCCTCCTGAGTGAGCTTCTTTCTTGCGATATGCTTGTTTTTATAGTGATAGGGGCAGTAAACACAGCCGTTTACGCAATAGTTGGAAAGATAAAGCGGAGCAAACATAACGATTCTGTTGCCGTAGAAAGCGAGCTTAATCTCGTTAGCGAGCTTGTACATCTCCTCAACCTTTTCGGGGATATCGCACGCAAGGAGAACGGAAGCCTCTCTGTGGGTAAGACCTGCACAGGTAACGCCGTGGTCGTTCTTCTTCGGGCGAGCCTTTTCAAGCAATGAGTCGATAAGCTCAACGTTGTGCTTATTCTTTTCGGCGTATTCGATTGTCTCGAGGATTTCCTCATGATTGATGAATTCCTCGGCTTTAAGTGATTTCGGGTTGTAAACTGCCATAATGATTTCCTTTCCTTCAAGTCAGATTAACTTTCTTTCAGATGCTTTGTTAATTACAAAAATATGGGGTGCATTTTACGAGTTACAGCAAACTAAACAGCCTTCCCCTTGAGGGTAGCAAAGCGGCGCGACGGTAGTGAATGAACGTCCGGTGGACGTTCAGAGCCGGAGCGTGACCGAGCCGCAGCGAGACGGTGGGCGGCGGATTGCGCCGCTCGGATGAGGTGACGGATTTTCAGCTAATTATTTAACGAAATAAAAATCGAACTTTTCCACCTCATCAGTCGCTTACGCGCCAGCTTCCCCTCAAGGGGAAGCCAAATAAGATCACATGATATCCCCAAATTTCCGTAAAGAACAAAACTTTTCATAATAAAACCGCATCCATAAAGAATACGGCAAAATCGCACAAAACGTTTCTTTCGCCTTAATAAATTCAGCGTCAGGGCGTTTCGCAATATTCGATTTATTTTATTTAATTATAACACTTAAATATAAAATGTCAAATAAAAACTTGAAAAACTCGGCGATAACATATATAATAATATGAGTATCCTCGGGAGGTGAAAAAATGGGAAAAATTATATATTGGTTAAAGGACTTTATCAAGGGAACGGACAAGATTCTTTTGGGTCTTTGCATGATCCTTTCGGCAATAGGAACAGTCATGGTTTACAGCGCAACGAGAGTAAACTTGACCGAGGATCAGATCATTTCGAGAGACGCAAGAACAATGTTTCTCGCCGTTGTGATGGGTATATGCGTTTCCCTTGTTATATCATATTTCGACTATGAAGCGGTCGCGCGGCTTTGGCCGATAATCGCCATAATTTGTTTGGGTCTTATGCTTTCGCTTTTCGTAATAGGAAGCTCGCCGGAGGGTCGTGACGACGCTATTTCATGGATCAAACTCGGCAGCTTCTATTTCCAGCCGTCGGAGCTTCTGAAAATAGGATTTATAATCACCTTTTCGGTTCATCTCGACACCGTCGGCAGTGAGATAAACAAGCTCAAAAACGTTATCCTTCTCGGAATTCATGCAATGATCGCCATAGGACTTGTTGTTCTCACGGGTGATATGGGTTCGGCACTTGTTTTCATGTTCATTACGATCGGCATGCTTTTCATGGCAGGCTTACAGCTTCGCTACTTCCTTTTCGGCATCGGTGCGGTTGCACTGCTTGCCCCGATAGCTTGGTTCGAGGTTCTTTCGGACTTTCAAAAGCAGAGATTTACAGCGATTTACGCTCCGAACAATCTGACCGAAGCGACCTATAATGAAGTTATTTTCCAGCAGGAGCGAGGAATGAACGCCGTCAGCTCGGGCGGAATATTCGGCACGGGACTTTTCAACGGAACATACACGCAGAACGGACTCGTTCCCGAGAGTGAAAACGACATGATTTTCACCGTCGTCGGCGAGGAGCTCGGATTTGTCGGCTGTATCGTCGTTCTCGGACTTTTGCTTGCGATTGCAATAAAAATCCTTGTCGTCGGCAAAAAAGCAATTTCGGTCACAGGCAAGCTTATTTGCAGTGCCGTTGCCGTCATGATTATAACGCAGGTCGTTGTCAACGTCGGCATGGTGCTCAAGCTTCTCCCCGTTGTCGGAATCACGCTCCCGTTCATGAGCGCAGGCGGCTCGTCAAACCTATGTATTTACATTGCGATAGGCATGGTGCTGAGCGTTTACCGCTCGTCGCAGTTCCGTGAACCTGTCGAGTTCAAATACGGCAAGCTGTTCACCCCGTTTTCAAACACATATTGATTAAATATACTATTAAGAGTCGATGCACTACGGTGCACGGCTCTTTTTTGTTCCGCAGAATTCTCTTGCAGCGGAGGCAAGATATTTTTCTGCGCCAAAAAATTTTATCAAACTTTCTCGGTGCGATGTGGGCATCGCATCCTACGATAGGTGCAAAAAAGCAATGTTACGTAGAGACATGGTTAGAGCACCATCCGTAGGGGTCGATGCCCACATCGACCCAAAATGAGAAGAAAATTCGTGGGCGCCCCTTTTAGGGGAGCTGTCACGGCTCGTCCGTGACTGAGGGGTTTAGTTTAAGAGAAAAGATAAAAGTGAAGAGTTAAAAGAAGTGGTAGCTTTGCGCTGCAAAGCATAATAAAGTTTAATGGAATCAGCTTTGATTTAGTAAGGGCGTGCATTACACGTCCGCCCAAATCAGTAGAAATTTAAAGCGGACGACCGATGGTCGCCCCTACTAAAAAACAGTAAACCTCATCTGACATTTTAACCCTTCCGACTTCGGCGCAAACCGCCGAAGCCACCTCCCCTAACAATCAGGGGAGGCTAAAACATGACGTAAATCTCAGCGTTAAATCTTTAAAATTGTGCTATATATATCTGTATTAAAAATTTGCTGTAACTTTCCAAGCCTCCCCTTGAAGCAAGGTAGCGAAGCGGCGCGACGGTAGTGAATGAACGTCCGGTGGACGTTCAGAGCCG
>CAVGRW010000058.1:0-13465 GCA_963631735.1 Bacteroidaceae bacterium | reverse complement strand
GACCGACCGGTTATGAGCCGGTTGCTCTAACCAACTGAGCTAATGGCCCTCGTTGCTTAACAACGCTTAGATATTTTACCAAATTAAAATAGAAAAGTCAATACATAATTTCACTTTTTCTTGTTTTTGTTTTTGCCCTTTTCTCTCAGTCGCCCTTTACGGCACAAAAATACTGCTGATTTATGCTCAAAGCCCTTTATTTTGGTCAAATAATGTAGTATAATATTTTAAATATCCGCAGATTTAATCACAGCAAAGCTTTCGGCGGCTATTTGTCGTCAAAAAATCATTATGTTTGGCGGCATTTTACCCTTTAAAGGAAGGTGTGGGTTTATGACAAAAAAGCAAAGAGCCTTACTTTGTGTTGAGGCGCTCAAGAAAGAATATCCCGACGCAATTTGCTCTCTTGAAGCAAAAAGCGATTTTCAGCTTCTTGTTGCAACGAGACTTTCCGCTCAGTGCACGGACGCTCGGGTAAATATCGTCACGCCTGCGCTTTTTGAAAAATATCCGACCGTTGAAGCCTTTGCCGAGGCTGACGTCGCCGACGTCGAGGAGCTTATCCGCTCATGCGGCTTTTATCGTACCAAAGCTAAAGACATTATCGGCATGGCTCAAAAAATACTTTCCGATTTTGGCGGTAAGGTTCCCGATAACATTGAGGATCTGACCTCTCTGCCCGGGGTCGGCAGAAAAACGGCAAATTTAATTTGCGGCGATATCTACGGCAAGCCTGCGGTTGTTGCCGATACGCATCTTATTCGCATAAGCAATCTTCTCGGTCTCGTCAATACCAAAGACCCCTACAAGGTTGAGCTTGCTCTGCGTGAACTGCTTCCTCCCGAGGAGAGCAACGATTTTTGTCACCGCTGTGTTCTCCACGGCAGAGCCGTGTGCGTTGCAAGGCGTCCTGCCTGCGAAAAATGCTGTATGGCTGACTTCTGCAAGTCTGCAAAAAAATAAAGCAACACCGCATAATTAAGATATGTGACATTGCTTTTAAAATTGACTGCTTCGGTAGATTTCTCTTTTTTAAAATATAAATCGGCTAATGACCAATGCAACGGCTGCCCCTGCAATGGCAGAACCGACAAGCCGTGCGGCAAGAATCAGCCTGCTGCGCTTTAGTTTTGTCGGCGGCGGTGCGCCCGTCTCCCCTGCGATTTTTCCTGCCCGTTCTCTGAGCGTACCCTCACTTACCTGAGAAAACTCGGGCTTAACGAAAAATATTACACGTTCAAAATATTCACAGGTCGGTTTGGTTACCTCAACGACCTGATGATTTACTCCCTTGATCAAACTATCCCTGCTTTCGCTTGTTTTTTCCCTTTTATTGTTGTCATTCGGAATGATTTTTATGCAGGACAAAGTGAATAAAACACGACCGAAAACGACAGCTTGTAACATTTTCCACGTTTTCTGTGGAAGTGTGGAAAACTTTGATTTTTTCACAAAATCGGTGGAAAACTATGTGGAAAGTGTGGATAACTGCCTTCAAAAACGTTGATTTTACGCATTTTTCCACATTTGGACCCGTGGAAAACACGGTTTTCGTTAAATAATTAACAATCACAGTTGAGCTTTGTCAAGTATTTTTTTGTTATAAAAAACGGGAAATTTAGCTCAAAATTTAATAAATCTTTGTGCAAAACAGAGTTTAAAAAAAGCTTGACAAGAAATTTGTGACAAAAGGTTACAAAATGAATATTTTTACATAGACCGAAATTTTCATTGTATGAATACAAAGGAGATTTTGCATGAAAAGCTATATTAAAGACAACAGCATAGTTTTTGACAAGGTTGACAACCTTGACGTCGCCCTGACCCTTGATTGCGGACAGGCTTTCCGTTGGGCGCAAAAGCCGAACGGAGCTTGGCACGGAGTCGTTTCAAACCGAGCGGTCGATATAGTGCAGGACGGTGAAAAAATAACAGTTATCGGCGATACCGACGAGAGCTTTTGGCGGACTTATCTTGACCTTGACCGTGACTACGGCGCAATTTGTGAAAAGCTGAAAACCGACAATTGGCTCAACAGGGCGATAAGCGAATACAGTGGCATACGAATTCTGCGTCAGGACACATGGGAGGCGCTCTGCTCATTTATAATCTCTCAAAACAACAACATTCCGAGAATAAAGGGAATAATAGAAAGGCTGTGTGCAACATTCGGCAACGATCTCGGGAACGGCGATTTCAGCTTTCCTTCCGCCGAAAGGCTTGCAACGTGCAGTGTTGACGATCTTGCGCCCCTGCGCTCGGGCTTCAGAGCAAAATACATAATTGATGCGGCGCAAAAGGTTGTCGGCGGCGAGGTTGATCTTGATATGCTCACTACGGAGGATATGGACGTCTGCCGAGCCGAGCTGATAAAAATTAAGGGAGTCGGTGCAAAGGTCGCCGAGTGTACCCTGCTCTACGGATGCGGAAGGATTGAGGCTTTTCCCGTTGATGTGTGGGTAAAGCGCATCATGGCTGAGCTCTACCCCGACGGTTTGCCCGAATGTACATTGGGCGTTGAGGGAATAGCGCAGCAATTCCTTTTCCATTGGCGAAGAAATACGGAAACAATAAATTAACATAAATCGGGAGGCAATATGAAAGAGCTTTTAAAGTATTTGCGGCATTATGTTAAGGAAAGCATCCTTGCGCCGCTGTTCAAAATGCTTGAAGCAAGCTTTGAGCTGTTCGTTCCGCTTGTAATGGCGGCAATAATCGACACAGGCATCAAAAACTCGGACAAGCCCTACATTTTTAAAATGGGAATGGTTCTTGTCGGACTTGCGATAGTCGGCTTCATCAGTGCGCTGACGGCTCAATATTTCGCAGCCAAAGCATCAGTCGGCTTCGGCAAGGAGCTAAGAGGCGACCTTTACCGTCACATCAACACGCTGTCCTATTCCGAGATCGACAAAATCGGAACATCAACGCTTATTACACGTTTGACGGCGGACGTCAACCAAATGCAAACGGCAGTCAATTTGTTCCTGCGCCTTTTCCTGCGCTCACCTTTCATTGTTATCGGTGCTGTTGTCATGGCATTCACAGTTGACCCGAAAACGGCGATAATCTTTGCTGTTTCGATTCCCCTGCTTGCGGTTGTGGTTTTCGGCATCATGTTTTATTCCGTGCCGATTTACAAAAAGGTACAGAACAGGCTCGATTCCGTAATGAGAATTACGAGAGAAAACCTCTCTGGCGTGCGTGTGATCCGTGCCTTTAACCATGAGCAAAAGGAAATTGAGGACTTCGACAAATGCTCGGAGGAATTGAAGGATATGCAGCTTTACGGCGGTAAAATCTCGGCATATCTCAACCCTATAACCTACGTTATTGTCAATCTTTCAATTGTGCTCATTATCTACGTCGGCGGACTTCGTGTTGACACAGGCAGGCTGACGCAGGGCGAGGTTATTTCACTCATCAACTATATGTCGCAGGTTCTCGTTGAACTTATCAAGCTTTCAAACCTCATAATCAACCTCACAAAATCCGTTGCATGCGGCAACAGAATTTATGACGTATTCAAGATAAAGCCGTCCATCAACGACGGCAGCGGAATGAAAACCGAGGACGATACGGCGGTTGAGTTCGACCATGTGAGCGCAACCTATGCAGGCTCAAAGGAAAAATCGCTTGACTCGCTCACGCTCAGTGTTCCGAGAGGGGCAACGGTCGGCATAATCGGTGCGACAGGCTCCGGCAAAACAACGCTCATCAACCTCATTCCGAGATTTTACGATGTCAGCGGCGGCTCACTCAAGGTCAACGGAACCGACGTCCGCAATTACAATGTTGACGAGCTTCGCAAGCTGGTCGGCGTTGTTCCGCAGAAGGCGGCGCTTGTCAGCGGAACGGTTCGTGACAACATGAAATGGGGCAAGCCCGACGCAACCGACGGAGAAATCAATGCGGCGCTCAAAACCGCTCAGGCTCTCGACTTCGTCAACGACAAGGACGGTCTTGACACCAAAATCCTTCAGGGCGGCAAGAACCTTTCGGGCGGTCAAATTCAGCGTCTGACGATTGCAAGGGCACTTGTCAGAAAGCCCGAAATTCTTATTCTTGACGACAGCTCGTCAGCCCTTGACTTTGCAACAGATGCCGCACTCAGACGTGCGATTAAGTCCGACACGAACAATATGACGGTTTTCATTGTTTCTCAGCGTTTTTCAACGATAAAGAATGCCGATATGATAATTGTGCTTGACGACGGCAAGGTTTGCGGAATCGGCAAGCATGACGAGCTTTTTGAAAACTGCGAGGAATACAGAGAAATTTGCGAATCTCAGCTTTCAAGTAAGGAGGCGGTATAAATGAAGAAAAATAATAAAGGAACATTCCGCCGCCTGCTCAAGCTTATTGAAAAATACAAGTTTCTTGTGCTTCTCTCTCTGCTTTTAGCGGTTGTGGTCGTTGCGACTCAGCTTTATGCGCCGATACTTTTCGGCAACGCAGTCGATCTTGCTCTCGGCAAAGGTCAGGTCGATATTGAGGGAATTATTGCAATTCTCGTTAAAACCGCCGTAATCATCGGAATAACGGCTCTGGCTCAGTGGATAATGAACATCATAAACAATCGCATAACATACCGTGTTGTTAAGGATCTGCGTGTTCAGGCATTCCGCCATTTGCAAAATCTTGATATATCATATATTGACTCGCACGAGCACGGCGATATTGTCAGCCGAATTATCACCGATATAGATCAGCTTTCGGACGGCTTGCTGATGGGCTTCACACAGTTTTTCACGGGAGTTATAACGATTCTCGGCACATTGATTTTTATGTTCTCCGTCAATGTAAAAATTGCGCTTATCGTTGTGCTTCTCACTCCCCTTTCGCTTTTTGTCGCTTCGTTCATTGCAAAGAGAACCTACTCGATGTTCCAGAAGCAGTCCGAAACAAGGGGCGAAATAACGACGCACATCAACGAAATGGTGGGTAATCAGAAGCTTGTCAAGGCATTCAGCCGTGAGGACGCTTCCGAGGAAAAATTTGACGAGATAAACGACAGGCTCACAAGATACAGCCTCAAGGCTTCGTTCTTCTCCTCGATGGTCAATCCGTCAACAAGACTTATCAATGCCATAGTTTATGCGGGAGTCGGCGCCTTCGGTGCTCTCTCAGCCATTGCAGGCAGACTTACGGTCGGTCAGCTGAGCTGCTTCCTCAGCTATGCAACACAGTACACCAAGCCTTTCAACGAGATTTCGGGCGTTGTTACGGAGCTCCAGAACGCTCTCGCTTCGGCGGCAAGAGTATTTGAACTCATCGACGAAAAGGAACAGATTCCCGACGGCTACAATGCAAAGGAGCTTGAGAAGGCAAACGGTGAAGTTGAATTTGAAAACGTTTCATTCTCATACGACAAGAGCAAGGAACTTATTAAAGACCTCAGCATCAAAGCAAAGCCGGGTCAGCGTGTTGCGATCGTCGGTCCGACGGGCTGCGGCAAGAGTACACTCATCAACCTACTCATGCGCTTCTACGATCCCGACAGCGGAATGATCAAGGTTGACGGCGAGAATTCAATGGATTTCACAAGAAAATCCTTGCGTAAAAACTTCGGCATGGTGCTCCAGGAAACATGGCTGAAATCGGGCACGGTCAGGGAGAATATCGCATATTCAAACCCCGACGCAACCGACGAGGAAATTATCGCCGCCGCAAAGCTTACGCACGCTCACAGCTTCATAAAGCGCTTGCCTGACGGTTATGACACCGTTCTCGGCGAAAACGGCGGTTCACTCTCGCAAGGACAGAAACAGCTGCTTTGCATAACGAGAGTTTTGCTCAACCTGCCGCCGATGCTCATTCTCGATGAAGCGACATCGTCAATCGACAGTCACACAGAGATAAGAATTCAGAAAACCTTTGCCCGAATGATGAAGGGCAGGACATGCTTTGTTGTTGCTCACCGACTTTCGACGATTAGAGAATCGGACATCATTCTTGTTATGAACAAGGGTCAGATTATCGAGCAGGGCACGCACGAACAGCTGCTTGAAAAGCACGGCTTCTACTATGATCTTTACAACAGCCAGTTCGCCGTAACAGAATAAAATAATAAAATATTAACCGCTCTTTCGGCTGAAAGGGCGGTTTTAGTTTTCATTATCTCTTCACCACTCAGGCATCGCCCAAATCAGATATTATCAGACCTTCAGCAGACCCTCAGTCCTGCCCCGGCACCGGGGATAGCATGCCTGTTTTCGCTGATTTCTATTAAACCGTTTTAACTTTTTACGATAACAAAAATCAAAAATTCAATTGCATTATGCCGTCATTTCTGATACAATTAGACTTACTTTAAATGCAAAGTGAGGAAGTAAAATGTTAAAGGAAAGCAAAAAGACAAACACAGAAGATGAATTATCGGTTCTGGAAGGAATTCGAGACGAATTAAAAGGCCTCAAGCGTAAAGGCGCAAAGCAAACGGCACAATTGTTCTTTTCGGTCTTATTGGCAGTTCTCGTCGGATTAGGCGGCGGTATATACTGCGGACAGCACTGGGACGACGTTATGCAAAAGCTTTTCCCCAATTCTTATTCCGCTTCAACAACAACAATTTTAGAGGAGAAATTAGATAAACAGTCAAAGTTAAATACAGGCATTTACAAGCAAGTTTCCTCATACGATTCCGGAAAAATCTATAATAACAGCTTTTCAAAGAAATTAAAAATAAACAGCAAGTCAATGACCTTCAAATACACCGGATATGTCGAAGCCGGCATTAAAGATTTGACAAGTGTAACGATCAATATCAATTCTCAAACAAATGTCGTCACCATTGACAACCTCAAAATAGATATTACAAACGTTTATATTGATCCATCATCAATAACAGATGCAAAACAAAGTAAAAACGCCTTCAATCAGCTTACAATTGAGGACTTCACCTCTGCACAGAAGGCACTGGAAAATAAATTGATATCGGATGCTCAAAAAAGCGGCATTATAGCCGAAGCACAAAAAAGCGCAGAAAAAACGTTGCTTGCTTTGTTCGGAGATTATATCAACGGTTACACGGTTAATTTTAATTGGACCTGATAAAAGTTGTGCGCAGCCAAGGCTGCGCACTTTTTATTTTTCGGGGGATAATAAAATGATTGACCTCTATGACTATGCTTTTAACCCCGAGAAGGATATTTCGAAAAGGTTATCGACGAAGCCGGAGGGGGTTTAGTTCAAAGTCTGCTGAAATTCATTTTATCGTGGGCTCCTCCTACGGGGTAGCGAAGTGTCGCTGCGGTAGATTCAAGGTCAGGAGAAGTTTGCCAGGCTTCTCCTCGAGGGGAAGGTTGGCATGAAGGCGCAACAGAGGGGTTAAAACAAAATTCATCAAACTCTTTACAAAACCCCTCAGTCGGCTACGCCGCCAGTTCACCCGGAGGAGCCCATGTTCAATTGTATTTTCTGCTGGCATTTATCAGCCTTCCCCTTGAGGGTAGCGAAGCGGCGCGACGGTAGTGAATGAACGTCCGGTGGACGTTCAGAGCCGGAGCGTGACCGAGCCGCAGCGAGACGGTGGGCGGCGGATTGCGCCGCTCGGATGAGGTGGCGGAGTTTTATCACATTTAATTTTATGAAATCTGACTTGAGCTTTTCCACCTCATCACCGTCTTACGACGGAGCTTCCCCTCAAGGGGAAGCCTTGGTAAACTTCTTCTGACCTTGGGTCGATGTGGGCATCGACCCCTACGGAATGTGCTCCAACTGTACCTATGTGCAATATTACTTTTTCGCCCCTTTGGAAGTCTGATAAAAGTTGTTTCGATGCAGAAAAATTTCTTGCCTCCCCTAAAGGGGCGCCATGATTGATTCCTGCCGACTTTTAATTTTTTATAAAACCTCACTATTATTTGTAGGGGCGACCATTGGTCGTCCGCTTTTATTCTCTGCTGACTTTGACGGACGTGCAATGCACGCCCCTACTAAATCAATTTTAATTTCATCAGACTTTTTAATGCTTTGCAGAGCAAAGCCACCGCTTCTTTTCACTCTTCACTTTTATCTTTTCTCTTGAACCAAACCCCTCAGTCGGCTTCGCCGACAGCTCCCCTAAAGGGGCGCCGAAGCGGTTCCTGCCAACTTCTCTTTGACCACTTTTTTATTTTCGGATGAAATTATACTGGATTTTTTTCGGATATGATGATATAATGTACCTGCGACGCTAAATTTAATACTAATTCACGGCAGGAGATCAGTGTTTGATAAAAACACTGGCTCAGCTTTTGCACTCCTGCAGTGTTAGTATCGTTAGCGTCGCAGCTACGGAGCCGTGTTTTTTGTGCGTGGCTTCGGCTGCGCACTTTTTATTTTTCGGGGGATAATAAAATGATTGATCTCTATGACTATGCCTTTAATTCAGAGGAGAACATTCCGGACAAAGTTATCGACGAAACGGGAGCAGTGCTGACTCCCTGCCGCCCCGAAACCTGCGAGGGCAACGGTACACATCCTGACCATGAGATTTGCTGCGACGAGTGCAATTGGTTTCTCGGCTGTTTCCCGGAATTCTGTAATCCGAATTATTACCCGACAGAAGAATAAAACACAAAAGCTATAATTCACACTCAGCTTGTTGAAATCACTGATATGCGGATTATAGCTTTTTGCTTTGTTATGTCGGACTGTTCATGTTAATAAACGCGTCCTTTTTTATTTAACCTTATTTCTGCTTGTTGGCAACGATGTCCTTAATGAACTGCGGGCAAACAATATCAATAATTCTGCCGAGCCATGTTGCGATAACGGGTGAGAAAAGATCCATGATGTAGAAATTCATAGGCTTAGATGCAACATCATTATATGTTACAAGATAAGTGTTGTAATTTCTTACATCGTTCTCGTCGATTTCGAAGATTCTTGCCGAACGGTCTCCGCCTCTGCCGTATGTGCTGAAGCCTGAACCGCCGTTGTAGCCGAGAGTGATTCCCTCGTCCGTAACGCCCATGAAGTTGTTAACATGGTCGTGTGCGAAGAATGCGCCGATAACTTCCTTATGCTCAAGCCATGCTTCGTACTCGCCTGTGTTGCCGTTTACGGATTCCGAACACGGAACCTCACCGAGAACGCCGCTTGTAGCCTTATCGTTGAGCTTGTACCACTGGCCGTCGTCAAGACCGAAGATGCAGTCTGTATGATCTACATTGAACGGAACCTTGTCAACGAACTGATAAATTTCCTTAACGGGAACATGCTGGAAAACAAGTGAAGGAACATAGCTGCCTGTAGCTGCCTTGAGTCCGTCACGGGTATCCTTATACCACTGAACCTGCTCCGGCTTGAGTCCCTGATAGCCGGTAAGGAGGCCTTCGCCCTTAGCCTTGTTATTGGAGTCCATAACATAGATGTTAAGAGGAACCTTCTTGCCGTCGGACGACTTAACGGGGATATAATATGTACCTACATCGCATCCGTTATTAACGATAGCGCAATTGGAGTATGACTTATAAACCTCCATCTGCTCCTCGAGCGGGAAAATGTCTTCCCAGTCATGGTCGTGGTTACCGAAGGTAGCTACGAAAGGAATACCGAGGGCATTGATACCGTCAAGAGCCTGAGTAAGGCACTTCTTGAGCTGATCCTTGGTTGCGCCCGGGAAGAAGTCTGTGAGAAGGTCGCCTGCCATAACGATGATGTCGGGCTTTTCTCTCTCTGCAATCTTCTTGAGGTAGCTTGCCTGGAGAACGTCCTTGAGGATAACGTCCTGTGTGTCGTTAATCATCATGATCTTAAATTTTCCGTCTGAGTTGAACTTGAATGCCGTGTCGGTGCTGGTCGCTGCAAAGCTCGGAACAGCAAGGAGGACAATCATAACAACAGAAAGAAGGATGCTTATGACTTTTTTCATTGTTTTAACCTCCGAAAAAGTAATTTTTGTGGCTTAATTATACACCAACAGAATTATAAAGTCAACATAAAGGTTTAGATGTCCCCGGAAAAATATGACAAATCCTACAAAACAAAACGCATTATATAAACGAATCCATACAATGCATTTTGCGTTAACCCTGAATAAATTTTTTAAAAGGCTTTTTGGCAGTATTTATGACTTTTCCAAACAGTTTACAAATCAGCTGGCTCAATAAGTCAATGTGCAAAAGTCTGAAAAGCTTAATTCGTAAATAATCCACAATCGTTGCGGAAAGATACAGAGCAACGGCACCGAAAAAAACGATTATTACTTCATCTGCCGCAGAGGGAACATCAAAAAAAGAAGAATACTTGCAAATAAAATTATCCCAGACGAGTCCATGCGTCTGAATAATGTATACTCCGAAAGCTGAAGCCGAGAAAAATTTTATCAGCCCTATTCCACGCTTAATTTTAAGCCGACTGAAAAGAACCAGCATGCATATCGCAGGAATGAAAATCGTCGGCGAAGTGTAGTCAAGAAGAAAAAAGCTCGGATGCACAAGAAGTCCGTTTGAAAACTTTTTTCCATAAAAAATTACATTGCAAATATATGTTGAAGCATTGCAAAGAATAATCAAGAAAAAATAAATACTTTTTGGTATTTTATAAAAAAATGATTGGTATTTTTTTACTGAAGCTCCCGAAATATAGCAGAAAGAAAGCCACATAACGCTGTAACCGCGAAGCAAGCCGAACATATCATCGGCAAGCACCCGCTCAATATTTGAACAAACGCACAGAATTATAAAGCCGGTTGTCAAAAAACCGAAAATTATTTTTCTCGAAAGCTTTTCTACCATGACGTTAAAAAAAGGAACGAAAAAGAACATGAAAAAGTAAGCGGAAAAATACCAGAATTTTGAGGTAAAGACAGGAAAAAACGATCTCAGCAGCATATATTTGCGGCATACAAGAAATTCATCAATAACAGAAAGACCGACCGAATAAAAAAAGACTTGAAACCAGAGGCCGATAATACGGCTGTACTTGATTTTTGAACCGTACATAACATATCCGGAAATTAGAGCGAAAATATTTACCGCGCCGAAGCATGTTACTCTGAAGGCCGAAAGTATATAAAAGCCTGCTCCATCGGAAGGATCGCTGATAAATCCGCCGTAACCGCTTAAATGCAAAAGCGTTACCATAAACATTGAAACAATTCTCAATAAATCAATTCCGTAATTGCGTTCGCGCTTTGCGGCAAGTATATTCGCATTGCCGTTTGTATCCGCCATTTGATTGGTCACCTCACTATCAAATAAATTTTAGCAAATCACGGATTTAAAGTCAACAATATGGAAAAATACTTTTGGTATCAAAATGTTAATTGTATGAATGACTGTCAAAACACAATATGATTGACATTTTATAGACAAAGTGTCGAATAAGTTAGTTTTATTGCTAATCTCGGTTGACTTTATAAAGAAAATATGAGACAATAAATATCAATTTTTAGTAGTGAGGTACAGCGAAATGTTACTGAAAGAAAATATTCAACGTGCAGGCGTGGGTTTTCTGCTGGACAGAATGCTGAAATACGTTGACAAGGATCCGAAAAAGAATATTCTCAAACTTATTGATCTTGCCGAAAAATTCGCAGGAAAAACATTCCCCGAAAAGACCTTTACAGGCTTCCGAAATGCGATAAGCGATGACGATAACGTTTGGAACACCTATGCAATGAATCTGCTCAAGGATATTGACCGTGATTATCTCAAAAAGATGTTCTTGTCATTCGTTCTCGGCGCAGGTCTCCACGGAACGAAAGCCGTAAGAGCCAATCGAGAGAAATACAAGTGTAATATTCCGTGGCTTATGCTCATTGACCCGACGAGCGCATGTAACATGAACTGCAAGGGCTGTTGGGCGGCGGAGTACGGTCACAAGCTCAATCTCACCTATGATGAAATAAACAATGTTATCAATCAGGGCGTCGAGCTCGGAACTCACCTTTACATGTTCACCGGCGGCGAGCCGCTTATCAGAAAGAACGATATACTTCGTCTTTGCCGCGAGCATAAGAACTGTACGTTCCTTGCTTACACAAACGCAACCTTGATCGACCAAAAATTCTGCGATGACATGAAGGATGTCGGCAACCTCACCCTTGCTCTCAGCATTGAAGGCTCGGAGGAATCGAACGATTTCCGCCGCGGCGAGGGAGCATACGGAAGAACCATGAAAGCGATGGATCTTCTCAAAAAGAACAAGTGCATTTACGGTCTTTCGATTTGCTATACTTCGCAGAATGTCGATAAGGTAACAAGCGATGATTTCATTGATCTTATGGTCGAAAAGGGTGCAAAATTCGCACTGTACTTTAACTATATGCCGGTCGGCACGGGAGCCGTTGAGGATCTTATCCCCACCCCCGAGCAGAGAACGCACATGTATTACTGGCTCAAGAAGATGAGAAACGGCAAGACGGGCAAGCCGTTGTTTGTAATGGACTTCCAGGATGACGGCGAATATGTCGGCGGCTGTATCGCAGGCGGCAGGAACTATTTCCACATCAATTCCGCCGGTGACATTGAGCCCTGCGTTTTTATTCATTTCTCCGATTCAAATATCAGGACTCATACGATTCTTGAGGCTTTGAGAAATCCGCTGTTTATGAGCTATTATCACAATCAGCCGTTTAACGACAACCATCTGCGTCCGTGTCCGATGCTTGAAAATCCCGAATATCTCAGAAAGCTAATCAAGCAGACAGGCGCAAAATCGACCGACCTTGAAAACCAGGAGGGTGTCGAGCATCTTTGTGCAAAGTGCGACAAGTTCGCCGCCGCATGGAAGGAACAGGCGGACAAGCTTTGGACTGAGAACAAGCACCCAAACCCGAAAACACAATATTACCGCGATACCGAGCAGGCAATGAAAGAGAAGCTTGACGATTTGGTAAGATAAAAAATAAAATCGTCCGTTTCGACGGGCGATTTTTTGCAGCGGTACAATTGGAGGCGTAAAATTTATGTTCAGAAAAGCAACCGAAAAGGATATTGACCGTATAAGTGAAATTTATAATGAAATTCATGACGCCGAGGAAGCGGGACAGGTCACAATCGGTTGGATAAGAGAAATCTACCCAACACGCAAAACTGCCGAAGCAGCGGTTGCGGCAGGAGATATGTTTGTTGAAGAAATCGACGGAACAATTGTTGCCGCTGCGAGAATAAACAAGGAGCAGGTGCCCGAATACACCGACGCAAGCTGGACTGCGGATGCACCCGATGATAAAGTCATGGTGCTTCATGCGCTTGTTGTTTCGCCGAAAATTAAGGGCAAGGGCTACGGAACGGCTTTTGTCGATTTCTATGAAAAATACGCACTTGAAAACGGCTGTCCTTATCTCAGAATGGACACCAATGCAAGAAACGCTGCCGCACGCAGTCTTTATAAAAAGCTCGGCTACACCGAGGTTTCGATCGTGCCGTGCGTGTTCAACGGCATTGACGGCGTACAGCTCGTGTGCCTTGAGAAGGTTTTATAAATCAATCTGTCTTTATAAAGCATTGACAAAGCTAACCATAGCAGATAT
>CAVGRW010000057.1:0-14283 GCA_963631735.1 Bacteroidaceae bacterium | reverse complement strand
TGCGGAGCAACCGTAAGCGGCAAGTTCTGCCCCGAATGCGGCGCCAAAAAGCCCGAGCCTGTACAGGCTGACGCATGGAAATGTTCTTGCGGAGCAACCGTAAGCGGTAAGTTCTGCCCCGAATGCGGTTCACCTAAGCCGGCAGAAGACGACGGCTGGACATGTGCATGCGGCGCTGTTAACAAGGGTAAGTTCTGTCAGAACTGCGGAGCGAAGAAGCCTGAGGGAGCACCGCTCTATCGCTGTGACAAGTGCGGCTGGGAGCCTGAGGATTCTCACAATCCTCCTAAGTTCTGCCCCGAGTGCGGCGATCGGTTTGATGACAACGATAAGCAGTGATTATTTAATAAGGAGTGACGATCATGGGACTTTTTGACAAGAAATATTGTGACATTTGCGGCGAAAAGGTAAATATGCTGACTCAGAAAAAGCTTTCCGACGGCTTGCTTTGCTCGGATTGCAAACACAAGCTCGGCGCTTTCACAAGCGGCTGGAAGCAGAGAACCGTCCAAGATGTTAAAAATCATCTTGAGCAGAGAGAGCAAAACAAGCAGAAATATCAGCAGTTTAATTGCACGGCAACGGCAGGAGGAAGAAGCAACGCACTTCAGGCTGATTTCAATCACCGCTGGTTTATCTTCGCCATTGACAACAGAGATTTCAAGAGCGGAAATCCTCAGGTATTTGATTTTTCACAGCTTCAGGACTTTTGGATCGAGCAGGATTACAGAACTCTTTCCGACTCAGATAATGACGGTATTCCCGATAGCAGAGATAATTTTGACAACAGACAGCTCAATAACAATCAAAGCGGCTTCGGCAGAATGATGAACGGAATGAACAACATGATGAACAACTCCATGCTCAATGTTCCCCTCGCCGCTCAGCCGTTCATCCGTAACTCAAATTCATTTAGCACCTCAAACGGAGTTCGTGAGATAAGCAATATCAGAGTTTGCTTCAGAGTTACCGACCCGTATATTACGGAGCCGATCGGATTCAGCGCAACATCATTTATCTCATCGGGCAATCAGATGGAGCTCATGAACGCCTATGATGCGGCTGTTAAGATCATGCAGCTTTGCCAGCAGATCAAGCAGGGCGGCGCTCAGATGAACAACGGCTACGCTCAGCCTCAGCAGAATATGGGTGGATTTGTGAATAATGCTCCTCAGAACGGTGCATACTCCGCTCCGGCACAGCAGACATACAGTGCACCCGCTCAGGCTCAGAACACAGCCGCCTCATGGGTTTGCGCTTCATGCGGAACGTCGAACAGCGGAAAATTCTGTCAGGGCTGCGGCACTCCTCAGCCTGCGGCACCGAGTGGCAGATGCCCGAGCTGCGGATGGACTTCAAACGATCCGATGAATATGCCTAAGTTTTGCCCCGAATGCGGAACAAAGCTTTGATTTATAAGGAGGAATGAGCCTTGAGCGTATTGCAGGAATATAAGTGTCCCTGCTGCGGCGGAGCAATTGAGTTTGACAGCAAAAGTCAAAAAATGAAGTGTCCCTATTGCGGTACGGATTTTGACATTGAAACACTCAAAAGCTACGATGAAGGTTTGAAAAACGACGCAGAGGACAATATGCAATGGGAAACCTCGGCGGGTGCCGAGTGGCAAAGCGGCGAAGCGGACGGTCTGAGAACCTACGTCTGCAAATCATGCGGCGGAGAAATCGTCGGCGACGAGACAACGGGCGCAACCTCATGCCCGTTCTGCGGCAATCCGGTTGTAATGACAGGTCAGTTCTCGGGAGCACTTAAACCCGACCTAATTATCCCGTTTAAGCTGGATAAAAACGCAGCAAAAGAGGGACTTAAAAAGCACCTTACAGGCAAGCGCCTTTTGCCGAAGGTGTTCAAGAATCAGAACCACATCGACGAAATCAAGGGCGTTTATATCCCGTTTTGGCTTTTCGGAGCCGACGTGAACGCTCGTGTTCGCTACCGTGCAACGATTGTCAGAACATGGGATGACGAGGATTACGACTACACGGAAACGAATTATTACGATGTTCACAGGGGCGGAACCGTCGGTTTTGACAACGTACCCGTTGACGGTTCGTCAAAGACGCCCGACGACCTCATGGAGTCAATTGAGCCGTTCAATATAAACGAAGCGGTAGATTTTCAGACTGCTTATCTTGCAGGATATCTTGCCGACAAGTATGACGTGACAGCCGAAGAAAGCATCGAGAGAGCAAATGAGCGAATCAAGCGTTCAACCGAAGAAGCCTTTGCTTCAACGGTTCAGGGCTACAATTCCGTCACAGCGGAGGGGTCAAACATTTATCTTCAAAACGGCAAGGCGAAATATGCGCTTTATCCCGTTTGGCTTCTTAATACGACCTGGAACGGCAGCAAATACACATTCGCAATGAACGGACAAACAGGAAAGTTTGTCGGCAATCTTCCGATTGATAAGGGTGCGGCAGTCAAATGGTTCGCAGGACTTACGGTCGGCGTCGGCGCTCTGACGTATGTTATCGCCATTCTTCTGCGGCTGCTGGGAATAATGTGAGGAGGATAAGCTATGAACAAGAAAATTATATCAATTCTTTTTGCAATTATTCTTTGCTTCTGCGTGACCGTTCCTGCTTTTGCCGTTGATGTTACAGCGCCGACAAGCGAAGGCGAGGAAACAACGGTTGACCCGGGTTTTGCCGAAGCATACTACCGTTTACAGGATCTCGCAAAGGTTTTTGACGGCTTGGAGCGTGAGGAGCTTAACGAGAAGCTTGATGAAATCAGCTATAAGCACAAGCTTGACATCACAGTTTGCTTTACGAACAGCCTTGAGGGAAAAACAATCGCCGATTATGCCGAAGCTCTCTTTGAAAAATATGAGTACGGCTACAGCGAGAATAAAGACGGTGTAATGCTCCTTATCAGCTTTGAAAACAACGATTGGTACATTGCGACAAAAGGTTATGCAATCAAAGCTTTTACAGATACAGGTATTCAGTACATCGGGGAAAAGATCAAGCCCGACCTTGCAGACGGCTATTACTATGACGTTGTTGATACATACGTTGCCATCTGCGACCAATTCATAACCGATGCCAAAAACGGCAATCCCTATGGTGGAACAACCAATACAGATACTGCCGAAGAGGACAAATCATTGCTGCCTCCGCCGATGTGGATTCTCATTTCAATCGGCGTTGGAGTCATTGTCGCTCTTATTGTTGTCGGCAGCATGAGAAAAAAACTTAAAACAGTTACTATGCAATCGGAAGCGAACAGCTATCTTCGTAACGGCAGTCTCAATATAACCGAGAGCAACGATATCTTCCTTTACAGCAATGTAACAAAATCACCCAAATCAAAAAATGATAACAGTAATACGCACGAATCGTCGTCGGGTAACACATACGGCGGTGGCGGCGGGAAGTTCTGATCGGAGGATAAAAATGGGTATATTTGATAAACTGAACAAGGTTGCGGCTCAGGTACAGTCTGTGTCTGTACCGAGCTTCGACTCAAAGAAGGAAACTTTCACATTTAACTCATTGCCGGAAAGCCTTGCAGAGATGCAGGCTCTGCCCGAAGCTAAGCTTGATGATCCGTTCAAGACTGCGGCATTGACTGTCTGTGCGCTGTGTGCATATGCGGCGGACAAAAACATCGGAACCGAGATGCTCAATTGGCTCAGAGGTCCTCGACCGCTCAACGGAATGGATATTTCATTTTTGAATGACCGTTTCCGTGGGAACAAGACCTATATCCCCTTCTCATATTTCGCAGGCGCAACGCCGAATAATGATTACACACCGACTCAGCCGTTTACGATTACAATTGAGAGCAATCATGTTTCTGCTTCGGAACAGGGCTACATGAAGCTGTTTATACCGTGCGGCGGAGCGGACAGTCCGAGACCGATCAAGCTCAGAATGAAGGGTGACGGAACGTGGCTTCTTTGGGAGCAGTATCTCTTGACAGATATCAGACCGCCAAAATCCGCCGACCCGTGGGCATAAGGCTATGAAAGCATTGGAATCAAGCCATCTCAAAATATTTGAAGCGATTCGTGATGATGATTTTGAAGCTGTGAAAAGCATCATTACGGAGGATCCGTCAGCTGTCAACGCAATAGCGCCCAAGAGACCGCTTGACACACGCGGAATGTCACCGTTACAGGTATCGCTCTGCACAGGACGGCACAAAAGAATTGCATGGTTGCTTTTAGAGAACGGAGCGAACGTCAATTACTTTCCCGATAAAAAATGGGCTGAGGAGGCTCACCCCGTCCTCTTTGACGGCGTAAATGCCGCAATTTGGAATGCTCGCAGATATGCATGGGATGGAAAAAGTACCGAACCGTTGCTTCTTGAATGGAAGCACACCAAAGAGGAATCGGACGATGCGTTCAAATTTCTTCAAAGAATGTTGGAGCTCGGTGCGGACGTTTTACGGACCGATTATTACGGAAGAAACTGTTTAATGGAAGCAATATCTGAAGCAAACAATCTGTGTCCAGTCAGGAATTACGACACAGGCGAATATTATCCCGGCAGGCCTATCACACCTGAAATGTGCGAGGACTTACGCCGCATTTTCAAGCTTCTGATTGACGCAGGCGCAGACAAAAACAACGTTTCGTCATACTCAAAGAAAAGCATCCGTGAGCATTACGAAAACGAACCCGTCTGGCAAATCTGCGGTGAAATGTGGAAATAAAAGCATAAAATTTTTAACCGACTGCGACAGCTGAGCAAACTGTCACAGTCGGTTATTTTTCTACGAAAACAGAATGTAATAAAAATTAAGAGAATAAATCACCGAAGCGACACATTTCTCTCTTGGGCATGCGTCTGACAAAGCCACAGCATGACCTCATCGGTTTCGTTGCCTTCCGAGCTCGCCGTCTCCTCAGCTGCTAAAATGAATTTCCCGTGCTTTAACCCTGTCTGTAATTCAAGCTCTTTAAAAGCAATATCCGCCTTGCGGCAAAAAAATTTTTATTTGATTTAAAGCAACTCGCATAGCAAGCAGAATTTATTAGGTATAAAAAAAGAGACAAGCCTTTCGACCTGTCTCTTATATTTGAATAATTTAATTATTCGTTGATAGCGGTAACAACGCCTGAACCAACTGTACGTCCGCCCTCACGGATAGCGAAACGAAGACCTTCTTCGATAGCGATCGGAGTGATGAGCTCAACGTTCATTGTAACGTTATCGCCGGGCATGCACATCTCTGTTCCCTCAGGAAGAGTGATAACACCTGTAACGTCTGTTGTTCTGAAATAGAACTGAGGACGATAGTTGTTGAAGAACGGAGTATGACGGCCACCCTCGTCCTTAGTCAGAACGTAAACCTGACCTGAGAACTTTGTGTGAGGATGAATTGAACCGGGCTTAGAAAGAACCTGGCCACGCTCGATGTCTGTTCTCTGGATACCACGAAGAAGAGCACCGATGTTGTCACCTGCCTCAGCATAGTCGAGGAGCTTACGGAACATTTCGATACCTGTAACAACAGTCTTCTTCTTCTCGTCGGAAAGACCAACGATTTCAACTTCGTCAGACATCTTGAGCTGTCCACGCTCAACTCTACCTGTAGCAACTGTACCACGGCCTGTGATTGTGAATACGTCCTCAACAGGCATAAGGAACGGAAGGTCAGCCTTACGGTCAGGAGTCGGGATATAGCTGTCAACAGCATCCATGAGCTCCCAGATGCAAGCAAGCTCAGGAGCGTTTACATCGTCTCCGTCATACTCAAGAGCCTTAAGAGCAGAACCCTTGATGATCGGTGTGTCGTCGCCCGGGAAATCGTACTCGGAAAGAGTCTCACGGATTTCCATCTCAACGAGCTCGATAAGCTCAGGATCGTCAACCTGGTCGATCTTGTTCATGAATACGATGATGTAGGGAACGCCAACCTGACGTGCAAGAAGAAGGTGCTCCTTGGTCTGAGCCATAGGACCGTCTGTTGCAGCGATAACAAGGATAGCGCCGTCCATCTGAGCAGCACCTGTGATCATGTTCTTGATATAGTCAGCATGGCCCGGGCAGTCAACGTGAGCATAGTGACGTGTAGCAGTCTCATACTCAACGTGAGCAGTGTTGATTGTGATACCACGCTCTCTCTCTTCAGGAGCCTTATCAATGTTAGCGTAGTCAACGAAAGCAGCTTCGCCCTTCATTGCGAGGGTCTTTGTGATAGCAGCTGTCAAAGTAGTCTTACCATGGTCAACGTGGCCGATAGTACCAATGTTGACATGGGGTTTGGTTCGGTTAAATTTTTCCTTTGCCATTTGGAATTTCCTCCCTTTGGTATTAAATAATTTTATTCAATGCATACTGCATAGTTACATTGTAACAATTTCCATTCAAAAAAGCAAGCTTTTTTTGAAAATTATTAGCCCTTAGTCCTTGCGCTGATGATGTCATCTGCGATAGACTTCGGAACAGCCGTGTAGTGGCTGGGCTCCATTACGTACTGACCGCGGCCCTGAGTCTTGGAACGAAGGTCTGTAGCGTAACCGAACATGTTGGAGAGCGGGATATTTGCGTCAACCTGAACGGCACCCGTTCTCTGCTCCTGACCGAGGATCATACCGCGGCGGGAGTTTACGTCACCCATAACGTCGCCGAGATAATCGGACGGAACGATGATGGCAACCTTCATGATAGGCTCCATAAGAACAGGAGAAGCCTTTCTCATAGCGTCCTTGAATGCCATAGAACCGGCAATCTTGAAGGCCATTTCTGAGGAGTCAACCTCATGATAAGATCCATCATAAAGAGTAACCTTGACGTCAACAACAGGATATCCTGCAAGAACACCTGACTGCATTGCGCCCTTGATACCGGCCTCAACAGCAGGAATGTACTCCTTCGGAACAGCACCGCCGACGATAGCGTTAACGAACTCGAAGCCCTTTTCCGGATTCGGCTCGATCTTGATCTTAACGTGACCGTACTGACCCTTACCGCCTGACTGACGTGAATACTTACAGTCAACGTCTGCCGGAGTTGTAATTGTTTCTCTGTAAGCAACCTGGGGCTTACCGATGTTAGCCTCAACCTTGAACTCACGGAGAAGTCTGTCAACGATGATCTCAAGGTGAAGCTCACCCATACCTGCGATAATCGTCTGACCTGTTTCTTCGTCGGTGTAGCAACGGAATGTCGGGTCCTCTTCAGCAAGCTTCTGAAGGCCGATACCCATCTTTTCCTGACCTGCCTTAGTCTTAGGCTCGATAGCAACACGGATAACAGGCTCCGGGAATTCCATTGATTCGAGGACTACAGGATGCTTCTCATCGCAGAGAGTATCACCTGTTGTTGTGTTCTTGAGACCTACGGCAGCAGCGATATCACCGGCGTAAACTTCTTCAATATCCTGTCTGTGGTTAGCGTGCATCTGAAGGATACGGCCGAGACGCTCGTCTGAATCCTTAACAGAGTTATAAACAGTTGCGCCGGCCTTTACAGTACCGGAATATACACGGAAGAAGCAAAGCTTACCGACATAGGGGTCTGTTGCAATCTTGAAAGCAAGAGCTGCAAACGGCTCTGTATCGGAAGAATGACGATCTTCCTCTTCGCCTGTCTCGGGGTTGGTGCCTCTGATAGCCTCAACGTCCGTCGGAGCAGGCATGTAAGCAACGATATTATCAAGGAGCATCTGAACGCCCTTGTTACGGTAAGATGTACCGCAGCATACGGGAACCATTTCGTTTGCGATAGTTGCCTTACGGATGCAGGTCTTGATCTCGTCGATCGTAAGCTCCTCGCCCTCGAAGAATTTCTCCATAAGAGCGTCATCCTGCTCGGCAACAGCCTCGATAAGCTCCTCATGATACTTCTGAGCAAGCTCCTTCATATCATCGGGGATAGGCTCAATTCTGATATCGAGACCCTTATCGTCATAATAAACCTCAGCCTCCATAGTTACAAGGTCAATGATGCCCTTGAACTCGGATTCTGCGCCGATCGGAAGCTGGATCGGAACAGCGTTACATTTAAGGCGTTCCTTCATCATGTCAATAACATTGTAGAAGTTTGCGCCCATGATGTCCATTTTGTTAACATATACCATACGAGGTACATGATACTTATCAGCCTGACGCCAAACGGTCTCAGACTGAGGCTCAACGCCACCCTTTGCGCAAAGGACGGTAACGGAACCGTCGAGAACACGAAGAGAACGCTCAACTTCAACGGTAAAGTCAACGTGACCCGGGGTATCAATGATGTTGATACGGTGACCCTTCCAGAAGCATGTGGTAGCAGCAGAAGTGATTGTGATACCACGCTCCTGCTCCTGAGCCATCCAGTCCATTGTGGCAGCGCCGTCATGAACCTCACCGATTTTATGGTTAATACCGGTGTAGAAAAGGATACGCTCGGTTGTAGTTGTTTTACCGGCATCGATATGAGCCATGATACCGATGTTTCTTGTTAATTCAAGTGGTACTTGTCTTCCCATATAAACCTCCGTAAATTTAAATAAGCAATTAAATCCCTGAAATTTTCGGGAAGATTACCATCTGAAATGTGCAAAAGCCTTATTAGCCTCTGCCATCTTATGAGTATCTTCACGCTTCTTGAATGCCGAACCTGTTTCGTTAACAGCATCCATGATCTCGTTAGCAAGACGCTCCTTCATAGTTCTTTCCGAACGAAGACGTGAATAGTTGGTGATCCATCTGAGTCCGAGTGTCTGTCTTCTCTCGGGACGAACCTCCATCGGAACCTGATAAGTAGCACCGCCGACACGGCGAGCCTTAACCTCGAGAACAGGCATTACGTTTTCCATAGCGGCTTCAAAAACCTCTACAGGCTCCTTACCTGTCTTCTCCTTGATGATGTCAAATGCGTCGTAAACAATCTTCTGTGCGACACCCTTTTTACCATCATACATAACATTGTTGATAAGTCTTGTTACCAACTTTGAATTGTAAAGCGGATCTGGCAAAACATCACGTTTTGCAATCTGGCCTCTTCTTGGCACTTCGCTTCCCTCCTTCATAGTAATGATATCATAGGTACTCAAGTGACAAAACCCTGTGGCGCCAATGGAGAAGCACATACATAATATATATACACTCTCACATTGATACGCAGCGTACCTTACCCTGCGCAGCCTGCAAGAAGATTCTGTCTTTCAAACTTTCCTTTTTTAAAAGAGGAATTACTTTTTAGCAGCCTTCGGACGCTTAGCACCGTACTTTGAACGGGACTGCATTCTTCCGTTAACACCCTGAGTATCGAGTGTACCGCGGATGATGTGGTAACGAACACCGGGAAGGTCCTTAACACGACCGCCACGAATAAGAACAACGCTGTGCTCCTGAAGGTTATGACCTACACCCGGGATATACGAAGAAACTTCGATACCGTTTGTAAGACGAACTCTGGCGATCTTACGAAGAGCCGAGTTAGGCTTTTTAGGTGTAGCAGTCTTAACTGCTGTGCAAACGCCGCGCTTCTGAGGTGAATTCTGATCTGTAACAATGTTCTTCTTAGAATTGAGACCCTTGAGAAGTGCCGGAGCCTTTGCTTTCTTTTCGATAGTCTGTCTGCCGTTTCTAACTAACTGATTAAAGGTAGGCAAAAACTACATCTCCTTTCTTGAAAATTTTGAATATTGACAAATCATATGCCCATGGGGACACATAATAAATCACATTATCAATCCTTGGTATTCTATCACTTGTGCATATATATTGTCAAGTGTTTTTGTAAAAATATTCTAAATTTTTGAAAATTCGGGGAATAAAATAAAACGGACGCCGATTTTGGTGATTTATGTTGGCATTTACCCTGCGGAAATATCCCTTAACCGCAGCTTTTGGTAGGGTACAGCACCTATTTTTGATAAAATTGCTTTCGGTGCAGAAAAACATCTTGCCTCCCCTGCAGGCAATGTCATTAACTTAAGGCTTTTTGTAAAGATTCTTGGGTCGATGTGGTCATCGACCCCTACGGATTGTGCTCTAACCGTATCTCTGCGTAACATTTTTTCCGCACTTATCGTATGGTACGATGACCTCATCGCACCTTTGAATTCTTATTAAATCCGCTTTTTATCCCCTCCGTCGTTAAAACGACACCGTCTCGCTGCGGCTCGGTCACGCTCCGGCTCTGAACGTCCACCGGACGTTCATTCACTACCGTCGCGCCGCTTCGCTACCTTGCAACAAGGGGAGGCTTAGGAAATTACTGCAAATTTTTAACAAACCCCTCAGTCATGGACGAGCCATGACAGCTCCCCTACATGGGAGCCAAGATAAGTTTCTGCTGACTTTAAAATATAATAATAGGATTTACGTTACAGTTCAGCCTCCCCTTAAATGATTTAAGGGGAGGTGGCTCGTAGAGTCGGAGGGGATAAAGATTAAAGTTTGCTCAAACCTTACTCCCTCAGTCGCTTGAGCGCCGGCTCCCCCAATGGAGGAGCCCACGCTCAAAGATAAATTCTTCTTAATTGTAATTTCTTACTCCGTACCAATTGTCAGAACAACTCAATCCGCATTGACGAGCCATTCGTGCTCCTTGGAGTAGAGGCGGGTGGTCTTGTACCACGGGTCGCCGTCGATATGGCGGATCATCCATACATAATACATTGTATATCCCGGTGCCGTGACCTGCTCGTGGTCGTTGCCGTCAGTGATCGTGCAATATGCTCCGTCGGTGCTCTTGAAAACGTCGTCACCGTTGAAGCATGCGCCGAAACCCTGCGGCGGATCAAACTGATAATAATAAACCTCGGGCTGCGGATGATGGTGCGGCGGATAGCTCGACCATCTGCCGGGCTGGTTGAACACCTCGCCCATTACCATGTTGGAATACGGCGCATTATCGTAGTCGAACATTGTTGAGCAGATACGGTAGCCTGTGCCCTCCCACTGACCTTTGCCGAAATGCTGATAAAGGCAATCCTCGGGCTTGTAGAAAACAGGCTCAAATTCTCTCTCGTTATCGGTCTGCTGAACAAGGAACTCACTGTCCTCGCAAGCCTCAATGTTTATCTTTATTCCCTTGCACACATGCAGGCAATACGGCGTTTTCTCGAACGGATTCTTTCTTTTCATGTTCTCCGTTCTGTCGTTCCAGCTTATATTCATGTTGCCCTTGAGAATGAGCACAGCCGTCTCGTTCTCGGCGCTGAAAATTTCGTACTTCTCCCCTTTTGCAAGCTTCTTGACCCAAATGTTCATGTGCATCTCGGGATTTTTGCCGTTCATTTCGCAGAGAATCTTTTCGTTATTCTCGTTGAATACAGGATTTTCAAGCATATATAATTCCTCCTTGAAAAAATGTTAGGTTTATGGCTATATTCTATCATTCTGCAATAATAATTTCAATAGCAGTTTACAAAAATGTTCAAAACATATATCATTGTTGTATACCTTGACATTGCGAAAAATCGGAATTATAATTGTATATCATCAGCAAAAGAAGGTGTTTTTAATGGTCATTGACGCACATTGTCACATCTACCCCGATAAAATAGCCGACAAGGCGGCGCACAGCACGGGACGCTTCTATTCCCTGCCCACAACCTACGACGGAAAGGTTTCAACCCTGCTCGAAAACGGAGCAAAGGCAGGCATTGATAAATTCATCGTGCAGTCGGTCGCAACAACACCGAAGCAGGTCAGCTCAATCAATAAATTCATTGCCGCAGAGGTAGCCGCTCACCCCGACAAGCTCTACGGTCTCGGTACACTCCACCCTGACAGCGAGGATATCAGAGCCGACGTTGAGGAGCTTATTTCGCTCGGTCTCGGCGGAGTTAAGCTTCACCCCGACATTCAGCAGTTCAAGCTCGACGATTACAGATGCCTTAAAATATATGAGCTTTGCGAGGAATTCAAGCTCCCCGTTCTTCTTCACACGGGCGACAGCAGATATGATTACTCCAACCCGAACAGGCTCATTCCTATACTTGATATTTACGACAAAATGGTTGTCGTCGGCGCACATTTCGGCGGCTGGTCGATGTGGGACGAGGCGTCGAAGCTTCTTGCCGACCGTGAGAATTTTTATGTTGACTGCTCGTCGTCCTTCTATGCTCTCTCCGACGATAAAATCCGTGAGATTATCGCACGCTACGGCGTTGACCGTGTCCTTTTCGGAACGGATTACCCGATGTGGAGCGTTGAAACCGACCTGAAGCGCTTCTACACTCTCGGCTACAACAAAGAGGACTCGGACAAGATTCTTTATCAAAACGCCGTTAAGGTCTACGGCTTGAAGCTGTAATTTGCATTTTCCTATATTTTATTTTTTCTGCTTATAAACAATGTGGGCATCGTACTCTGCAAATATGGACCCAATCCATACTTTTTGCAGAGCACGATGCCCACAGCTTCATTAAAGTTGAACTTTAACCAATAAAATCTCAGAATTCTATTTTATAGGAAAACGGTCTGATATCCGCATAGATGCGGCTATAATTTTCACGTTCAGCGGTTTTTCTGTCAAGAATTTTATATATGTCGGACATGTATTTTCTAATTTCCTCGGGCATGGTATTTACGCCTGTCAAAATCACCTCATCTGCGTCACATTCACTGCTTAACAAATCCCAAAAGGCGTCTAAATCAGCACCGTACCATTCAGGAAAATCAAATGCTGTCCTGATTCGTTCATGAAGTTCTCCGAGATATTCACAATCCGTTAAATCCAATGTAATTGTTTCCTTTTCTTCCATTGCCTGCTCCTATATTATTATAAACGAGCCGTTGCACATTGCGCTTCGGCTCGCTTTATTATTCTGTTTACTTCCAAAGATCGTCCGCTCTGACGATTTCTCGGTCGTCTCTGCCGCCGTTGAGCTGCGGGAAGTACGACGCAAATCTGTATCTCGGGAGCTTGTCGAATTCAAGCTTAATGAGCGGATAATTTATGATCGGATCGGGGTTCTTCTCGGGCAAATCGTAAATGAAAATCCTGTCGCCCTTTTTCTCGAACCTTATCGGAGTGCCGTCCATGAACGAAATCTTTTTCGGCTCGTCCATGAGTCCCGCAAGAGCCATTTTGCCGTTGCACGGCGCCCAAATCTTGTTCCACATATAAAGCGTTGTTCCCTTTGACGTGCCTCTGCCGACGCCGTTGAGCTGGAATTTGTTTCCCTCGCCCTTGTTGAGAATACCGTAAACCGCTTCGCTGTTGACCGTGAGCCACTCGCCTACCTTGTGAAGCGGGTCAATGACCTCATAAGGAATCGAGCCGTCGGGCTTAGGACCGACATTGAGCAGAAGATTTCCGCCGTATTCGCAGCATCTTTGAAGCATATTGACAATTCTCTGCGGCGTATAGCTGTATGGGAGTGCCTGATCGGAATCGACATAGCCCCAGCTGATTCCGTTGAAGGTCATGCAAGCCTCCCAATCACGCTCTGATGGGGTGATATGCTCCTCGGGCGTGCCGAAATCCTCGGCAAGTCCGCTTCTGTCGTTAATAATAATATCCGGCTGGAGACTTCTGAGGTACTGATTGCGTTCAAGCGAATCCCAGCCCTCCCACGACTCCATCGGCAACGGAACATCGTACCAAAGAATATCAATCTTACCGTACTGAGTAAGAAGCTCGGTGTTTATATCTTTAAGGAACTTTGTGTAACGCCTTCTTGCCTCCGTATCATAAGCGCAGATTCCGCTGTCGGGGTGATGCCATTCCATGCAGGTCGAATAGAAACCGATTTTGAGGTCAAACTCACGGCATGCTTCAACAAATTCCTTAACGATATCACGGTGCGGACCGTAATTGACGGAATTGTACGGGTTTGCCTTTGAATTCCAAAGGCTGAAGCCCTCGTGATGACGGGTCGTCATGACCATGTATTTACAGCCCGCTTCCTTGGCAAGCTTCGCCCATTCACGGCAGCAGCCCTCTTTCGGGCAGAAATTATCGGCAAGCGCTTCGTACTCCTCTGGCGGAATATTCTCGCACGCCATAGCCCACTCATTTCTTCCGAGCTGTGAAAAAAGTCCGTAGTGAATAAACATGCCGAATCTCGCTTCACGCCACCACTTCATGCGCTTGTCACGGGTTGCGGCGATCTGTTCTTCGTATTGAGGCTTTGAAAGCATAATAAAACTCCTTTGTTTTTATATCTGAATTCAGTTTAAAGTATTTCCCCTGCTTTGTCAATAATGAAGCTGTCAATAAAAGGCAATGCCCACTTCACATCTTCCTAAAAAACAATTCAACGATTTCGTTCAAGAAATAAAGGTTGACACATACAATTTAATATGCTATAATCGGCAGAGTTTGAGGGAGTAGATAGCTCAAAGCGAGTGGCAAGTCAACA
>CAVGRW010000056.1:0-14395 GCA_963631735.1 Bacteroidaceae bacterium | reverse complement strand
AACCCCTCCGTCACTCCTACGTCGTGCCACCTCCCCTGCAGGGGAGGCAAGAATGATTTCTGCGCCGAAAGCAATTTTTATCAGACTTTCTTGTTGAGATGAGGTTTAATATATGCACATTCCGTAGGGGTCGATACCCACATCGACCCAAGGTAAGAAGAAAATAGGTTAGGCGCCCCTGTAGGGGAGCTGTCACGGCTTGCCCGTGACTGAGGGGTTTTGATGACATTTCCAGAAGAAATTGATCAGGGCTTCCCCTTGAGGGGAAGCGACTGATGAGGTGGAAAAAGTCGAGTTTGATTTTGTTAAGTAATGAGATGAAAATTTGCCATTGTGAGAAACCGCTCCGTGTGCTATAATCTTGTATGACACTTTTGTGACATATTTGACGTTGTTTTTCGGTGAAAGCAAAAAAGAAACGTTATATAATATATTTGTCAAATGAGAAAAGGAGGAGGCATATGAGCCATTCGATTTATATTGCCGATGACGAAAGGAATATCCGTGACCTTATCAAGAGCTTCCTCGAAAGCGACGGATACGAGGTCTCCGCATTTGAAACGGGCGATGAGCTCAAGGCTGCTTTTGATGAAAAGCCTGCCGATCTTGTGATTCTTGATATCATGATGCCGGGCACCGACGGACTGACCGTATGCAGACAGCTGCGTGATGAGTCGAGCGTTCCTATTATTATGCTCACTGCAAAGGATTCCGAATATGACTATGTTCAGGGAATAACTATCGGCAGTGACGATTATCTGACTAAGCCATTCAGACCGACGACGCTTCTAATGCGTGTGCGCTCGCTGCTTCGCCGTATGGATATGAACGAAAAGAGCGAACGCAGCTCAAAAGTATCCGATGAGGACATAAGTATAGGCGATTTGACTTTCTCGAGCCAAAGAAACGAAATTCTTTGCGACGGCAGACCCGTCAAGCTCACACGAACCGAGCTGAAAATGCTTTCATATATGATGAAGGATCCGAACAAGGCGTATTCGAGGGACGAGCTTCTTAATGCAATATGGGGCTATGATACCAAGGTTGAAACAAGAGTTACCGATGAAACGCTCCGACGCATCAGGAAACAGCTTTCGGCTTGCGAGAGCAATGTCAGCGTCAGAACAATGTGGGGCTTCGGATATCGCATTGAAGTTAACGGTGATAAGAAATGAAATATATAAAACTGAAAATACTTTGCATAATTTGGCTTTCGGTTATCGTTATTTTCGCAGGCTTCGCCGGAATAATCAATCTCATTGTCCCGTCACATTTTGAGAATGAGGCGATAAGCGCTCTGAAATATGAGATGGAATATATTGATATGATTGAAAACGATGACGATACCGACGACGAATATGAGGGTACCTTCCTCAGCGGCAACATCAATTTCATCGACTTCTTTGATGAGGGCTATGAGGTTTCGGATTCGCTTGCGAAAAAGACCGAGTCAAATTCCTCGGCGCAGAATTCGGAGAATGAGATAAGATCGCACTACAGTCTCGGCTCACTTAAAGAGGGCGACATAAAAACTCTCATAACAGACAAGGGATATTATGTTCTTGTAAAATATCACGATACATTTTCAACGGACGGCTCGTATCAGTCAACGGTGATGTACATAAATATTCAGCCGCTTGTTAACTATGTCCGTTCGCTGAACTGGGTTTTTGCGGCGATATTTGTTGCCGTGGTCGCAGTTATGAGTGTTATCGGCTATAAGCTCGGCAGCAGGATCGAGGACTACCACGAAGCCAATCATAAATTTTTTCAGAACTCGTCGCACGAGCTGAAAACGCCGCTCATGGCAATTCAGGGCTATGCCGAGGGAATTGAAGCAGGCATTGTCGATATTCCGTCCTCGGCGGAGATTATTATGCGTGAGAGCGACAAGATGGCACACATGATCGACGAGATGCTTTCAATCTCGAAGATCGATGCAAATCAGCTGCAGCTCAATATGACGACCTCGGATCTCAGAGAAATTCTTTACGACTGTATGCGCTCGGTCGAGCCGATTCAGCAGCAGAAAAAGATCGCAATAACTCCGATGTTCCCCGAAAGTCCCGTTTGGGTTCACTGCGACGAAAATCAGCTTTCGAGAGTTTTCGTAAATGTTCTGATGAACGGAATTCGCCACTGCAACAGCGCAGTCGTGATTTCCTGCACGGTTGAGCCGAAATCCACCGTTGTAAAAATCAGCGACGACGGCAACGGAATTGCCGATGATGACCTGCCGCATATCTTTGACCGCTTCTATACGGGAACCAAGGGAAGCACAGGCATAGGTCTTGCTCTCTCAAGGGAAATCGTCAACCTGCATAAGGGCACTATCACGGCTCACAATGAGGTCGGCGCAGTGTTTGAAATAAGATTACCGCTCACTAAATCATAAAAATAAAGGATACTCAAATGATAAATCGCATCGCTTCCAAAAACAGAATAGTTTTTCTCGGCAGTGCATGGGAATGAGGTGAGCCGATATGTCGCTTTCATCGTTTCTCATGCCCGGCGGAGCCTCGGGAATGACGTCCTTTTTCAGCATTGAATACATGTTCGTTTTTCTCCCGATTGCAATTGTTCTTTATTGGCTCTCGCCGCAGAAAATCCGCAGATACGTTCTGCTTTTTGAAAGTTGCGCTTTCTTTTGGCTCATCAGCGGAAAGCTGATTGCATATCTCATTCTTTCAGCAGTTTCAATTTTTGGCTTCGGACTTTGGCTTGATAAAATCAATGCAAAAAAGAAAGAAGCAATTAAAGGTCTTGACCGTGAGGAAAAGAAAAAGATAAAGAAGAAATTCACTTCACGCTTACGTCTTGTTCTCGCCATTGCAGCGGTTATTCATATCGGCGGTCTGCTTGTGCTGAAATATTCCGCCTTCGCCGCAGGCAATATCAATTCGCTTCTTGCCTTGATGAATGTCGGCGTTAGAATGACTTTCCCGAAGTTCATTATGCCGATAGGCATTTCTTTCTTCACCTTGCAGGCGGTTTCCTATCTCGTCGATGTCTACAGAGGAAAAATCCAAGCTGACAAAAATTTTCTTCGTGTTTTCCTTTGGCTGTCGTTCTTCCCTCAGATTGTCGAAGGACCCATTTGCCGCTATTCTCAGACGGCGGAGCAGCTTTGGAAAGCGGAAAGAATTAAATTCGAGTCACTGACGCTCGGACTTCAGCGGATTATCTTCGGCATGATGAAAAAAATCGTTGTTGCCGACCGACTTAACCCGCTGATTGAAAATGTTTTCAATAATTACAACGATTATCACGGCGGCGTTATCGCCTTGGCGGCGGTTTGCTATACTATTCAGCTCTATATGGACTTCTCGGGTTCGATGGATGCAGTTATGGGCACAGCGCAGATTTTCGGCGTTGAAATGCCCGAGAATTTCAAACGTCCGTTTTTCTCAAAAACGATTTCCGAATTCTGGAGGCGCTGGCATGTTACGCTCGGCGAATGGCTCAAGGATTATATTTTTTATCCGATAACGATGTCAAAGCCGATGCAGAAGCTCACGAAGTCGGCGAGAAAAAGTCTCGGCAATCATTTCGGACCGTTGCTCGCAGGAAGTGTTGCGCTTTTCTGCGTTTGGTTTGTAAACGGACTGTGGCACGGTGCGGCATGGAGCTATATTTTCTTCGGAATGTATCATTTTGCGCTGATACTGACAGGCAGAATTCTTACACCTGCAATAAACACGGTCAACGGCAAGCTTCGTGTTAACACAAAGTCGAAGCCGTACCAAGCGATGCAGATTATCAGGAGCGATATTTTAGTCGTAATCGGTGAACTTTTCTTCCGTGCGAACGGACTGAGAGCGGGCATGAAAATGTTCGGCAAAATGGTTACGGATTTCAGCTTCGGCACATCGGGTCATGAGCTTTTTAAAAGTCTCGGCGTTGATTATGCCGATTTGCTGATTGTCGGTGTGACGGTTGCGATTGTGTTTGCCGTCAGCGTTCTCAACGAAAAAGGAATGTGCATCAGAGCAGAGCTGAGAAAGAAAAACATTGTGCTTCGCTGGGCGGTTCTGCTTGCGCTTTGTATGTATATTGTAATCTTCGGCGCTTATGGAATCGGCTATATGCCCGTTGACCCGATTTACGCTAACTTCTAAGTGATTATTATGAATAAGACTTTAAAAAATACAATAAGTGCGGTTCTTTTTATCGCAATTCTTGCGTCCTTGCTGATGGGATTTTCTTTCATCATGAAGCCCGGCAAATCGGCAAGTGTCAATGCGCTTGAGGATCCGCTGACAAACGGAATACTTTCCGAAAAAAAGAATACGATCGACGTTATTTTTCTCGGTGACAGCGAGTGCTACAGCACGTTTATTCCGCTGCAAATTTGGAAAGAACAGGGAATAACCTCGTATGTCTGCGGAACCTCGGATCAGGTACTCAGCTATTCGTATGAGCTTCTTACCAAGAGCGTTAAAAAGCAGAACCCGAAGGTCGTCGTGCTTGAAACAAATGCGATTTTTCGTGAGGTCACAAGCACAAAGGCGTTTCTTAACAAAGCCGAGGGATTGTTTTCGGTTTTCAAATATCACGACCGTTGGAAGCTTATGCAGCCGAAAAGCTGGAAATTTAACGATACGAAAACCTATGACAGGCGAAGCAAGGGATATCTTTTCAATATGTCGGTGAGCCCTGCCGACACCTGCGGATACATGGAGCCCGACGATAACAGAGAAACGGTTTCAAAGGACAATATTAAGTATATAACAAAGCTTCGTGACTATTGCAAAAAGAACAATGCCGAGCTTGTGCTCGTCAGCGTTCCGAGTACAAAAAATTGGAATTATTCCAAGCATAATGCGGTTTCCGATATGGCAAAAAATCTCGGAATTGATTATGTCGATATGAACACTCTCAGGGAGGAAATTTCGATAGATTGGAATACCGATACGAGAGACAAGGGCGATCATCTCAACTATTTCGGCGCAGTTAAAGCTACGGAATACTTCGGCAAATATCTTAAAGAAAAAAATATTTTCGACGATAAAAGAAAGCTTGAAGCATACAGGGATTGGAACAGCTCGGCGGATGAATTTTTATCGTCGGTCGAAAAGGTTTAATGCAATAATTTACGAATTTCAAACGTGTTAAAATAGACAGGAAAACAAGAGGCGGAAATATGGAAATAAATGTACTCGAATGGCTCGAAAAATCGGCCGAAAAATATAATGATAAAATTGCTTATTCCGATGATGAAAGCTCGCTGACCTTTTCGCAGGTAAAAAGCCTGGCGCAGAGCATCGGCTCGGCACTTCTTGAAAGGGGATCGGACAGAAATCCGATAGCCGTTTTCTCGGGCAGAAATGTTATGACCGTCGCCGCTTTTCTCGGTGTTGTTTACAGCGGATGCAGCTATGCTCCGATTGACAGCAAGCTGCCGAGAGCGAGAATAGAAAAAATTATGGAAACGCTCTCTCCGTCTCTTATTCTGACGGACGGTGAGAACCGTGACTTTGTAAAAGAGCTCGGATTTGACGATGAAAAAATTATACTTCTTGAGGACGCAGTCAAGCACGAAGCGGACAGCGAAAGGCTAAATAAAATCCGCCGCTTCTCAAACGAAAACGATCCGCTTTATATTATTTTTACCTCGGGCTCGACGGGCAATCCAAAGGGCGTAATGACGTCGCATCACTCGCTGATGTGCTATATCGAGGCATACACCTCGGTCATGAAAATCAACGATACGGATATTCTCGGCAATCAGTCGCCGCTCGATTATATCGCCGCAATCAGGGATATTTACATTCCGCTTTTGTGCGGTTCGTCAACGGTGATAATACCTAAAATGTGCTTCTCCTCGCCGGCAAAGCTTTTCGACTTCATGAACGAGAAAAGAATTACGTCGGTCGGCTGGAGCGTTTCGGCGCTGACTGTTCCCGTTTCCTTGGGAGCGTTTGAGCACGGCAGACCCGAATATCTCAAAAAGGTTTGCTTCTCAGGCTCGGTCATGCCCGGAAAATGCCTGAAGCAGTGGCAGGAAAATCTGCCCGATACGCTGTTTGTAAATCAGTACGGTCCGACGGAAGCGACCGCCTCGTGCACCTATCATGTCGTGACGGAAAAGGCGGAGGACGATACGGTTCTGCCGATAGGCTTGCCGTATAAAAATTACCGTGTTTTTCTCCTCAATGAGGACGGCACGGCGACGAAGCAGGGGGCAGAGGGCGAGATTTGCGTCAGCGGTCCGATTCTTGCGCTCGGCTATTATAATGACCCCGAAAGAACGGCGGCATCGTTTGTTCAGAATCCGCTCAACAAGGCTTATAACGAGCTTATCTACAAAACGGGCGATATCGGCGTCATGCGTGAGGACGGCGTGCTCGAATTTCACGGCAGAATGGACAGACAGATCAAGCACCTCGGTCACCGTGTTGAGCTTGACGAGGTCGAGCTTGCCGCAGGCAGGGTTGACGGCGTGAAGGAATGTTCCGTTGTTTACAATAAAGAGAAAGAAACAATTTGGCTTTTCTACACGGGCACGGCAACGGTGAAGGAAATAGCCGTTGAACTCAGAAAATATCTTCCCGGCTTTATGGTGCCGAGAAAAATAAAAAATCTTGAAGAAATACCAAGGCTGCCGAACGGCAAAATTGATATGAATAAACTAAAGGCGATGTCGAACAATTAACGTTTTTACTTAATTGAATGACATAGCCTAAATCTAACAAAATAATCGGAGGAAAATACAATGAAAGAAGAACTTATGGAAATACTCGAGGAGCTCAGACCCGACGTCGATTTTGAGAACGAAAAGCAGCTTATTACGGACGGAATTTTGGAGTCGTTTGATATTGTTGCGCTCGTCGGCGAGCTCAGCGACGCTTTTGACATTGAGCTTCATGTTGAGGATCTTGTTCCCGACAATTTCAATTCGATAGAGGGAATGATGGAGCTTATCGAAAAGCTTCAGGACGAATAATATGAAGAACGAAATACTTTTGGAAGCGGCGGAAAAATTCGGCACGCCGAGCTTCGTTTTTGATACGGACGAGTTCGCCCGTCAAGCCGATGCGATAAAATCCGCACTCGGCGATATTCCGCTTTGTTTCTCTATAAAAGCTAATCCGTTCCTGCTCCATGCGCTTCCCGAGTCCGTGAGCAGGGTCGAGGTTTGCAGTCCGGGTGAACTGACGATTTGCCAAAAGCTGAAAGTCAAGTCCGAGACGATTATTTATTCGGGCGTCAACAAGGGTGCGGATGATATCGCCCGTGCCGTTGATTACGGCGCAGGAATTCTGACCGCCGAGAGCCGACTGCATGTTGAATTGATTAACCGTGTCTGCCTCGAAAAGGGCAAAAGGGCGGAGGTTATTCTTCGTCTGACAAGCGGAAATCAGTTCGGCATCGACCCCGATGAAATCATTGAAATAATTTCAAGCCGTGAAAAATATGAAGCGATTGATTTTATCGGACTTCATTATTACTCGGGCACGCAGAAGAAAAACGCAGCCGTTATCGAAAAGGATATTAGCAAATTTGTGGAGTTCATCGAGCGCCTTGAATCGGTCTGCGGCTATGTGCCGAAGCACGTCGAATACGGTCCGGGTGCGGCGGCGGATTATTTCGTTCCGCCCTATGAGGAAAAGGATAGCGAAACGCTTCAATATACAGCCGAGCTTTTAAAAGACTTTGCAAAGAAATATCCGCTCACCGTTGAGATGGGCAGATTTCTTGCGTCCTCGTGCGGAACATATCTCACATCCGTTGCCGATATCAAAAACAATCTCGGCACGAATTACGTCATCTGCGACGGCGGAATAAATCACCTGAAATATTACGGACAGACAATGGCAATGCAGGTGCCGCCGATTACGCTTCTCGGCAGTGACAAGGAATACGGGCACAGCTATACTCTGTGCGGAAGTCTTTGCACTACCGCCGATCTGCTGGTTCGCAAGGCAGAATTGCCCGAGCTTAAAATCGGCGATGTGCTGGCGTTCGGCAGATGCGGTGCATACACGATAACCGAGGGAACGGTTCTTTTCCTCTCTCGCACAATGCCGAGAGTTATGCTCTTTTCCCAAAAGGACGGGTTAAAGCTCGTCCGTGATTTTTACGATACGGACAAACTGAATTTCTAATAAAAACGAGGAAATAAAATGGGAATTATTTCAATAGAATTTTTTGCATTTACTGCGGCGGTGATTTTGATTTATTATCTTTTCCCCGTAAAAAAATATCAATGGACTGTCTTGCTCGCCGCAAGCTATGCTTACTATATTCTCAACTGCAACAAGTATGTTCTATACATGTTTGTGACGACCGTGACGACTTATTTCGGTGCACGAATTCTTGAGCGTGCTGCGGAAAAAAGCAAGCAGTTTTTGCTTCAAAATAAAGAAAATTTTACAAAAGAAAGTAAGAAAGAATTCAAAGCAAAAACGCAGAGAAAAAAGCGCTTGATTCTTGCCGCCGTTTTGGTTTTCAACTTCGGCATACTTGCCTTCTTAAAATATTTCGGCTTCTGCGCCGAGTCCGTTCACTCCCTGCTCGGAGCACTCGGAATAAATTACAGCGAACCGAATTTCAGCTTTATCGTTCCGCTCGGAATTTCATTCTACACCTTTCAGAGTATGGGCTATGTTATCGACGTCTACAGAGGTAAGGTCAGCGCCGAGAAAAATTTCGGAAAGCTTGCGCTTTTTGTTTCTTTCTTTCCGCAGATCGTTCAGGGACCTATCGGAATTTATTCCGACCTTGCACATCAGCTTTATGAGCCGAGAAAGTTCAGCTATGACCGCTTCAAAAGCGGCGGACTGCTGATTCTTTGGGGCGTTTTCAAAAAGCTTCTGATTGCCGACAGAGCCGTTAAGGTCATTAAGCTTGTGACTGCTGACAGCGGAGCATTTTCGGGTACATATATTCTTTTCACTGTCATATTGTATGCCGCTCAGCTCTATGCCGATTTCTCGGGCGGAATTGATATCTGCCGAGGTATTGCCGAGATAATGGGCATAACAATGGCGGAGAATTTCAAGCGTCCGTATTTCTCGAAAACCCTCACCGAGTATTGGCACAGATGGCATGTCAGCCTCGGCGATTGGCTGAGAAATTATCTTTTCTATCCGATCTCTATCTCAAAGCCGTTCCTCAAAATGTCAAAGAGCATGAAAAAGCACGGCATGAAATATTTCGGCAAGGTCTTTCCGACTGCGCTTGCCTCGCTCATAACGTTTATTGTTATCGGCATCTGGCACGGAGCGGAAGCAAAGTATATAGCCTTCGGCTTTTGGAACGGGCTCGTGATTATGATTTCAAGCCTTATGAAGCCGCTGACGGATAAGCTTACCGAAAGGCTTCACATCAAGCGTGAAAGCTTTTTCTATTCCGTTTTCTGCATGGTGAGGACGTTTATCGTTGTGCTCATCGGATATTATTTCGATATCGCAAGAGGCTTCAAGGATGCAATGAGCATGATTTGGCGCTCCGTGTCGGATTTGCACATAAGCGACCTTACCTCGTTCGCCTGCCTTGCCAAAAGCAAGATCGACGTGTTCGATTATCTGATAATTTTCGGAGGCTGTCTTGTGATTTTTGTAATTTCAATCATACAGGAAAAGAAAAAAGACTCCGTTCGCAATTTGCTTTGCGAAAAGAGCTTGGCATTGCAGTGGCTTTTGTATATTTTAATGATAGCGGCGATTGCTTTGTTCGGCTATTACGGACCGGGTACAACTCCGGCTGACTTTGTATATATGCAGTTTTGAGGAATTGAAAAATGAAAAAATTTATCAGATTTATTTGCTTTCTCCTTATCGTTTCAACGGTGATGTTCGGTTTGAATTTTGTTCTGAGCACCAACAGCGATAAGGACGGCATACACATAAGAGGATATTTCAAGGAGCCGCAGAATACCGTTGATGTTCTGCTCATCGGCGCCAGCGAGCTCTACACGGGCTTCAATTCTCCGCTTGCATGGGAAAAATACGGCTTCACAAGCTACGATTTGAGCTTTGCCGCAATGCCGGGTTCGCTGTATAAAACTGTCACTCAAAAGGCGCTGAAAACGCAGTCGCCTAAGCTCGTTGTGTTCGAGATAAACGGCTTTTTGCACAGCGAAAAGTATCTTGCCAATCGCAGACCCGTTCACGCATGGTTCGATACCGTCGGCGTTGACTCGGACGGAAAGAAATACCTCGAAGAAAATATCCCCGAAAAGGAACATATTGAGTATTATCTGCCGTTTTACAAATACCATGCCAATTGGCGCAAACCGCTTATCTGTGCAAGAAACACAGTCAGCAGACTTGCGCTTGATGTCGAGGGAATAAGCTATTCAAAGGCATTTGCAAATACAGCGCTGAAAAGAAAAAACGGCGAGATAAAGAGTAAAAATATTTGCTTTACGGAAAAGGCGAGGGGATATGTGACCGAGCTCTTGGAGTTCTGCCGAGATAATGAGCTCCAAAATGTACTGTTTATCAGAGCTCCTCACTGCCTGAAAAACGGAAACTCGGAAGCGACGGCGGAAATAAAAAAGCTCATTGAAAGCTACGGCTATCGCTTCGCCGATTTCGAAAATGTGTATGACACGATAGGGCTTGATCCGCAGAACGATTTCTATAATTTCGAGCATCTTAATATCTACGGCATGGAGAAATTCACGACATTTTTCGGCAAGTATATCTGCGATAATTATAATGTAAAAACCGCCCATACCTCAGAAACGGTTGAGCAGTGGAACAAGTGCGCCGATATCATGAACAAGACGATTGAAGACTGTAAAAATGACCCCGACAAAAGTATTTATTACGAGCTGACCGCCTATGAAACTGCTAATGGCAGAGGGCATACAATACTCTCCAAGGTCGAAAGCGGATTTAAGAAAAATAAGCACAGTAAATGAAATCAATTTAAGAAATTATATAATGACTCAATATATTTAAAATAAGAATGACGTTTGATATTGTGTGGTCAAATCACACAAAATATCGTTTTTACAAAACTTTTCAGTCGAAAAATATTGACTTTATACGATTTTAGTATATAATAATTATAGAAGAATTGTTGTTCTTCATCGTTATGTTTGTTGCTACTCGGTACGCAACTAAAATAAGATCGAGTTCAAATGTTTGTCGCTCCTCGATATGCGACTAATTAAAAGATCGAGTTCAAATTCTTGAGGCTTCATTCTGCAAAGGGTGGAGCCTTTCTTTTAGTAATAGTGAGGACGTTTAAATGGAGACAGGACACTTTTATTACATAGACGATCAATATTTTTGGATTTTCCCGATGACAGACTTATGCGAAATAAGGAAGCAATCAATGGTCAGCCGCACAACCGCCCTTGCTTTTATGCTTTTCGAGATGACAGAACAGGGTTATATTGGTTGATCCCGTTTTCTTCTCAGGTTGTGAAATTCAGAGAATATTATAATGCGAAAATTGCTAAATACGGCAAATGTGATACGATCATTTTCGGCGATGTTCTCGGATATGAAAAGGTGTTTTTAATTCAAAATATGTGTCCCGTGACAGAGAAATATATAAAAAACGAGTACATGGATCGACGCTTGCTTATTCCGGTAAGAATTGACGGACGGCTTGAAGCGGAGATCATAAGCAAAGCAAAAAAGGTTTTAGCATTGCAGAGAAAAGGAATAAAGCTGATTTTTCCCGATGTTTTGAAAATTGAAAGAGAGCTTTTGAAAAGGAAAAGCAAGCTCTGATAGCCTTGCCTGTCAAACTTTCCAATATAAAACTTATCCCCGAACCGTCACATGACAGCTCGAGGATATTTGTGTTTATAGATATATAAAATGACTGCAATACGGCTTTGTTCGGGCAAAACAAAAAGGCAGGTAAAAACCTGCCTTTTGGAGCTGCTAACCGGACTCGAACCGGTGACCTCATCCTTACCAAGGATGTGCTCTACCACCTGAGCCATAGCAGCACGTCACAACGCATATTATATTATCATAATAAAGACTGATTGTCAAGTAAAATTTTCAACATAAAAAGACGATATTTTTTTCGTATCAACGCCTGTCTTTTTGAATGTGAAATGTAGATTTTTCTGCCCGTTTATGATAAAATATTTCTCATAAGAATTTGACAGTTATTTTATGCAAGGGGATTTTTAAAATGGATAATTCATATATAAGCGTAATTTTGCCGCAGGTGTCCGACGAGGGCAGGCTGGCAGGCTGGCTGGACAATGTTTTTTCGCAGGGCGTGGACGTTGAGGTGCTTATCTGCGCCAAGATAGACCCCGAAAGGCTTGCGTCTCTCAGCGAAGAAATTCTTGCAAAAGTAAAGGTGTTCCCGTCGCAGGACAAGTCGGTTGCTTTGAAAAAGGCGATTTCCGATGCAGAGGGAGGCTATATTCTCTTTTCCGATGTCGGCATAACCTATGCTAACGATGCTTTTGCCGCAATGCTTGCAAGGGGCGCATGCGTGTTCAACGGAGCTTCCGCCGACGGCAACCTTTTCTCCGCCGATTTCTTTTTTGACGAGATCGCATCGAAAAGCGGCTATTTCTGCTGCTTTATGAATGCGGAGACCGTGCAGAAAAATCAAATCATGCCCGTCGGCGGCACAGCTTTTTCAATTATGAACATGATTGCCGACTATGCACGCTATGACGAGATTACGGCAATTCACGAAAGCCTGTTTAATATCGCACGCTTGCCCGAGGTTTCGGCTGATGCCGAGGATATTGCAAGCCTTGAAAATTATTCATGGCTCTTTTCTCAGACGGCGAGCGACCGCGTGACGCTCTTTTATATCCGCAACGTGATGTCGGTTTTCGGCTTGTGCGAGCAGAAAGAGAGCTTTGAAATGCTCAAAAACGTTCTGCTTCCGTTCATGGGCGACTATGCCGTTTGTGCATGGTTCAAGGAGGTTTATGGCTGGGACGCCGAGCTTCTCAAAACAGATATAAGCGTTGAAGAATTCCGCAGGCTCGGAACTGAGACAAAATACACCGAGGTGGTTATGCCTATCAAGGCGAAGGATGCGGTTGTCAACTTCTATTTCGGCAAGTTCGGTAAGGTCGTTCTCAAGCAGTGCCTTTTTGCCTATCTTTATTACAAGGCATACCACATGAAGCCCGGCGCATTGAGGGACAAGCTCTGCGAGTTTTTCAAGAGCAGGCTCGGAGGTGACTTCAATGCCTGAATACAAGGCGACGGTGATCATTCCCGTCTATAATGTTGAAAAATTTGTCGAAAGCTGTCTTGTTTCCCTGACCGAGCAGACGATCGGCTTTGAAAATATCGAGGTTTTGCTCGTTAACGACGGCTCGACGGATAACAGCGAAGCGATTTGCAAGGACTTTGCCGATAAATACGAAAATGTCGTGCTTTATTCAAAGGAAAACGAGGGACTTTCCAAAACTAGGAACTACGCTCTTGCGAGGGCGAACGGAAAGTATATTTTCTTCCTCGATTCCGATGACAAGCTCAGAGCGGACACGATAAAATCCGTGACCGATTTTTTCGACACGGTTTATGATGAGGTTGACCTCGTAACCTACAGAATAATTCAATATTTTAACGGCGTTCCCGTTATTACGCATAACAGATATCGAACGCTTCTGAAAACAGGCGTTTATGATTTGTTCGACCCCGAGAACAGGTTCATCACGCAGACGAATGTAAATATTTGTATCAAGAACAGGGGAGAGGATAACTTCCTTTTCGATACTACGCCGAACTTCCGCCACGAGGACGAGAAATATTGCTGTGAGGTCCTCAGAGCGAAAATGAAGATAGGATTTTGCGATAAGGGCGAGTATATGTACAACCGCGACAACATGGACAGCATTGTTTCAACGAAGTTTTCGCCCGAAAATATTTTCGACACGTCGATGAATTTTTACGAGCAGCTTTTTGACAGCTTCGGCCGCTTTGTTCCGACATATTATCAGGGCATTGTGTTCAACGATTTTCGCTGGAAGCTCAAGGACGGCAAGCTTTTGCCCGTTCATCTCGACGGCGAGGATTGGAAAAAGGCGAATATGCGAATTGACCGCCTGCTTGCGAGAATTGAGGAGGACACAATCGTTCTGCACCCGTCCGTACCGGAGTTACAGCGTTATTATTGGCTTATGCGCCGCCCGAACAGTCACCCGATCGTGCTCTGCGATGACGGTAAAATAAGCATTGTTTTAAACGGCAGAGAGCTTCTCTCGGCGAAAAAAATCAAGCTCAATATTGAAAACGGCAGAGCAAAGTTGATGTCTCCCGTGTTTTTCTTCCTGAGAAAGGGTCAGGTTAAGGTTCTCAATAACGGCAAAGCCGTTAATTTCAGCTTTGAAAAGAACATGAAAAATACGGATGTGTCGGATTTTATGCCGAGCTTCGATATTGACGAGCAGGCCGAAAACGATATAAGGGTAGTTGTAAATTCAAAAGAATACAAGTGC
>CAVGRW010000055.1:0-14397 GCA_963631735.1 Bacteroidaceae bacterium | reverse complement strand
ACAAACAGTAAGGTATTTGTCGAGCAGACGCTTGAAATTGCCTTCAAAACCTTTGACGTAAAAATCATACTGATAACAGTCGCAATATTTACCGTAAATCTCGGGAACGCTGTTGTCATTACCGCAGCAATTAAGGCAAACAGCATCACGGATGTCGATGTTTAAAAGGTAACAATGATTCCAACCGCTGCATACAAAAGAGCTTACAAAATGGTTAAAGGATTGAGAAGAAAATATACCGTGATGTAAATCGGTTATTATATTACTGTGTAACTTTAAGAAGTTAGAACTGTATTTGCTGACAGTATTGACTGACGAGAAAAACTTCAAACCAAAATTCAATAACAATGTTATGGGGATACAGTCATGAGATTTATAGTTACAAGTAGTTTTAACGAGTTTGTAATTGGTAGAGTTTGGTTTAGGGAGCTTGTCCTTAGGGATAGAAGTCGCAACGTTACGGCTGCAATCAAAATAGTACGCAGCATGGGTTTGAGCATCCTTAAATACTGTAGAACTACATACCTTAGGTTTTCCGGATGGTGTAAGATAAGGAATATACTCAAAGCTTATAACTTTGCGACGGTCGTAACGGGCAGGTAACATAAAACAATCAAGGAAACGCCCAAGCAAATAATCAATGCTGAGATTACAAACGACATCATCAAAGACAAAGAAGATAGCGGTTAGCACGTAGTCATCAATAACAACACTAAAGTTGTAGCTAATAGCATTATCGGGCTGACCGACCCAGAAGGGTTCGGCACGAATCATAAGTCGATGCTCGGATGAGAGCATAAGAGATAAACTATCTGGTAAGTTGATTTCAAAATCAGTAAGAGAGTTGGAGTCTGAAGAGATGGGAGCAGCAGAAGAATAGCAACCACCCCCCCATCCCTTGAATTTACCATAACGGTTTTTGGGGGTGTGCCCGAATCCATTGATTTTACGGGCTTTTTTGATGTTTTGCTTGCGGGGGTTTTTAAAATCTCCGCAATTTTTTGAGTTTTGGCAATGACTAAACAGCGTTTGTTATAGTCTATATTTCGGGTCGCACCCGAGTCAAGGACTTCCCAACCGTCCGCCGTAACAGCCTTTATAAATTCGTCGTCAAAGAATTCTTTTTTCACAAGAACTCCTCCTTTACATATTTTTTCGAAGGGGCCGACAATTTTCCCCTTCACATGAGAATATGTTTGACAAGAATTCTTTTTTGGGCTGTTTTTAGTCTCATTTGGTCTCAAATGATAATAATTTACATTTAGGTAATAGTTTGTTCACGCTTTTTTCGGCAAACTAACGAAAATCCCCGCCCAAGAGTGTTCAAAGACTAAGGCGGGACAAAAATTTTTATATAAAAGTAAAGCAGCTTCTGCAGTGAAGCGGGAGCTGTTAATTATTAGGTTGTATATAGTGGTGCGGAGTTTTTCTTCACCATTTTTTAGAATAAACAAAGATGTATATGACTATGTACGCAAATCAAGCAGTCAACTACGGAGGACTTACGGCAAAATTCAATCGCTTGAAAAAGGACAGAATTTTACCGGTCAAAAAATGACTTATAAAAAGACTTATTTTTTTTGATATTTAATGCATATTTTTGCAAATGTTTGCACCGGTCAATTGTTTGGAGTAAAAGAAAAACGGGCTGAAAACCACGCAATATAGCGGTTTTTAGCCCATTTTCTTTTGGCCCGCCCGAAGGGATTTGAACCCCCAGTCGTCAGAATCGGAATCTGATGCATTATCCAATTATGCTACGGGCGGAAACAATAACGGTATTATATCACAAAGATTTGTATTCTTCAAGCAAAAAATGCAGGTTAAGCAATCTTTGTGTTTTGGTAATTGACAATTCTATTTAAATAATATAAAATATAATAAATATCATGGCAATTATATACTTGAAAGGGTGGAAAGAATGAAAGGATTATTCAGAAGGATCGTTGCGGTTGCGGCTGTCTTTGCGCTTATTTTCTGTGCAATGGCGATTTCTCCGTCAGCGGCATCTGCCGACATTTCAATAAGAATTGATGCGACCTCATATGCTCAGGACGATCAGATCACAGCCGAGGTTTATTTTCCGAGAGCATATAAGAAAATTTCGTCGCTCGATATGAGCCTTTTATATGACTCCCAAAAGCTTGAGGTTGTCAGCATGACTCAGGGCAAGGATCTGAGAAGGGCACGAGATAAGCAGACAAACGGCGAGGTCTATTCCGAATATGCGGGAAATCCCGGAAAGATAAATTGGAGCCTTGCGGGCGGAAACAACTATGAATTTTCGGGAATTTTCTCAACGATCGTTTTCAAGGTCAGAAGCTATGCCAATCACGGAAGCAGTGATTTGAGCCTGAAAATCAACAATGCCTCCAACTCGGGCTTTGTTAACATGACGAACGACGTAAATGTTTCGGGCGTATCGTTTACGATTTTGCGTAATTCGATGAATGATATCGACTGCAAGCTCAATAAAGCAGGTACGGGCTATATTATTACGGATTACCACTGTGCAACATATGAAAATGTTGTGCTTTCGGATACTTATAAGGGACTTCCGATTGTAGGCATTGATTATGCGGCTTTCCTCAATCACGGCGAGATAAAAAAGCTTGTTCTTCCGTCAACTCTTGAATATATCGGCAAAGAAAGCTTTATGGGCTGTTCGGGACTTACCGAGCTGGTTATCCCCGATAATGTGACTTCAATTTATGAGGGCGCTTTCAGACAGTGCGACGGACTCAAGAGCGTCAGCTTGCCTTTGGGCCTTGAAGAAATAGGCGTAAATGCTTTTTATGGCTGTCCGTTTCTGACCTCCGTTGAGCTTCCGTTTACGCTTAAAACTCTCGGCAAGGGTGCCTTTGAAAATTGCACATTACTCAATACGGTTAAAATTTCAAAGAATACTACTGTAGGATCGGATGCGTTTAAGGCTTGTGCGGATGATTTCAAGTTTATTTCCGTGGCAAACAATACAAAACTTAATAATTATATCAAATCGAGCGGAATCAAAGCGTCGGTTGAAATCGTTAAGGATATTTCTCTCGGCACTGTAAAGAATATTGCCGATCAGGCATATACAAAATCCGAGGTGATTCCTGCCGTTACGGTTACGCTCGCAAGCGGAGAAAAGGTTGTTCTCGGCAAGGATTATAAGGTGGTTTGCCATAATAATGTTGAGATAGGAACGGCAAAGGCTTATATCGTCGGTATAAATTCATACGGCGAGGGATATGTAAAGCAGTTCAAGATAGTATGCAAGCATACGGATGTAACAAAGGAAGTCAGCAAGGCGGCAACCTGCACAAAAACAGGTACTTATACCGTTACCTGTAACCTTTGCGGCAGAAAAACAAGTGAGATTATTCCTGCAACGGGACATACCGGCGACGGAAAGTGGGTAATCGAAAAGAGACCGACGATCAGCACAACGGGCTCAAAATATATGCTTTGCAAGGTCTGTAAGGCAAAGGCAAAGACGGAGATAATCGCAAAAGCATATCCCGATGTTAACGGCGATAAGCTCGTTAACTCGGCGGACGCATTGATAGTTCTTCGCCATACGGTCGGACTCGGAAACGAAATAAATACTGATGAGAAATTCATGAATGCCGACACAAACGGCGACGGCAAGATAAACTCCATGGATGCGCTCACAATTCTCAGAATTTCCGTCGGACTTATCAAGCTGTAATTTATATAAAAACCGAAAATGACGTTCCTTTTTCTTTGGGAACGTCATTTTTTCTATTGTCTAAAATGATTTTTTGTGGTATTATATAAGTTGGTTTAGGCTAATTTATGAAAGTAGGTATCAAAATGGATAAAAAAGTTCCTTTAAGAGAAAAGCTCGGCTACGGCGTGGGCGCAGTCGGTCTCGATCTCAGCTACGGTTTGTTCTATTCTTACCTTTCGCTTTATCTTACAAATGCACTCGGTATCAGCTCTCTGTTCCTGCTCATTCTTGCTCCAATCGCAAGACTGTGGGACGGTATCAACGACCCGATGATGGGAACTCTTGTTGATATTTCAAACAGCAAAATGGGTAAATACCGCCCGTGGATCTTGCGAGGCGCAATAGCGAACGCAGTCGTTCTCTGCCTGCTTTTCAATAATCCCGGAATAGATACAGGTTCCGTTTGGATGTACGTTTACGTTGCTGTATTCTATGTGCTTTGGGGTATGTCGAATACCTTGGCGGATATTCCTTATTGGTCGATGATCCCGTCGTTTGCAACAGAAGAAAAGGACAGAAACTTCATCTCGACTGTTGCAAGAACCTTCTCAGGCTTAGGTCAGGGAATCGTGCTTATTCTCACGGCTCCCATCGTTGCATATCTCGGCGGCTCAAGCGAGAGCAGTCTTAAAACAATGACTCCCGAGTGTCTCAGGACAGGCTTCGGAAAGTGGTCAATCATTGCCGCTGTTATGCTCGTTATATTTGCGTGTATCAGCGTTGCTTCAACAAAGGAAAGAAATGTAATTCAGGGCGGCGAGAAATTCTCGTTTAGGCAGGCTATAAGCGTTGTAAAGAACAATGATCAGCTCTTGACCTTTATGCTTTTTGCGATGATTTCAAACGCAGGCTACTACATGACCTCGGGCATCAGCAGCTATTATTTCAACTCGGTTGCAGGCGACCTCAATCTCCAATCGAAGTTCAATATGTTCGGCGCAGTCGGCTCGGTAATCGGTATTGCTGTTATTCCCATCTGCTCGAAGCTTAACATGAACAACAGGAATATCTATAAGCTTTCGCTCGGCATGGCGGCAGTCGGATATATCGGAATGGCTGTTATCGGCTACGGCTTCGGCGGCAACGTTTACGGACTCGGCGCCTGCTATCTCATCACCTCTATAGGTATCGGAAGCATGTTCGTCAATCAGACGGTTATGCTTGCGGACGTTGTTGACTACGGCGAGTATAAGCTCGGCAAGAGAAATCAGAGCCTGACATTCTCGATGAAAGGCTTTTTGCAGAAAATGGCGTACACGGTTCAGTGCATTATCATGTACCTGACCTTCAGCATAACAAAATATGAGGGAACGGCTCCCGAGCAGACGCAGGAAGCAAAGGACGCTATTTCGGCGCTCATGTTCATCGTTCCTCCCGTGCTTATCATAATTTCATTCATTGTATTCTCAAAGAGATACAAAATATACGGCGATTTCAAAAGAGAAATTCTTGCCACGGTTTCAAAAAGACACGAGGCAGCAACGGAAGAATAAAAGCCGGCAGGTGTTGATATGAAAAAAATCGTATTTTTTTCGCACGGACTGAGCGCAAACGGAATTGAAACATTCCTTGTTAATGTGCTCAGGAAAATCGACAAAACAAAATATGATATAACGGTAATCATTGCTATCGACGAGGGCGTTTATTGTCTGCATGAAAAGACAGTTGCCGATTTGGGCATAAGGGTTATACATGCGGGCGATCTCGATGCACCGAAAAAGAAGCTTGATTATATAAAAAACGTTAAAAAAATTCTTTCTGCGGAGCATTTTGACATTGCTCATTCAAACATGGATCTTCTCAACGGAATAACGCTGACAATTGCAAAAAAATGCGGAATTCCAATGAGAATTTGCCATGCTCACAATTCCAAAAGTCAGTATGCTCCCGTCGGCAGCTTGGCGGCACTGAAAAGGCTTTTGCAAAAAATCTACAGCCGCACGATGAAAGGATTTATTCTTCGTTCGTCAACCGAGCTCTTGGCTTGCTCGGACGTTGCTTCGGAATATTTCTACGGCAAGAGAAATTCAACGCTTATTTATAACGGAATTGACACCGAGAGCTACAGGGAAGCGACGGATTTTGACGCACGGACATTGGGCACGGACGGAACGGAAAAGCATTTACTTGTTTCGGTCGGCAGACTTTCGGCTCAGAAAAATCCGATTTTTGCAGTTGAAATAATTGCAGAGCTTGCAAAAATAAGAAACGATTTTAAATATATTTGGGTAGGCTGCGGCGAGCTTGAAAATGCCGCAAAGGACAGGGCGGAGCAGCTCGGCGTTTCGGATAAAATTATTTTCACCGGAGTCAGAACCGACGTTAAGGAAATTCTATCGTGCTGCGACTGCTTCCTGATGCCGTCGCTTTTCGAGGGGCTTCCGTTCTCGCTTATTGAGGCGCAGGCGGCAGGACTTCGCTGTATTGTTTCCGATGTTGTGACGAAAGAAGCGGATGTCGGATTGATTGAATATTTTTCACTTGAAAACAGCGTCAAAAAATGGGCTGAGTTTATAAGCGAAAAGCTTGACGAGCCGAGGAAATCGGCGGACGAAAATAAGCTTAGACAGTTTGACATTTCTCATACCGTGCGACAGCTTGAGGAAATATACGATAAATAAAAGAAAGGAGATGCGATATGAGCAGAAAAAAGTGGATAGTCAAAAGCGGCGATAAAGAAAACGCAACGAAGCTTTCCGAAGCGCTTAACATAAGCCCGTATGCTGCGCTTATCGCATCGACAAGAGGAATAAACACAGTCGAGGAAGCGAAGGATTTTTTCGGAATAGGGGAGCGCAGAAGCGTTGACCCGATGGATTTCCCCGATATGTATTCGGCGGTCAAGAGAATTCAGAAGGCTCTTGACGAATTTGAAAGAATTGCGATTTACGGTGACTACGATGCCGACGGTGTAACGTCAACCGCTTTGCTGTATTCCTACCTTGAAATGCAGGGCGCAGACGTCGTTTACTATGTTCCGAACCGTCACACGGAGGGCTACGGACTCAGCTACGAGGCAATCGACAAGCTCAGCATGATGGGCGTTAAGCTCATTATTACCGTCGATAACGGAATAAGCGCCGTTGAAGAAGCAAAATATATCAATGAGCTTGAAATGGAGCTTGTTATCACCGACCACCATCTTCCGTCGGAAACCTTGCCGCAGGCTGTTGCGGTAGTCGATCCGCACAGGGAGGACTGTAATCTTGAGTTTAAAGACTATGCAGGAGTCGGAGTCGCATATAAATTGATATGTGCCCTTGAGGGCGAGGAGAACGGCATTACGGACAGCTTCGTTGACCTTGTAACTATCGGCACGGTTGCCGATGTCATGCCGCTCATCAAGGAGAACCGTGAGCTTGTGCGCCGAGGAGTGCATCTGATTGCCGATTCGGACAGAACGGGAATACAGGCGCTTATTGAGGTTGCGGGCCTTTCGGAAAGAAGGATGACGTCAACGACCGTTGCGTTCGGCATTTGCCCGAGAATCAATGCGGCAGGACGTATGGGCTCGGCGGACAGAGCGATAAGACTGCTTCTGAGCGAGGACTACGAGGAAGCAACCGCACTTGCACAGGAAATTAACGACGAAAATATAACCCGACAGCAGACCGAGCAGGAAATACTCAATCAGGCTGTCGCTCAGATAAAAAACAATCCGAATTGGATTTATCAAAATGTGCTTGTTGTCGCAGGCGAGGGCTGGCACGACGGCGTTGTGGGAATCGTTGCGTCGAGACTTGTCGAAAAATACGGAAAGCCGACGCTTGTTATAACCGTTGACGGCGGCGAGGCAAAGGGCTCGGGCAGAAGCATTGACGGATTCAATCTTTATGACGCACTTTCGCATTGCAGCGATTGTCTGACCCATTTCGGCGGACATATGCTCGCCGCAGGAATAGGGCTGAAAACGGAGCATATCGGCGCTTTCAGAAAGGCGATAAACCAATATGCAGACAGTATTGAAATGCCATTCCCAATTCAGACGGTTGACTTCAAGCTGAATCCTGCATATGTGAATGTGGAAATGCTCAGCGCTATAGAACAGCTCGAACCGTTCGGCGCGGGCAATCCTCAGCCGATTTTCGGACTTTACAACATGACGATAACCGATATTCAGCCGATAGGCAACGGAAAGCACCTGCGAATAATTCTTGAGCGAAACGGAGTTTCCCTGCAAACGCTCAAATTCAGGACAATTCAGGCGGATTTCCCGTTCGTAAAGGGTGATGTGGTCGATGCCGCAGTCGGACTTGAGCCGAACGAATATCTCGGTCAGCTAAGAGTGAGCGTTTTGCTCAAAAATATAAAGCTCCACGACATGGTGGAGGACGATCTGTTTGTTTCAATGAGAGATTTTTCGATGCTCATGAGGGGAAAAAGCGAGGGTTTCGATGCTTCACTGCTCATTCCTCAAAGAGAAACAACAGCAAAGGTTTACAGATACATACGCTCCGTCGGAAGATGGAATTATGATACGGAAACACTCTGCCACAGGCTCGATTTCTGGGCAGAGGACTACGGACAGGTCGCTGTATCGGTGGAGGCAATGCTCGAAATGGGCATACTCATAAGAGATGAAAACGGCGGGCTGAGCGCACCAAAAACAAGCGAGAAGGTCAACTTGCAGGATGCGCCTGTGCTCAAAAGATTAAGGCAACACTGCACAAATTGAGGTGCACACTCCGATTGAGCGGTACTGCCTTAACAGAACTTTTAAAGGGATCGGCATGGTAAGCCGAGTGGTATAAAAATGTCAGAAGCTAACGAAAAAAACAAATTAACCGCGTCGATGAGTGAAGCGGTTTCGGAGCAGGACGAAAAGAAAGAGTTCGTTCCCGAAAACCCCGATGAGCTTTACGGCAAGCTGATAAAGCTTGTCAGGGAAAACATGACCGAAAACGATGTTTCCCTCGTCGAAAAGGCGTATTTTATTGCAAAAAAGGCGCATGAGGGTCAGTTCAGATTCTCGGGCGAGCCTTATATAATTCACCCCGTCTCCGTCGCAATTATCCTTTATAATTTGGGTATGGACGGGGAGTCTATGGCTGCGGCTTTGCTGCACGACGTTGTTGAAGATACCGATATGACCAAGGAGAATATCCAGGAAGAATTCGGCGAGGACGTTGCAAACCTTGTTGAGGGCGTTACGAAGCTCGGCAAGGTGCCTATCTTTACAAAGGAGGAGCAGCAGGCGGAGAATGTACGCAAGATGTTGATGGCGATGTCGCAGGATATCCGTGTTATCATCATCAAGCTTGCCGACCGCATACACAATATGAGAACCTTGTCTTTTATGCGACCCGATAAAAGACGTGAAAAAGCTCAGGAAACACTTGAAATTTATGCTCCGATCGCTCACCGTCTCGGTATCAGAGGCGTTAAGGAGGAGCTTGAGGACCTTGCAATCAGCTATCTCGATCCCGTTGCCTATAAGGAGATCAGAGACAGGCTCGAACAGCAGCAGTCAAAGAGGAAGGAATACCTTGACAGTATTCAGAAAAAAATCAGCGACAGAATAAAGCTTGTTGTGCCGAATGCGAGCATTTCGGGCAGAATAAAGAGTGTTCACGGCATTTATCGTAAGATGTACATGCAGGGCAAGAGCTTTGATGAAATCTACGATATTTATGCCGTCAGAATAATCGTTGATGACGTTATCGACTGCTACAACTGCCTCGGAATAATTCACGATATGTTCAAGTCAATTCCCGGACGCTTTAAGGATTATATCTCAACGCCGAAGGCGAACATGTATCAGTCATTGCACACAACGGTAATCGGCGACGAGGGCATACCCTTTGAGGTTCAGATAAGAACATGGGAGATGCACCGCACGGCTGAGTACGGTGTTGCCGCCCATTGGAAATATAAGCTCGGAATGAGCGGCAGACAGAAATTTGAGGAGAAATTCTCATGGATCCGTCAGCTCCTCGAGAGTCAGAATGTTTCCGAAAATCCGCAGGATATCGTGAATACAATAAAGACCGACCTTGTTCAGGAGGAGGTTTTTGTGTTCACTCCCAAGGGAACGGTTATCAACCTCCCCGCAGGCGCAACGGTCGTTGACTTTGCCTATGCCATTCACTCGGCGGTCGGCAACAGAATGGTCGGCGCAAAGGTTGACGGAAGAATCGTTCCGATAGATTATGTTGTCAAAACTGGCGAAATCGTTGAGATCATAACATCGTCTCAGCAGAACAAAGGTCCGAGCCGTGATTGGCTTAAATTCGTCAAGACCAGCGGCGCAAGGAATAAAATCCGCTCGTGGTTCAAGAAAGAGCGCAGAGAGGAAAATATCCTTGAGGGCAAAATGGAGGTTGAGCGTGAGTTCAAGCGCAACTTCATAAGGCTCAACGATCAGCAGTTCGATAAGTTCATTCTTGAGGTCGCACAGCGTCAGCGCTTCAACAGCGCCGATGATTTCTTTGCGGCGATAGGCTACGGCGGAGTTTCCCTTAACAAGATGATGCCGCATATCAAGGATGAGTATGTTAAGGAGTTCAAACAGCCCGAGCCTGTCGAGGAGGACGTTATCAAGATAACCAAGCCTGCTCAGAAGAAGCGTACCAAGAGCCAGGACGGTGTTGTTATCGAGGGCATAGACAACTGCCTTATCAAGCTTTCAAAGTGCTGCAGCCCCGTTCCGGGTGATAAAATCATCGGTTTTATCACAAGAGGTCACGGCGTTTCGATACACAAGAGGGATTGCACGAATGTGCCCAAGGTCATCGAGCTTGCCGACGAGCCCGACAGATGGATCCCCGCAGGCTGGGACAGCTCCGTTAAGGAGGATTTCACAGCCACGGTTTCAATTGCTTGCCTTGACCGAGTCGGACTTATGGCTGATGTCTCAAAGATGATCGCAGACATGCGGGTTATGATATACGGAATTAACACAAAGAGCAAAAAGGACGGCAGAGCGTCGCTTGAATTGACGATCGGCGTCAACGGAATTGAGCACCTCAACGGTGTTATGGCGAAGCTCAGAAAGATAAACGGCGTCCTTGACGTTGAACGTTCCAACAGTTAAGAGGTTGAATTTACATGAAAGCAGTAGTACAAAGAGTAACTTCGTCGGCGGTAGTCGTTGACGGCGAAACGATAGGAAAAATCGGCAAGGGTTATAACGTTCTTCTGGGCGTTTTTCCCGATGATACAAAGAAGGATGCCGAAATACTTGCCGCAAAGATAGCTAAACTGCGTATTTTTGAGGACGAGGACGAGAAGATGAACATGTCGATTCTCGACGTTGACGGCGAGGTTCTTGCAATCTCTCAGTTCACGCTTTGCGCCGATATCAAAAAGGGCAACAGACCGTCCTTCACAACGGCGGCGAAGCCCGACTACGCCAACGAGCTTTATGAATATTTCATGGAACAGCTCAGGGTAAACGGAATTAGAAAGGTCGAGCACGGTTCATTCGGAGCGGATATGAAGGTCGAAATTCACAATGACGGTCCCGTTACGATAATCATGGACACGACGATCTGGAACAAGAGGGATTAAAATGACGGTTGAAACAATGGTGCTGGGTCCTGTCAGCGCAAACACATATATTGTGACGGACGACGTGAGCGGCGAGACAGCGATAATCGACTGCGGCGAATGTACGCCCGAGCTTCTTGACAGACTCAGCGGCAAGAAAGTTAAATATATTCTGCTGACCCACGGTCATGCGGATCATATCCTCGGTGTTTATGACCTCAAGCAGGCATTCCCCGAGGCGAAAATCGTTATTCACAAAAAGGATGCGGCTTGCCTTACAAACGAGATGATGAGCATTGCGTTCAGCATTGCACCGCACACGCAGAAAAATATCGAACCCGATATCATGGTTGAGGAGGGAGATGTTATTTCCCTCGGAAGCCTTGATTTTAAGGTCATGCACACTCCCGGCCACACAATGGGCAGTGTCTGCTATTATATCGAGAGTGAACGCACAATTTTCACGGGTGATACGCTCTTTTGTCTGACAACGGGCAGAACCGATCTTTTCGGCGGCAATGACGATGATATGTATTATTCAATCAAGCGACTTTATGAAATGCCGGGCGAATACACGATTTATCCCGGTCATAACAGAGCCACGACTATGGAATATGAGCGCAGAAGAAACAGATATATGAGGAGATTCAAATGATACTCAGGGTCGTTAATCACAAATTTCATTATGAAACAGAAAACCTTTGTCGGGTTTTCTTTCCCTATGAGACGATCCGTGTCATAAAGGACGAGTCAGATGAAACGGACGATATAACCGTCGTTACTTCAATGAGCGGTGAATATGTTGTCGGCGTTTCGGTCAATATAAACAGAACCACAGGAGAGAAAGAAAAGGCGGTTGCAGACTATGACGACTGCGAGAGGGAAATGGCAATTCTGCTGTTCTCGCTTCTCTCCGAGATAACGGGCTATGTGCCGAAATGGGGCATACTGACGGGCGTGAGACCGTCAAAGCTGATGAATTCGCTGATTAAGGATTACGGTGACGACGGCGCAAAGAAATATTTCACGGATAAGCTCTTGGTTTGTAAAAAAAAGACCGAGCTTGCCTATTCCGTTGCCAAGGCTGAAGAAAAAATAATGTCGCTTTCCGACGAAAAAAGCTTCAGTCTGTATGTTTCTATTCCTTTTTGCCCGACAAGATGCAATTATTGCTCGTTTGTCTCTCATTCGATAGCGCAGGCGAAGAAGCTTTTGCCCGATTACGTCGAAAATCTCTGCAAAGAAATTAAGCAGACCGCCGAGGTTGCAAACAGCCTCGGACTGAGACTTGAATCTGTCTATTGGGGCGGCGGCACTCCGACAACTCTTTCGGCTGAGATGCTTGAAAAAATCTGCGCCGAAATAAACAATGATTTTGACCTTTCGCATATAAGAGAATACACGATCGAAGCCGGCAGAGCCGACACGGTAACGCCCGAAAAGCTCAGAGTTATCAAAGCGGCGGGAGTCGGCAGAATAAGCATAAATCCGCAGACCTTCAACGATGATGTCCTCAAGGCTATCGGCAGGAGGCACACCGTTGACGATGTTGTCCGTGTTTTCAATGAGGCAAGAGAAATCGGATTTGATAATATTAACATGGATTTGATTGCAGGTCTGACGGACGATACATACGAGAGCTTTTGCAATTCAGTTGACCGTGCGATAAGCATGAGCCCCGAGAATATTACGCTCCATACGCTCGCTTTGAAGCGCTCGTCAACCATCGTTACCCACGGCGTTGACGTTCAAAGCGGAGAAATTGCAAATAAAATGCTGGAATATGCTCAAAATCGGTTCTATTCCGATGGGTATAAGCCGTATTATATGTACAGACAGTCACGCTCGCTCGGCAACCTTGAAAATGTCGGCTGGTGCAAGGACGGATTTGAATGTCTTTACAATATTTTCATGATGGAGGAGTGCCACACAGTGCTCGCCGTAGGTGCAGGTGCGGTCACAAAGCTCAAGGACCCGAACAGCAGAAATATTGAAAGAATTTTTAATTATAAATACCCATATGAATATAATTCACGCTACGACGTTATAGCCGAGCGCAAGGAGCAAATAAAGGAGTTTTACGATAAGCTGAGATAAGAGGTAGCAAAATGGCATACAGAACCTTAAATGATATAAATAAAAACGTTGCTTCGGATGTCGACTCATTTATCGAATCGGCAGAGGAGGGCTTCGACAGCTCTGTTTCCTCGCTGGTCGGCAATTTCATCTCCGACTGCGACTGCGATATCGTTCTGCTTGCAGGCCCCAGCTCATCGGGAAAAACCACGACGGCAGGCAAAATCGTCGAAAAAATCAAGCAAAGCGGCAGAAATGCCTACACGCTTTCACTTGACGACTATTATCATAATGCCGCCGATATTCCCTTGACCGCGAAGGGCGTCAAGGATTTTGAAAACGTCAATGCTCTTGATATTGATTTAATTCACAAGAATTTTTCGGATTTGATTGAAAAAAGAGAAGCTCTCGTGCCCGAGTTTGATTTTATGAGCGGCACAAGAAAAGATGAGATGAGACGTGTCGAGCTTAAAAAGGACGATGTTATCATCGTTGAGGGTTTGCATGCGCTCAATCCCGTGATTACTCAGGGGCTTGACGAGAGCCATATTTACAAGGTTTATATCAGCGTTTCGTCGAGGGTGACGGATGACGAGGGCAGGGTGGTTTTCAGCAAAAGAAATCTTCGTCTTGTCCGCCGAATGATAAGGGATTATCATTACAGAAACACGTCGGTTGAAAAGACCTTTTCACAGTGGCCCGAGGTGCTCAAGGGCGAGGATAAATATATCTTCCCGTATGAAAAGAATGCACGCTACAGGATAGATTCGTTTCACCCATACGAGTCCTGCGTCTTTAGAAATGAGGCACTTGAACTGCTCGATACGGTTGAAAGGGACAGCCGTTTCTATCCGCTCGCCGAACAGCTGAAAGAGGACTTCTCAAGGCTCAGACCGATAGATATATCCAAAATGCCTAACGACTCGCTTTTGAGAGAGTTTGTTTGAGCTTACGGTGCGGTGCTATAAAGTCAGCAGGAACCGTCCAAGGCTTCCCCTTGAGGGGAAGCTGGGCGTTAGCGACTGATGAGGTGGAAAATCAATAACGGATTTCATTAAATTAAATGTGATAAAACCTTGCCACCTCATCCGAGCGGC
>CAVGRW010000054.1:0-14559 GCA_963631735.1 Bacteroidaceae bacterium | reverse complement strand
ATTTTATATTGCCGAATCAAATGCTGCTCTGATCGTTCTTGCGGGGACGATCTCAACGAGCGATTTTATATTTGAATTCAGATTTTTATAGTTGTGGTAAGGCACAATGCAGCGGTTAAAGCCAAGCCTTGCCGCTTCCTTGATTCGCTGTTCGCAGCTGCCGATCGAGCGAATCTCGCCGCCGAGACCTATCTCTCCGAAAGCGATAACATCATCACGAATGGGCGTGTCCTTCAGGCTCGAAATGAGCGCAAGCGCAACGGAAAGGTCGGACGCGGGCTCGTCCAGCTTCAGTCCGCCGACAACATTGATATAAATATCGCAGTTGCTCAGGAAAAATCCCGCTCTTTTTTCAAGCACGGCGGCGAGCATTGCAAGCCTGTTATAATCAAATCCGTTCGTCATTCGTCTCGGATTTCCGTAACCCGAAGCACTGACGAGCGCCTGAACCTCGGCAAGAATCGGACGTGAGCCCTCCATAAGGCAGGCGACGCACGAGCCCGAGGTGTTCTTCGGTCTGCCCGAAATCATCATCTCTGACGGGTTCTCGACCTCGCTGAGTCCGTTGTCCTTCATCTCGAAAACGCCGATCTCATTCGTCGAGCCGTATCTGTTCTTGACGGCACGCAAAATTCTGTAGGAAAGATGTCTTTCGCCCTCAAAATAAAGCACTGCGTCAACGATATGCTCAAGAACTTTCGGTCCTGCAATATTACCGTCCTTGTTGACGTGACCGACAACTATCGTCGGAATGTTCAGACTTTTTGAGGTCTGCATAAGGCAGTTTGTACACTCCCTGACCTGTGCAACGCTTCCGAGCGAGGAATTCAGCTCCGAAACGTTCATCGTCTGAATCGAGTCGATGATAACAAGGTCGGGCTTTGACGCTTTCATATGCTCCGCCACGATCTGAACATCGGTTTCGCAAAGGACGAAAAGATTTTCCGTATTTACGCCGAGCCTGTCCGCTCTGAGCTTTATCTGATGCGCCGACTCCTCACCCGAAACATAGAGAATTTTGAGCGTTCTGCCGAGGTATTGGCAAATCTGTAAAAGAAGCGTTGATTTACCGATGCCCGGATCGCCGCTGAGAAGCACAAGAGAGCCCTTGACTATTCCGCCGCCGAGAACTCGGTCAAGCTCCTCCAGTCCCGTCTTGTGACGAACCTCGCCGTCACAGCTTATGTCGTTTATCATCTGAACGTTTGAATTAAAGCCGACCGACGCTGTTCTGCCGGCTGTTTTTGCCTTTTCGGGAGCCTTGAACACCTCATCCATGGTGTTCCACTCGCCGCAGCCCGGGCAGCAGCCGTACCATTTGGCGCTCTCGTGTCCGCAGGCTGAGCATACATATAGAGTTTTGGCTTTCTGAGCCATGTTATCACCTCAGTGGTTACTTAGATATTTTAACAGTCCGTCTGCAATCAAAATTGCAAGCTTCATTCTGTAGCTTTCGTCTTTGAGCTTCTTCACCTCGTCGGAATTGGAAATAAATCCGCACTCGACAAGCACCGCAGGAATTTTCGCATGATAAAGAAGATAAATTCCCGAGCCCGATTTTTTAACGACCCTGTCGTTTTTGGGCTGCAATGTCGAGGTTATCGAGGTCTGAATCGCTTCGGCGAGCTCCTTGCTTTTCCCGTTATTGCCCGAGTAAAAAACCTGAGTGCCGTGCTGTGAGGAGTCCTCAAATTTATTCTGATGCACGCTTATGAAAACGCCGTCGGGGTTCTCCTGCATCAAATCAAAACGGTTGTGAATGTCCGAAACCTTTCTTTTTCTCAGGGAATCAAGCCCGTTGTCGCAGGTCATGACGTCCTCCGTCCTTGTCATTATAACATTAAAGCCGTAAAATTTCAAAAGCTTTTCGAGCTTCAGTGCGATGTCAAGATTGATGTCCTTTTCAACTGTTCCGTCAATGCCTATCGCTCCGCCGTCGTCGCCGCCGTGCCCTGCGTCAACAATTATCGTTTTCTGCGTAAACGGCTTTGAAGAAGCCTCGGTTGCGGAAGAATTAGCCATGAATGTAAGATAAAGCATTGCGGATAATATTATAAGAAACGCAGTTATAATTGCGATAATACTCTTTTTCCCGATTTTCACGTTATCACCTCATACATAAAAAATATGCAATCGGTGAATGAACTATGAAAAAAATAATGACACCCTTGCTCGGAATTCTGACGGGCGTTGTGAATATTTTAATCGGCTCGTGCGGCGGGATCGTTGCTGTTGAAGCGCTGAAGCTTCGGGGAACGGATCAAACAAAGTCGCACGCCACGGCAATAGCGATAATTCTGCCGCTGACGGTAATAAGCGCTGTCGGCTACCTCGTGAAGGGGCAGGTCAGGCTGAGCGACAGTTACGTTTATCTTATACCGGGACTCGTCGGCTCGGTGATAGGCTCGCTTTTGCTCCCGAAAATACCGAAAAAGGTGCTGAGTAAGGTATTTTCGGCTTTTATAATCTACGCCGGAATCAGGATGCTGATGAAATGATACTTGATATTATTGCCGGAATCGTCTCGGGAATTCTCGGCGCAATGGGCTTCGGCGGAGGAGGAATTCTCATTCTCTACCTCACGCTTTATAAAAATATGCCGCAGGCGGTCTCGCAGGGAATAAACCTTTTGTTTTTCATTCCCTCAGCCATTTTGGCAATTATTTTCCATATTAAAAATAAGCTAATTGATAAGAAGGCGGCATTGACCTACATCGGCTACGGTCTCATCGGCGTTGCGCTCGGATTTCTCCTGCTCAACCGCCTTGAGGACAGGACGCTGAGAATAATTTTTGCCGTTATTCTGATCCTCGTCGGCGCAAAGGATCTGCTTCTGCCTGCGAAGAAGAAAAAGTGAATATGTAATTCACGATAAACAATTCGTATGGTGCGAAAAATGATTTACGCAGAGGTACGGTCGCAGTACAATCCGTAGGGGTCGATGCCCACATCGACCCAAGGCCAGATAAAATAAATTTAAATTTCTGCCTGTAATCATCGTCTCAACACAAAAATCTTATCAAACAAAATCTTCAGCAAAACGCCGATATAAAATCCGATAACGTTCAAAATAACGTCGTCGATATCGGGGTGGCCCATGCCGAAATAATACTGCGAGATTTCTATTGCCGTGCTGAGGACAAACGGCAGGAAGACAAGAACAATTTTCAGCCCTCCCCTTTTCAGCCTGTGGCAAAGAAGATATCCGAGAGGAACAAAAATCGCAATATTTCCCAAGAAAAGTATAAGCCTTTCGTAATCGAGCGCTCCCGAGAAAAACGTAACTTTAAAAACGTCGAGCGGGTCAAAATTCGGCTCGACACGCACTCCTCCGGGAATTCTGCAAATGAAGAAGCAGTAAACAAGCACAACAGCATAGAATAAAGTAAAAGTAACAGAAATGACCGAATAGAACTTATCGTACTGTTCGGTTATTTCTGCATCTTTTTTTATAAAAGCTTTAATTCGCTGATACGCCGTAACGGTGATCAGCACGATGAAGACCATGCCGATGCTGTCGTAATAGAACATGTATTCCCACGCCGAGCGAAAAATAAAAAACGTGCCCTTCAAGAGCATCTGACCGACAATCGCATACACGACCCAAAAGGCGGTCGAAATACAAGCCGCAAAGGAAAGTGCGGACATTTTTATTTTTGCAATATCGGCAACGGCGGTGAAAATCAAAGTCAGAACGAATGTCAATATAATCTGAAACGCAAGTCTTCCCGTGAACCGCATGCCCGAATATGCCGAAATGAGCATAAAAGCGACGCAATACAGCCCCGAAAAGCAGGTTTTGATTATACTGTCAGCCTTTGCTTGCATTTTTATTTCTCCTGTAATCAAGATAGTCCTGCAAAATTATCACGGCGGCAACCGCATCAACAACGTTTTTGCGCTTCTTTCCTCTCACGTTGTTGTCGCTCAGATACATATGAGCCGAAACGGTCGTCAGTCTTTCGTCCCAAAGATCCGTTTCAATTCCCGTTGTCTCGGTGATTTTCCTTGCGAAATCGGCGCATTTCTGCGCTCTCTCACCTGCCGAGGAATCCATATTTTTCGGGTAGCCGACAACTATAAGCTCGGGATTATGGATTTTCACAAGCTCTGATATTCTTTCAAGCAGCTTCGGCTCGTAGCTCTGCTTGATGACCTCAACGGGATGTGCAAGACTTTCAAGGCGGTCGCACAATGCTATGCCCGTCCTCGCATCACCGTAATCGACAGACATAATAACCATGCAACCGCCTCCGTGTTATTATTTATTCCTCGCCGCCGTTGTTATCCGCATGAGCCGCAGATGTTGACGACTGGCTTGATTTAGTTGGTTTTTCTTCTTCCTCATCAGCGTCATCATCAGAAGATGAAGAATAATAATGACCTGTGCAATAATCGGGAACATTGTCCTTCTTGTACCAGCCCGTAGCCGTTGAATAACATCCGGATGAAGCAAGCTTACCTGTATCGGTACAGTATTCCTTCTCAACCGCACCGTCAAGATCCTCAAAGTCCTTATCGGGAAGATCCTCGTGAATTGCGTCAAATACGGTCTTGTAAACCGCACCGGCAGGGTTGCCCCATGTGCTGATATATTCGGGAATATCATAGCCGTACCAAACTGCGGCAACATAGTAAGGTGTTCCGCCGACAAACCACTTATCGTTGTTATCATCGGTCGTACCTGTCTTTGCATAGGTATCAAAGCCGCTTACCTTGTAGCTCGAACCTGTACCGTAAGAGCTGGTTGTAACAGTCATAAGAAGATGTCTCATGACCTCGGCAGTGCCTGTTGAAATAACCTGCTCGCCCTTATTGTTTCTGTTGTCAATAAGAACCTTGCCGTTGGCGTCCTCGATATAATAGAACGAATAGGGCTTGTAGTAGTAGCCGCCGTTACCGAATGTCGCATAAGCCGCCGTCATTTCAAGCGATGTTGTACCGTAGGTCATTGAACCGATGGAAAGAGGAGCTGCGCTCTTATCCGAGGCTTCGACTGCGGTCGTGATATGATATTTATTTACAAGATAGTTATAGGATTCGTTAATGCCTATCATGTTGATGATTATTCTTGCGGGGATCGTATTGAGCGATCTTGCGAGGGCGTTCTGAACCGTAACGTTGTAGCCCGAGCCGTAGCCGCCGTCGGCGTTATGCGTTCTCCATCCGCCGTAGCTGACAGCCGAATCAAGGAGATACGATGACCAAGTTATCTCGTTCATCTCGATTGCGGGGCTGTATGAGGTGAGCGGCTTAATTGAGGAACCGGGCGATCTCGGCGATGAGCTTGCTCTGTTGAGAACTCGGTTGCCCTCCTTAACGCCTGCCTGACCTACAATTGCAACAACTCTGCCCTTGTAGTCCATGATGGTGATAGCTGACTGCGCATTCTTTTTGTCCTCAAAGCCCTTACGGTTTACATAGATATCCTCTGTCTTTTTCTGGACGTCGAGGTCAACGGCAGTGTAAATCCTCAAGCCGCCGCCGTAGATAGCGTCACGGGCTTCATTTGCCGAATAGCCGAGGTCGCTTTGAAGTCTTGCGATAACGTCGTCGATAACATAGTCAACATAGAAGCTCTGAAACTCCGAAGAAGCCTTTGCGCTTTCCTCGTTCTTGCGTCTTTCGAGCTCTGCCTCGCTAGGAACATAATCCTCGTCATTTGTGTAGATAAGATGATAGTTGACGGCTTCGTCATATTCCTGCTGAGTTATCTTGCCCTGGTCAAGCATTTCGTCAAGGCAGTAAATCTGTCTTTTTCTGTTGTTCTCGGGGTTGTTTATCGGGTCATAGGAATAGGGCATCTGAGTGATTGAAGCGATAACGGCACACTCGGCAACATTAAGCTCGTCAACCGACTTTCCGAAATAAGTTTCGGCAGCGGTCTCAACGCCGTAACAGCCCTGACCGAGATAAATGGTGTTGAGATAAGCCTCAAGGATCTGATCCTTATTGAAATTCTTTTCAAGGTTCAGCGCGGAAAGAATTTCGTTATACTTACGGACGTAGGTTACCTGATTGTTACCCGTAATGTTCTTGACAAGCTGCTGTGTTATCGTCGAACCGCCCTGGTCGTTCTGCTTAACGAAAACGCCGATTGTACGAATCCAGTCAACACCGTGGTGATTATTGAATCGCTTATCCTCAAGGGCAATGAATGCGTCCTTCATCTGCTTTGGGATTTTGTCAAAATCGACCCAAATACGGTTTTCCTCGCCGTGCAGACGCAAAACCTCGATCTGCTTTCCGTCGGAATCCTTGGCATAGAGGAACGAGGTCTGGTTCTGATTGTTCCTCGCGCTCTCAAGATTGATAACGGGATCGCCTGCCACAACCGTGACTGCGTTGATAAAGACATAGCCCAAGCATATCACGAGTGTGAAACAGAATATAGCGAGCAACGAGATAAAGAAAGCGCCTGCGTTCGACAAATCGTTCAGTCTCTTTCTTTTCTTCTTTTTTGCTGCGCCCGTTCCTTTCTGCGGCATATAACTACCTCCTTGAATTTTCACTGAAAACAGGGTTTAATTCTTCATTGATTTAATATATTTTTCAACTTCCTCACGCTCGGAATACGGAAGCGCTTTACCGTTTATTTTCATAAAGCTTTCGTTTCCTTTTCCTGCGAGAACAAGTATATCGCCTTTTTGCATATGGGAGAGCGCATAGACAATAGCCTCTCTCCTGTCACGGATTATCATATATTTTCCGCCGACCTGACGGATATAGGAAGCGATCTCCTCGGCAATTTTAACGGGATCCTCCCTGCCGGGGTCCTCCGTTGTGAGAATTGAAAGGTCAGCTTCCTTGCCTGCAACAAGTCCGAGCTCCTTACGGCGAATCTGATTTTTTTCGCCTATCGAGCCGTAAAGGGCAATTATCCTTTTGTGAGGATATGCCTTTAAGGTGGAAATAATATTGTGCATACTCAGTCCGTTGTGGGCAAAGTCGATAAGAACATCAAAATCGTCGCTGACGTGAACGAGCTCCGATCTGCCTGCAACGCTGAAGCTACGAAGAACATCCTTATATTTTTTAACGTCAAAGCCGAGCACCCTGCAAACGGCCGCCGCGGCAAGAACATTGTAAACGTTGAAATATCCCGGCAGCGAAGCCTCGATATGGAATTTATCTTCGCCGTCAATGCAGTCGAAGGAAACGCCCAAAATGTCCTTGCTTCTGAGAAGCTCGACATTTTCCGCCCTAACGTCGGCATCGCCGAGTCCGAAGCTTGTGACATCTGCCGACGAGCCCTCAATCATATCCTCATATGCAGGATCGTCAACATTGACAACGATATGCTTGCACATCTTGAAAAGAAGCTTTTTGCTGTCCTTGTAATCCTCAAAGGTCGGGTGCTCGATCGTTCCTATATGGTCGGGAGCAAGATTCATAAATACGCCGACCTCAAAAGGAATTCCGTCGGTTCTGTGCATCTTGAGTCCGAGCGATGAGGCTTCAATGACGCAATATTTACAGCCTGCGTCAACCATTTTGCGGAAAAGCCTTTGAAGCTCGTAGCTTTCGGGAGTTGTGTTTTTCGTCTCCTCGGAAACATTGCCGTAAGCGGCGCCGTTCGTTCCGATTATTCCGCACATCTCGCCCGACGCTTCGATAAGAGCCTTTACAATGTGTGCAGACGTTGTTTTGCCCTTAGTGCCCGTTATTCCGACAACCTTGAGCATGTCGCACGGTCTGCCGAAAAAGTTTGCCGATGCGATTGCAAGGGCATGACGCGTATCGTCAGTGATTATCTGAACGCAGTCCTCGGGAAGCTCGACCGTATGCTCTGCAAAAATACATCTGCATCCGCTGTCATAGGCGCTCTGTGCGAATTTGTGCCCGTCGGTAATCGTTCCCGAAAGGCAGAAAAAGCACTTGCCCTCGCCTGCGTTTCTTGAATCATATGTAATGTCAGCAATATCGGTATCCCTGAAATTGCCGCAGGAATAATCAATACCGCCGAGAATATCACTTAAAAGCATAAATGCCTCCGAAAAAACCTGTCAGACTGCCTTTCTCAAAAGAGCGTCCGCCGGAATATCCTTTTCACATTCAAAGCTGACCTTCATCATCGGATGAGGCGCTTTATCTATTTTCTCGCCGTTTTCGTCTCTCAGGTCGGTGACGGTAACCTCGTAGGGTTCGACACCTCGCTGAAGAACCTCAAGCTTTTCGCCTTCAAAAAATCTGTTTCTTTGACGGCAGAAAACACGTCCGTTCTCGGAGCCGAGAACCTCCGCCATAACGCTCCAATCTCTCTTGTAGCCGCCGTCGTAATAAATCTGAGCGTTCTCCCTCGGGTGACCGAAGTAGAAGCCCGTGCAGTATTCACGGCTGCTTATCTTATACATCTCGTCAACGACCCATTTTTCGGGCTTGTAATCGTCGGTCGGATTTTTGAGATATCCGTCGATTGCCTGACGGTATGCGTTGGTGATAACCGAGGTATAGTAAGCGGATTTTGCCCTGCCCTCGATCTTGAAGCTTGAAATACCCGCCTTGACCATCTCGGGGATATGCTCGATCATGCACATATCCTTGGAATTGAAGATGTATGTGCCGTTCTCGTCCTCGTCGATCGGGAAATACTCGCCCTCACGGGTCTTTTCCATCAGGCTGTACTGCCAGCGGCAGGGCTGAGCGCACTCTCCCCTGTTGGAATCACGGTTGACAAGGTAGTTCGACAAAAGGCATCTTCCCGAGAACGAAACGCACATTGCGCCGTGAACGAAGCACTCAATTTCAAGCTCCTTAGGAGTCTTTGCCCTGAGTGTTGCGATGTCCTCGATAGAAAGCTCTCTCGCCGTGACAACTCTCGTTGCGCCCATGTTGTACCATTCATTCGCCGAGGCGTAATTTGTAATTCCTGCCTGAGTCGAGATGTGGATATCAACATTGGGAGTGTATTTTTTTGCGAGCGTCATAACGCCGAGGTCGGAAATGATGAAAGCGTCAACGCCTGTTTCGGCAGACTCCATGAGAAAATCGGGAAGTCTGTCAATTTCATCGTTTCTCGGCACGGTGTTGCAGGTCTGATAGACCTTAACGCCCTTTTTATGTGCGGCATTAACCGCCGTCTTGAGCTCCTCTGCGGTAAAATTGGCAGGTGCGGCTCGCATCGAAAACGCAGAACCGCCGACATAGATCGCATCCGCTCCGAAATAGAGAGCGCGCTGAAATCTTTCCATATCTCCTGCCGGAGAGAGAAGCTCGGGAAAAGCTGTTTTAATCTTACTCATAAATCCTCTTAATCAGTTGAGCTGTTCGCCTTGATGATAAGAACAAGGTTATTCTTGTGCTCCTTGAACGTCGAAGCGGTGTAGATGTTGCCTGCCTTATCGTGAGCGAAGAAATAGTAATCGGTATCCGACGGATAAAGAGCCGCTCTGATGGCGTCGATACCTGGGTTACAGATCGGTCCGGGAGGAAGTCCCTTGATTGCCGATGTGTCGTAAGCGCTGTAGTAAAGAGCGCCCTGAGCCTCGCCGACTGTCGGAGTTACATAGTTGCTGATGTAAAGCGCCGTACTGTCGCAGCCGAGCGTCGGGTAGTCCGCCTGATGATTGAGACGGTTGTGGATTACCGAAGAAATAACCTTCATCTGATCGGAGTTTGCGGCTTCTTTCTGAATGATGGAAGCGATCGTAATGATCTCATCTCTTGTGAGTCCAAGCTCGGCGGCACGCTTATCGTACTCGTCCTCCCACTTGGAATTGAAGTTGTCAAGGAACTTTGTAATAACGTAGTTCGGGTCTGCGTCAACGTAGAAATCGTAGGTATCGGGGAAAAGATAGCCCTCAAGCTTCAGGTATCTGTTCTTGTTGTCCGCAATGTCGTTGATAAAATCGTAATTATACTTGCCCGTTCTCATCGCAGTGAGAATCTTTGCGGAGTTGCAGACATCGTATTTCTCGAGCTTTTCAACTATCTGAGTTGCCGTCCAGCCCTCGGGGAAGCTGAGCGAAATTGAATCGGCCGTAACAGGAGCCGCCATGATGTCCTTGAGCATACCCTCAACGCCCATCTTGCTGTTGAGATAATACTGACCGCTCAGATATGTTCCCTCATCAAAGCCTCTGAACTTTGTAAACACCTTGCAAAAGCCCTTGCGCTTGATAAGCTTATTATCCTTGAGTATATCAATTATCTGGCTGTAGGTTGCGTCGGCAGGAATATCGACGGTAACGTTCTCGTCGCTCCTGTTGATTGCAAGCATATCACCGAGACATGTAATTCCGACATATGAAAGCAGGATAGTCGAAATAAGAATGAACGCAAGAAATCCGACGGCAGCCTTACCGCCGACTTTTTCGATACCGTTTTTAACTTTTTTGACCGTGTCCTCATGCGAGCCGTGCTCTGCCTTGTGAGCCTTTTTCGCCTTGTGCTCATGCTCGGCAACGGGCTTTTCCTGCACCTCGGGTGCCCTGCGGTGCTTGGGATAATTGGAAAAATATATTCCGCCGGACTGCGGCTTAGGTTCCTCGCTCTGCGGTGAATCGTCGATCAGCGATTCATCAATATGAACAACGAACTTCTTCTTTTCCTTGGGCGGCTGTGAAGCCTGCTCCGGCTCATCGTTCCGATTGATATGCGAATACTCTTCAATGAGCTTGTCAATATCGTAATCGGAATACTCTCTGCCGTTCTCGTCTTTCATATTCGTCCTCCTTCTTCAATCAATAGGGGCACTGAAGAGATTCTTTTATCTTCTTCGCTTTATTCTCGTTAATAAGGCAGGCTGTGATTTTTTCCGAAAAATCAATCGCAGCTCCCATGCCCTTGGCGGTAATAAATTTTCCGTCGTGACAAACATAACTGTCGCTCACTTCCGCACCCTCAAGCTCATTTTCAAAGCCGGGGAAGCAGCACGCAGTCTTGCCCTTGAGCAGACCCATATGACCGAGTACCGACGGAGCGGCGCAGATGGCGCAAACGTATCTGTCGTTATCGGCGCAGTAGCTCACCGTATTTTTCACGGTCTCCGACTTCTCAAGATTGAGCGTTCCCGGCATACCGCCCGGGAGAACGACCGCTTCCAGCTCGCCGTCGAGTCTGACCTCGGATTCGTCAAGATCGCAGAAAACGGGAATATTGTGCGCTCCCGTGATGAGCTTTCCGCCCACGCCTACTGTGCAGACCTCAAGCTCCGCCCTGCGAAGAAAATCAACGACCGTGAGACCCTCGATCTCCTCAAATCCGTTTGCAAGAAAAACGTAAATCATTTTATTACCTCTCAGTCAAGATACATTCCCGAATAGAAAATATCTTCATCCTTGATAAAGCTTTTTGCATTTTCAGTAATCGGGTAAAGCATACCACATTTAGTAGCTTCTAACCCAATATCTGTATTATTATACACTAAAGGAGCATGAATGTAAACATTTTCCGCCCCTAAATTTTCAAATAAATCCAAAATAATTGTAAAATTACTGTCAAAATCGGGCAAAAGCTCCTTGACAACGGGATTTTTTCCGTCTCTCAGGACAAAGGCAAGAAAGCCGTTTTTGCCGTTTTGAGAGTATATTTCGCCGCCCGTGTGCAAAAATTCCGCCACGGTATATTCTGTCGTTTCCGTGTCAAAGGCAAAGCTTTTTATTGAAGAAAGAAGCTGCAAGCGTCTTTTTGCGACCGATTTTATGTCCGTCGTTTTCGCCGCTTTGAATTCTCCCGAGCCGCCCTTTAAGGCAATTTTCGCCCTCTGCATTTTGGGGATAAAGCCGAATTTCGCATAGTAGCCGTAGAGACTCTCCTCTGCCGGAACAAGAAAAAGCATATCGATTTTATTCTCGGCGCAGTATTTCTTTGAATACTCGATAAGTCCGCCCATGAGTCCCTTTGAGCGGAATTCATGAGCCGTGCAGGCGGCATAGATATATTTACAAGAAAGTCCGTCAACACCGCCGTTCAAAAGGAAAAGCATTGAAGCGAGCATATCATTTTCAAAGCAGCCGATGCAAAGCTTATTCGGGCAGTTGTCCAAAAAGAATTCGATATAAGCCCTCTCGTCGCCGAAGCACTCATGCCACAATGCAATTATATTCTCTCTGTATTTTTTGATATCAACAATTTGATTCATGATACCGACAAGCCTTTCATTTTGCCTTCGCCGAATATTTTTCAACCAAGAATTCGGGGTGATAAGAAAGCTTTGCGCTTCTCAGCCCCTCCGAGCCGACATCGTCCTCGCGGTTGATGAACTCATAATCAGAGAGCAGTGTCTGTGCAAAAAGCTGATTTATCATCGGATAAGCTCCCCTTATATCGGAATACGCCTTTTCAAAATGCGTTACGAACGTGTTTTCATTGAGCCTTTCGCCGAAGGTGAACGCAACTACCTCGCCGTCGATTCTCAGCACACCGCCCGTTCCGCCTATCTCCTCAAAATGCGCAAAATTGAGCCGCAAGACCTCTCGCTCGTCCTCGATGCCCTCCCTGTCCTTTTCGACATTGAGGGTGTACCATTTCTCGTTCATGGCGATACATTCGTCAATATTACTGCGATTCAGCTCCTCAAAGCTCCAATTGAACGTCTTTTCAAAATATGATATATGATTGCGCTTTCCGTGATATTTCTTGCCGCTGAGCGTTGCGAGCTTCTCACGGGAATAAACATAGTCGAAGCTGTCGCGTTCCTCAATAAATTCATATTTTCCCGGGAAAAGTCTTTCGAGGATTTCCGTCTCACGCTTTTCGAGGAAAGAGAATTTCGGGAAATCAAAATCATTTACTATCGCCTTGACGGCGGCTTCGTAATTCTCCCCCTTGGGGAAGCAGAACGAATCGTCCTTATAAAGCCTTGAGACAAGGCAATTTTCAACGTCGCCCACCTGACCGTCATAGAACTTGCTCCAACCGAGCAGGTTGCCCACCGAAAATTCACAGCACAGCGGCCGGCTCTCTTTAAGCTTCTGCTTCATCCATTTAATATCTTCAAAGGCGGGCTTGTGAAAGGAATAAATCATAAAACCTCCGTGGAAATTATAGAGTATATTTCGTCACCTATCGACTCAATACTTCTCGGGCTGTCGCCGTCATTGCATTTAACGACGTACCAGCCCATTTTTTCTGCGGCGTCGAGTGCCGCATCTCTGCATTTATATAAGTATTCGAGATTGCTCTCGTGAATATCCTTTTTTGTTTCGTCACCGTGATATCTCTCGGACATCATCTTCTGAGAAATTTCAATCGGCATGTCAAGATAAATTACCGCATCGGGCTTCGGCACACCGATAAGACCGTATTCAAAGTCCTCGAGCCATTTGAAGAACTCGGCTCTGTCGCTCTTTTCGATTTTGGTTGCCTGATGATATGCGTTGGAGGTAGCGTATCTGTCGGAAATGATAATATCCCCATTGTCGTAGAAGGCTTTCCATTTCATTTTGTAATTGGCAAAGCGGTCAACGGCATAGAACGCCGAAGCGGCATATGCATTAACGTCGTCGGGATTTTTTCCGAAATCGCCCCTGAGATACATTTTTACAAGCGCGCTCGATTCGCTGTCGTAATCGGGCAGCTTGATCTGATGAACATTTTTGCCGTCCAGCTTGTTTTTGAGAAACTCAATTTGTGTGGACTTTCCGCTTCCGTCAAGTCCTTCAATAACGATAAGCTTTCCTTTCATTTTAACTCACCTCCGCACTATTATAACAAGTTTTCAGAATAAATCAATTACAAAAGGTTACAAAGAGGGTCAAGAGAGACATTTTTATCGCTTTACATAAAAGTATAGCTCAATAAATCCTGATAAAAGCTGCTTTCGAGGCAGGAGCTAATCAGCCTTCCCCTTGAGGGGAAGGTGGCACGGCCTTGTGTCGTGACGGATGAGGTGGTAGAATTTCATCATATTGGTTTTATGAAATCAGACTCAAACAGTTCCACCTCATCAGTCGCTTACGCGCCAGCTTCCCCTCAAGGGGAAGCCTTGGTCGGTTTCATCTGACTTTGAGTCTACATGGTCATCGACCCCTACGAATTGTGCTCTAACCGAACTTCTTTGTAACATTACTTTTCCGCACTTATCGTAGGGTGCGATGCCCACATCGCACCGAAAGTCTGATAAAAATCACTTTCAGCGCAGAGTTTAATCAGCCTCCCCTTGTATGTTTCAAGGGGAGGTGTCGTCCTTGACGACGGAGGGGATAAAGATTAAAGTCTGATAAGACCCTACTCCCTCAGTCACGACACAAGGTCGTGCCAGCGTCTCGCTACGGCTCGGTCACGCCACGGCTCTGACAGTCCACCGGACTGTCATTCACTACCGCACCGACACTTCGCTACCCCAAGGAAGAGCCCACGCCTAATGTAAGCTTCATTAGACTTTAGAAAAGGTTTTATTTTAATGCTTTGCAGAGCAAAGCCACCGCTTCTTTTCACTATTCACTTTTATCTTTTCTCTCGGAACAAACCCCTCAGTCGGCTGCGCCGACAGCTCCCCTACAGGGGCGCCGAAAATAGGTTCCTGCTGAAATTTTACCAGCCTTCCCCTTGAGGGGAAGGTGGGCATGTTATCATATGAAGTGCAACACTTCAAAAAAATAGACAACATAGCAATTT
>CAVGRW010000053.1:7648-15025 GCA_963631735.1 Bacteroidaceae bacterium | reverse complement strand
GAAACCGTTGATAAATAAGGCTTTGAGCTTTATGTCAACGGTTTTTCTTTTTGCCGAAAGCCGCATTTCTAACACTTTTTCTAACACATATCAGTAATGCAAATTTTCACCAATTGAAATTCCAATATTTTTTTACGCTTAGCAGATTTGAGTTTTTGCAATGCTTTTATAATTTATTTTGATATTTTTGAAATTTATATAGACAAATCTCCACCTTTCATGTATTATTAAAGTGTGTTTTAAACACATTGTTTTATAAAACAGGAAGTGAGGATGTAAATTATGATAAGAAAATTTTTACCGGTCGGTCAAGGTGCATTTTATTTAGAACAATTTAAAAACAACAATAAGAAAATAAATGTCATTTATGACTGCGGTTCGTTTCGCAAACCCGATCTTGTCCACAAAGAAATCAGATCAAATTTTGATAAAAATGAAGAAATAGAAATTGTATTTATTTCTCATCTTCATGATGACCACGTTAACGGATTAGAATATCTACTAAAGCATTGTAATGTACATAATATTATTCTCCCTTATACTTATGAAAGCGACAAGGACTTACTTAAACTCGATTATTTTATCAAAAGCGACGAACCAAGCGAGGACAGCTTTATTTGCAAGTTCATAAATGATCCTCTCAAAGCGGTTCAAGAAATTTCGCCGGATACAAATGTTCACACAGTCTTATATCCAAACGAGCCAAACAATCCAAACAATCAAAATAACCAAAACATCCAAAATGATATCAACCAAAATAAGAGGTATCCTGGCACAATCAATTCTGGATATAATGTTGTAAAATCAATCTATACTGAGTATGAAGAATACTTTGAAAAATTAAATTGGGAATATGTGCCGTTCAATTTCAGAGAAAAGTCTCGAAAAGAGAAATTTTATGAACATCTGGAAAATGAATTATCAAAAATGGGACTATCTTTTTCAAGAACTGATATCAATGAATTATTGAAGAAGTGGGAAAACAAAGAAATACAAAACGCTTTAATATCGGCCTATAAAGCTGTTGGCAAACGACTTAATCCAAATTCATTGGTTCTTTTTTCTGGTGTTCGAAAAAAACACTTTTATCAAGAGATTCATTGCAACAAATATTGCTACAGTTATTGTCCAATTCATTGGTATTACTGCTTGGATTCAAAACCAAACGGATGCTTATATACAGGCGATTATGAGGCAAACGGCAAATATAAATGGAGGACTATGCAAGACGCATATTCAGATTATTGGTATTCCATCGGCTGTGTTCAAATTCCGCATCACGGTTCTTATAAGAATTACAATTGCGAGTTTTCCAACCTTGATGCTATATTTGTTATTTCTGTCGGAATTGACAACACATTCAGACATCCAAGCGGTTCGGTTCTTACTGATTTAATAATGAAAAATAAACCGTTTTTCCTCGTTACAGAAAAACGTAGCACCGAAGTAATTTTCAAAGTTGAACAAGTTTAAACCCTTTTAAAAATATCAATTTATACGAAAGATTAAAGTGTAATCACCGTCGCATAAATGCAAATCATTATCATAAAACTGATTGAGGATAATATCTGTCAAAAATAAACCGACAATGTTCATGTTACGAAACATTGTCGGTTCTTTGTTATTTCAATTCAATTTCTGTTTTACCCGCTCAAGCTTTTTGAGCGATTGTTTGCAGTCCGATGCCGGCGAGGTCGAGGTGTTCGGCATCAACGGAGGTTACAGTTCCGTCGAAGTTGATGTCGCCTGCTGCGAGCTGCGCCGCAGTTACGCTATCACCGCTCAACATTCCGCCTGCTATGGCTCTCACAACGACCGAATCTCTGCCGTCGATATAGCCGTCGCCGTTGACGTCGCCGCGAATAACGACCGTCAGCGAGTCAATAACATTGCCCGAGGCGTCGATCAGCCTTACGGTGCAGCCTGTCGTTACCTTGTTCGTGTTCTTCAGCATGGTGTTCTTTGCGTCATAAACTCTGAGGTAAACGACCTCATTTTCAAATAGCGAAACAACCTTGCTTACTGTCAGATTGTTGAAATTGAAGCCCGAGACCAAATTGTTCTTTCTGTCAACCGTAAGTCCCGATGTACTCTTTGCAACAAGCTTGTTTATGCCGAGCTTACCTGTATAAAGTATGCAATAGCCGTCAACATATGTGTCGAAATACATATAGCTGTCTATCACATTGTCGCCCGAAACGATCACGTTGCCGACAGTGTATTTTGCACAGTCGAGTGTCATGACGTAGCGCTTGAACTCAGTCTGCTCGGGAACCTGCGACATGCTTGTGATGTAGATATCCGTCGCCGCCGTGTCTATATAGATAATGTTTGTTGCATTGTAGACCGCATCGCCGTTCTTTATCAGTATATCTGTCTTTGATGAGCCTGCTTCAACGGGATCTGCCGAGCCGATATCGTTGCCGTCCTCGTCATAAAGTCTCTCAACATAGAGATAATTATAAGTCTGAACTACTCTCGTAACTCTGCCGAGCGAATAAACCGCATCGCCGTTCGTTGCGGACTTATTATCGGCTATAACGCCGCCATAGGTGAAGAGCTTACCTCCTGCCCTGACGTAAACGCCGCCGTAATTACATTCGTTATTTCTTATCGTGCCGCCGTAGATATACATTGTACCCGAAACGGTGATTGCACCCGTCGTGGTGTTCTTGCAGTTCTGAATAACGGATTTTTCGTGCATATAAAGACTGCCGCCCGTCTGAACGTTTACAGCCGCCGCGCCGACAACACCCGTGAGCTCCTTGCCTCCGTCGATTATCATAAGTCCGTCGGAATCCGTGCCTGCTTCATAATCCGCCTGAGACTGCTGAACGTTATCGGCAACCGAATTACCGAGTCTCAGTATTGAGTCCTTCTTGACGTCGAACATTATTCCGTAGAAGGAGCCTGTTCTGATTGCCTTATAGCCTGCATCGTCGCAGAGGAGAGTTACATCGCCGTTGACGGTGATCGTTGAGGTTACGGGAGCATCGGCAACAAGCGTAATTATCGCCGTTTCATCTGTCGAAACCGCCGCAAAAGCGTCTGCCAAATCGGTATATTCAACCGAGAAAGCTCCTGCCTTACTTACCCTTGCAACCGTTGTGGTCTCCATACTGGTTATCGTGCCGTTAGCGAGCGTGTACCAATTGGAATTGGAAAGTCCAAACTTCATATAGTTGGTGCTCATTGCACTGCCGCCGAGAACCTTGGTCTTTTCGGCATAGGTCTGCGGCGTTATCGTTGCCGCATAGCCCGAGCATGTGAGCTTGCCGATTATATCAACGGTCTTACCGCTGACAAGGTAAATATCATTTGAAGAATCAATCTGAGCCTCAGCGTCGAGAGAGAGCGTTGCGCCGTTGTAGATTGCATTTCCGAGCGCCTTATCCGAGGTATTGCTTGAAATATCGCCGCCTGAAATTCTTACTTCTGCGCCTGTTTCAACCTGAATTGCTCCGCCCGAGGAATATGCTCGGTTGGAGGAAAGCGTACCGCCGCCGATTTCAACCGTCGAGTAATTCATTGCACAAATCGCTCCGCCGTAGGTCGCCTGATTAGCGGTCATTGAAGCCTTGCCGCCGACAGTCGTTGTTGCATAAACGCTGTATGATGCCACAACGCCGCCCTTGAGCTTTGCGATATTGGCGGTAAATGTGCCGCCTGTTATAACAGCCTGTCCGCCGTTATTGTAGAGGACTGCGCCCTGAGTTGCCTCATTCGATTTAAATGTGCCGCCGCTGATATTCACGGTTCCCTCAAGGTTATAGATTACGCCGCCGACCGAGGTGCCGATATTTCCGCTGAAAATACCGCCGACGATCTCAGTCGTGCCCTGATTATAAATAACTGCGCCCATTACGGTTGCTGTTGCCTGCTCTGCCGTTTTGAAATCATAGAATTCGACACCGGGTTGAACTGTAAGTGTTGCATCCTCGGCAACTTTAATTGCCGAAGCCGTTGCCGCAACATTATTGCCGTCGATGTAGAAATCAGCCGAGCTGTCGTCGCCGTAGACCTTTGAGCCTAAGGTCAGCTTGCCCGTTACATTGAACATCGGAGCAGTGAGTGAAGCCGCCCTTGTGAGCGTTGCGCCGTCCTCGGAGAAAATTCCGATTTCCGAGGTGATGTTCACGGTTGAAGCAAGCTCGGTATCCCGGATAACATAAACAGTCGGGAGAACGGTTGAGCTTGTGTTTGAGGCGTAGTCAATTGCCGCCGCAAGGGTCTCATAATATGTGTCCGTGCGTCCGTCTATCTGAACCTTGGCAACATACTTGTCCTGAACTCTCTTTACGCTCCTTACGGAACCGTCCTTTATCGCCTTGACAGAGGACATATTGTACATTGAGGTGAGCTGAGGATAATAATAGAAATATGTATCATCGGCAGTTGCTCTCCAATCGGAGCTTGAAAATCCGATATTTGAAACCGATGCCGAGCCCGTCATCTGAGCCGGAGCTTTCTCCGTTGCGCCTGTTGTCAACAAATTTGTTTTGTATGTGCCGTCAAATATAATGCTTGAAACATTTGCACCGACCGTATTGCCGAAAGCAACGCCGACCTGGCTTGAGCCCGTTATCTTGCTTGAAACATAGCAGGTTTTGACCGTGCCGTTATTGTTGTAGCCGACAAGTCCTCCGACCATAACGTTGCCGTTTGTCTGTGCCGCTGTGTTGTAGCTGTTGGTGAGCGTTCCTGCGGAGTTATAGCCGAGGATACCGCCGACAAATCTTGCATTCGGAGCGCTTATCGCCGCATAGTTGAAGCATTTGTTTATCGTTGCCTTATTGCTGAAGCCGACAACGCCGCCGACATTTGCGAGGAACGCTTTATCATCGGAATAATTTGTGCCGACAACACTGCCAAGCATACCGCTCGTTGATACACTTGCCGTTGAGCCGCCGAGGTTGCCGACAATTCCGCCGACCGCCTTATCGCCGCTGACCTCACTGTCAACCGCACAGTTAAGAACAGAACCGCTCTTTACATAGCCTGCGATACCGCCGACGTTCTCAATGCCCGAAATCTTACCGTCAAGCACGACCGTATTTGTGACTGTGCCCGTGTTGACATAGCCGAAAAGACCGATGTTCTTTCCGCTGTCGCCCGAAGTCGACGAAGTGTAAAGACCTGCGATATTATAGCCGCCGCCGTTGAAAATTCCGTTATATCCGTGTGCCTCGTCAATGCCTATCGGCGTCCATTCGATAACGCCGAAGCTGTCGTCATTGACGTTGATATTCATAAGAAGATTGTCCGTAACGGTTGCGTTGGCATTGGGATTTGCGTCCGTACCGCTGAGCTGTCCGTTTACCAAAGCCGCAAACCATGCAAGCTCCGAGGGCTTTGAAATAAGATATGTACCGCTTGAGTTTTTCTGCGGAACTGAGCGATCGCCTGCCCAAACGTCAAGCGAGAGCATCCACGCAAGAACGGGATAGCCGTTGTTGATTTCGGTATAGTCGAAGCAGAAGTATGCCTTTTTGCCGTTGAGTTCCTTAACAAACGAAGAAAGCTTCATGTCCGCCAGCGTACGTCCGACACCTGCCGTGCCGTCAACGCCCGAGGTCTCGTAGCTGTAGAAGCTGCTGTCACATTCACTTCCGTAAACGGAACCTATTGCACCGCCGACCTCCTTGCCCGTGCTTGTAACGGGAGCTATTGCGTAAGCGTCGCAAACCGTTGAAAACAGCGCATAACCGACAAGTCCGCCGACCGTATCATCGGCAGAAACAGATCCGAGGAAGAAACAGCCTTCGAGGAATGCACCCGAGAGAGTACCGCCGATTCCGCCGACATTCATTTTGCCCGAAACAGCCATATCACTATAGCTCTTTACGATAACAGCGTTGCCGTTTGCATAGCCGGTGATACCGCCGACACGCTGACTGCCGCTGACCGAGCCCGAAGAATAGCACTGATTGATAACAGTATAATAGTATGCCCAACCGACAACGCCGCCGACACTGTTGCCCGAACCGTAGACCTTGCCCTCGAATGAGCAATCGGAAAGACCAAGATTCTCGGCATAGCCGACAAGTCCGCCGACACTGTAGCCGCCGTGAATTTCCGCATTTGTAATTTTCAAATTCTTAATGCTTGTCTGAGTGTGCTGAAGAACATATTCCGAAGTCATTTTTTCGGGGAGATCCGTATCTTCGGAATACTCGTTCGGGATTACAACGCTGCCGAAGAAGCCTGCACAGTCGATACCCGAATCGACATAAACACCGCTGACTGTGTGTCCGTCGCCGTCAAAGGTTCCGCAGAAGGGACTCGCCTGCGTACCGATGGGTGTCCATTTATTCTCGGTCGAGCCGGAGATATTGAGCTGAATATCCGCCGTCAGCTTACCCTTTATTGACTGCGAGCCGCTGTTAACGGCATCGGCAAACCAGATAAGCTCCGAAGCCGTTCCGATTTGATAGACTCCGCCCGAAAGGGTCGGCACCGTGCCTGCCGCCAATGCGGAAAGCCCCGGAATAACCGAGACTGTTAAAATCATGATCGCTATCGCAACGGACAATATCCGACGTTTCATAAGCAACACTCCTAATATACAAAATTCAAGAATTGACTATACCATTACGAATAATATTATAAATTATTTTCCGTCAAAGTGCAAGGTGCTTGTCTTGGTGTTAATAAACAATATTATTTGAGTTTTTTTGTGGAATGTGCACTTTGCGATAATTAAAGGGCTTGTTGTTATTTTGATTGAGAGATATACGCTGTCTTTCAGCATACGTTTTTAATAAATATGTAAAAACGACCGCTGCAAAAAATCCGCAACGGTCGTTTTATCGGTGCAATCCGATTATCTTTCGTTTTCAATATCTGCGAGCATCTGCACTCTCTTTGCATGACGTCCGCCCTCATAAACGCCCGAGAGCCATGCATCAACAATCATCAAAGCGAGGTCAAGTCCGACAACTCTTGCGCCGAAAGCAAGCACGTTTGTGTCATTATGCTGTCTTGAAAGCAGTGCCGAATAAGGCTCACTGCAAACGACGGCACGAATACCCTTAACCTTGTTCGCCGCCAGTGAAATACCTACGCCCGTGCCGCAGATAAGAATACCCTTATCACACTCGCCCGAGGCAACCGCCTCGCCTACTGCCTTGCCGTAAATCGGATAATCCGTGCGCTCGGTGCTGTTTGTGCCGAAGTCCACAACTTCAATTCCTTTTTCTTTAAGATGTTCAATGACCTTGCCCTTTAATTCAAATCCGACATGGTCACAGCCTATTGCAATTTTCATAGAAAAAACCACCTTTCAAATAATCGTTGATTAAATTGCGGCACAAAGCTTCGCATAGTGCTGAAATTTAATCAGCGGTTATAAGTCATTTTTATTGTGCCGCCGCACCG
>CAVGRW010000053.1:0-7453 GCA_963631735.1 Bacteroidaceae bacterium | reverse complement strand
CCCGCAGCTTTTGTAATCTACAGATTACATATAATAAAGTTCGGAGGAAAGAACCTTATTTAATTATTTTGTAACAAGGTTGGAGTCAACCGGGATTGTTTCGGGAGTTGCGTTAGCGTCGATAGCCTCGTTATTGTTAACAGCCTGAATCATACGCTTGAGTGATGTTGCGCCGATTCCTGCGGAGTCCTGAGCAACTGTTGCGGAAAGCTCGCCTGCCTGAACGCTCTGGAGAGCCTCTTCTGCACCGTCTGTACCTACTACGATAACGTCCTTGCCTGCATTCTTAACTGCCTGGAGTGCACCGAGTGCCATTGTGTCGTTGCAGCAATAGATAGCCTTGAGGTTCGGGTTTGACTGAAGCATGCTTGCTGCTGTGTCAAGAGCCTTCTGACGATCCCAGTCTGCCGGCTGAGAAGCTACAAGCTTGATGTTTGCATTAGCCTTGAAAGCGTTTGTTGCGCCTGTCTTTCTTGCTTCACCGGAAGCGTTACCTGCTTTACCTTCGATGATAGCAACTTCGCCGCCGTTTGCAAGCTGATCAATGATATACTGAGCGCCCTTTTCGCCGACCTTTTCATTATCCGTTGTTGCGAAAGCGATAACGCTGCCGCCTGCTGCCTTCAGAGTATCCATGTCGATCTTCTCGTCGATGTTCATTACATAGATGCCCTTCTTGTTAGCCTCAACGATACCGTTGATAAGGTTTGTCGGTGAAAGCGGAGCAACACCGATTGCCTTGTAGCCCTTGTTGATGCAGTTCTCAAGGATCTTGAGCTGACCTTCTGTGTCTTCCTCTGTTGTTGCTGCAAAGATATCAACAGTAACGCCCTGCTTCTTTGCCTCTTCCTCAATACCTGCCTTCATCTTTGCCCAGAAGTCGTTTGAAAGCGGTTTGAGAATAACTGCGTAGTCTGCACTGCCTGTGTTCTTGTCTGCGTTGCCGCCTGCGCCGCAGCCTGTGAGTACGAGTGCGAATACCATAACTGCTGCTAAGATAATGCTGAGAATTCGTGTCTTTTTCATAGTGATTATCCTTTCTGTTTTAAATTTAAAAATTTGTTTTTCGGAAACCGCTTCAGCGGCTTCCGTTTTATATTACCAACGGCTCAGTCTGCCGTCAGATAATATTCTTTAACATCTGATGAGCGTAAATTCCGCTGCCGTAAATTCCGCTCTGCTGGTCATGCTCGGTGAACATGATTTCAAGGTTTTCCTCCGGGTAAGGCTTACGCACCTTTTCGTGAACAGCTTCAAGAAGAACATCCTTCGGGAAGCCCTCCATAAAGGTAACGCCGCCTGCGATTATTGAATAGTCGGGGTCGAGAATGTTTATCTCCGTTGCGATAGGAATTGCAAGATCCCTTACGAATTTTAAAATAATCGGTGAATTTCCGTGGTACTTGAAAACCTCTCTTATCGGAACATCGGGGAAATATCTTTCCGCAAGATATTCAAGCCTCTTGCCCGAGCATCTTGTTTCGGAACAACCGATGTTTCCGCAGGTACATTCCTCATCAACGTCATAAAGGGGAATGTGTCCGAGCTCGCCTGCCGCGCCGTTCTTGCCGGCATAAAGCTTGCCGTTGATGCACATTGCATTTCCGAAGCCTGTTCCGATGTAAAAGCCGAGCACGGTTTTAGTATTGTCAATTTTCAGCTTATTCATGTCATTCATAAGGAGAAAATTTACATCTCTGTCAAGAAAAACCGGAATACCGAGCTTTTCCTGAAGCTTGTCGCTGAATCTAATATTGTTGAACCCTTTAAGGTTCGGGGTTGAAATGATTGTTTTCTTATCCTTGCTGACTATTGACGGAATTCCGACCGCTGCGGCTCTGACAGAATCACGGATACCGTATCTGTCCATATAATCCTCAATCTCCTTGTGGATTATCTCCACAACATCGCCCGCATCAAAGATTCTGCTTGAATTTTTTTCAAAGTGGCTGATGTTGCCGTTCTCATCGACTGCACCGAGTCTGAAATTCGTTCCGCCGATGTCAATTCCCAAAGTTAAATTTCCCATTCTGTCCACCTCCTTCTGGCTGAAAATCAATTATATTTCTGCACCCGTCAAGGTTTTGAATTCATCTGTCATGATGTCCCATGCCTTTGCAAGATCGGGATCCTTTGAGAAAAGTCCCGAGGAACCGACGATGAACACTTCCGTTCCTGCGTCATAAAGGCGCTTGAAGGTTTTCTGATTGCACGAGCCGTCAACCTCGATAAGGTAATTGTATCCATACTTTTCTTTAAGCTCTCTTGCTTCGCTGATTTTTGCAAGCATTTCCTCAATGAAGGGCTGTCCTGCAAAGCCGGGGTCAACAGACATTATCGTGAGCTTATCAATCCTGTTGATATAGTGCTTGATTGCCGAAAGCGGAGTCGAGGGGCTGAGAACAACACCCTTTTTGCAGCCGAGCGACTCAATCTTGTTCATTATTCTGAAAGCGTCGTTGACTATCGTTTCGGCATGGGGGCAGATATAGCCTGCCCCTGCCTTAGCGAGGTTTTCGATGTAATCATCGGGGGTTGTAACCATCAAATGACAATCAATAGGTTTCTTTGCGATAGTTGAAAAAGCCTTTACAAAATCGGGTGAAAGTGTGATGTTTTTGACGAAGTGGCCGTCCATTATATCCACATGATAGAGGTCGCATCTTTCGTTGAGTATCTCCGTCTGATTTTTTATATCAAGGAGATCCATGCACATGAGCGACGGATTAAACATTGGTTTCATAAAAAGCACCTCTTTGCGATTAGATTATTTCTTGCGAGCTACGAATCTGTCGAGTGCAACGGAGCCGATGATGAGCAAGCCCATAACAACCTGCTGCCAAACGCTCGGAACTGCGAGAATGTTAAGACCGTAGTTGATAACGCCGATGATGAGACCGCCCATTACAACGCCGAAGATCTTACCTTTACCGCCGAAGAAGCTTGTTCCGCCGATGATTGAAGCTGCGATTGCGTAAGTTTCAAATCCTGTTGCGGCTGCCGGCTCAGCAGAACCGACACGTCCGAGAAGAACGATACCTGCGATACCTGCGCAAATACCCGAGATGATGAATACGATAAGTGTGTGCATGTTAACGTTGATACCTGAGTACCAAGCCGACTCTTTGTTTCCGCCGAGTGCGTAAATGTTTCTGCCGACCTTTGTTTTCCTCGTCAGGAATGAGAGGAGAAGCGCTACAACGATTGCTATTATCGCGACGATCGGGAGAAGGTCAAATACCTTGTAAGAAATAATGTTTGTGAATGATTTCGGGAAGCCGAAAACTGCGCTTGAATTTGAAATAATAAGTGTTACGCCTCTGAAAATCGACTGCGTACCGAGTGTGATGATGAACGGATGAAGTCCCGTTACGTTGATGAGAAGACCGTTAATGAAGCCGAGGAAGCCGCCGAAGATAATGCCGAGCAAAACAGCAAGCAGCGGATTGACGCCTGCGACCATCATCTGAGCCGAAACCATACCCGTCAGGGCAACGACCGAGCCGACCGAAAGGTCGATACCTGCGATAAGGATTGCGAAGAATTCGCCCATCGCAATAAGAATGTTAACCGAGCTCTGTGAAAGAATCTGTGTTATTGTTGCTGTGGAGAAGAAGGTGCCGGGTCTCATAACTGCAAGAATTACAAGCAAGATTACAAGAATTCCGAATGTGCCGTACTTCTGCCAAATCATATTAAAAGTGAGTTTTTCCTTGGGTTTAACCTGCTTTATTTTTTCAGACATGGTATTCACGTTCCTTTCTTTATTCAGGCGATATCCGCCGTAGACGCTTTGATGATATTTTCTTCTGTTGCCTCTCTGTGCGGGAAGGTCTTAACTATTCGGCCCTCTCTGAAAACATTGATCGTGTCGCAAACTGCGAGAAGCTCCGGCAGCTCCGACGAAACAACAAGGACTCCCTTGCCCTCGTCGGCAAGCTTACGCATAAGGGTGTAAATTTCACTCTTACTGCCGATGTCGATACCCTTTGTGGGCTCGTCAAAAATAATTATCTGTGAATCGGCGGCTACCCATTTGCCGAGGATTACCTTCTGCTGATTACCGCCCGAAAGCTCCGTGATACCCTGATCTACGGAATAGCATTTGATGTTCAGGCTCTTTTTCTGAGCCTCAGCACATTCTTTCTCGAATTTGCTGCTTGTCAGTCCGCCGGCACCGCCGAGGCTTGACGATTTTATAAACGGCAGAATTGAAATATTCTGCTTGATATCGAAGTTGTGGAAGAAGCCCGTCTCACGTCTGTTTTCCGTAACCATCGCAAGTCCGTGCTTGATTGCCGAATACGGGCTCTTGATGTTGACCTTCTTGCCGCCGATGAAAACTTCACCCGCCGATTTCGGTTCCGCACCGAAGATCGAGTTCATCATTTCGCTTCGGCCCGAGCCGACAAGTCCCGAGAAGCCGACGATCTCGCCCTTATGGAGCTTGAACGAAACGTCCTTTACCTTTCCGTCCTTACGGGAAAGATTCTTGACCTCGAAGATTACCTCTTCGCCGTCGTAGCTGTCGGGAGCGTCCTCGTGCTGGTATGTGTTCTGAACCGTTCTGCCGACCATCATCGTTACAAGGTCATCGACCGAAACATCGCTTACCTGCTTTGTGCCGACGTAAGCTCCGTCCTTGAGAACCGAAACTCTGTCGCCGATTTCCTTGATCTCGGCAAGCTTATGCGAGATAAATACGATTCCCTTGCCTTCCTTTTTCAGCGCTCTGATAACGTCAAAAAGGTGTTCGACCTCTTTGTTTGTAAGAGAAGCCGTAGGCTCGTCCATGACGATTACCTTACTGTCGGAAGCAAGTGCCTTTGCGATTTCGACCTGCTGCTTTTCCGAAACGCTGATGTCCTCGACCAATGTTTTCGGGTCTCTGTTAAGACCGATCTTTGCCAGAAGCTCTTTAGCTCTCCTGTTCATTTCGCCGTAATCAACGACCGATGCAAGTCCGACCTTTTTCATCGGAAGCTTTCCGACGAAAAGATTTTCCTGAATCGAAAGCTCGTTGATAACGCTCAATTCCTGATAGATAACGCTGATTCCGTTATCGTATGAGTCCTTCGGTGTGAGCTTGCTGAATTCCTTGCCGCCGATGATTATTTTGCCTTCGGTCGGCTGGTAAACGCCCGAGAGAATTTTCATCAGGGTCGATTTACCGGCTCCGTTTTCTCCGAGCAGGACGTGTACTTCGCCCGCTTGGATATCGAAGGAAATATCCTTCAGCGCCGTAACTCCGGGGAACTTTTTGACTACCCCTTTCATTTCAACGAGAGTACTCATGATATCCTTCCTTTCTCAATGCTGCTTTACGAAATATATTATGTGGAAATATTTTGTATATAACGTTGAGTAAAGGTTTACTCAACATCTATTTAAAAAAGGGCTGAACCCTTTCTTAAAACTATTAAATCAATCCGTGCTTCCTCTGACGGAAAGCTTAACGGGAATCGTGTATTCGTGAATCTTACCCGTGTTATTGTTGATAAGATCCATCAGAACCTCTACCGACCTTTTGCCGAGCTGATCCGTGTCCTGAACGATCGTCGTTATCGGTGGATCGGAAATCTCGGTATGCGTTATACCGTCGAAGCCCACGAGCTTCACATCCTCGGGAACTCTTTTTCCGCTCTCCTTTAGGCCTCTCAGCGCTCCGAGCGCCATGGAGTCCGTAGTGCAGAAAACTCCGTCAAAGTCAACGCCTTCGGCAACAAGCCGCTTAACCGTATCCCTTGCATCGGCATAAGAAACTCTGCAAGGAACCATTCTGCTGTCGTCAATCTCAACTCCGTACTGCTTATGTGCTCTCAGGTAGCCCTGCTTACGTTTGTTGACCGTTGAATAAGAGTTGACATCGTGAATAAGAACTATCTTTCGGCAGCCCTTTTTAATGAGCTCCTCCGTTGCGAGAAAGCCGCCCGCTTCGTTATCGGACGAAACAAAGTTGAATTCAACTCCGGGGCGTCTGTCGATGTAAACAACAGGAACCGTGAATTCCTTTGAAACCTCATCACCGGGTTTTCTTACGCTGAAATAAACTATGCCCTCAACTCCCTTTGACTGGAGCGATGCAATGTGATGAGATTCATAATCAACATTCTCGTCGCTGTCGCAGACAAACACGTTATATCCCATCGGGATAACCGAGCTTTCAACCGACCTTACTATCTGCGAGAAATACTCGTTTGTGATATCGGGAATTATAACTCCGATAGTCTTTGTCCTGTTTGTTCTTAAGCCCTGAGCGTTGGGATTTATGGCGTAATTGTACTTCTCGACAACAGCCATTACCTTTTTCTCGGTCTCTGCCGAATAGCGGCCGTTCTTGTTAAGCACTCTTGAAACTGTGGCAATCGAAACGCCCGACATTCGGGCTATATCGACCATCGAAATGTTTTTACTGTCCATATATTCTCCAATTCGTTTGGCTTGGGTAATCGTTTACCCTACGCCCATAGAATAAACCAAAAGTAACTGAATGTCAATAGATTTCCCTCAGATTTTTTATTTTTGTGAAACATGTTCAAAAACGTGGTCTCCGTTTTGGTCACTAAGCGCATGATAATTGATTTTGCTCATATCAAGCCATGTAAAATGGCATTAAATTCTTGATTTTAAACGCCGTGTATGATATAGTAATATAGGTATTTTATACTGGAAAATTATATTTAAAAAACACGGAAAGGCGGAGATCACTAATGAAAACCGTTATTCTTGCCGGTGGATTCGGTACCAGAATAAGCGAGGAAAGCCATCTTATCCCCAAACCGATGGTCGAAATAGGCGGTATGCCGATCCTTTGGCACATTATGAAGATTTATTCAGCCTACGGCTACAATGACTTCGTTATCTGCTGCGGTTACAAACAGCATGTTATTAAGGAATACTTTGCCGACTACTTCCTTTACAGAAGCGATATAACATTTGACTTTACCGATAACGGCAAGATGATTGTTCATTCCAACGAAAATGAGCCTTGGAAGGTTACTCTTGTCGACACAGGACTCAACACAATGACCGGCGGCAGAGTCAAGAGAATCCGGAAATACATAGGCGATGAGCCGTTCATGCTTACCTACGGTGACGGCGTTGCCGACATAAACATTGATGAGCTCGTTAAATTTCATAAGGAAAACGGACACATTGCAACACTGACCGCCGTTAATATCGGTCAGCGCTTCGGTGTGCTCGATATCGAGGCGGATAATAAAATTTCTTCCTTCCGCGAAAAGAGCGACAACGACGGCGGACGTGTCAATGCGGGCTTTATGGTGCTTGAGCCGAAAATCTTTGATTTTATCGACGGAGACGAAACTGTTTTCGAAAAGAAGCCGCTCGAAACCTGTGCTTCTCTCGGTCAGCTTGACGCTTATATGCATGACGGCTTCTGGAAGCCGATGGATACCCTCAGAGAAAAGCAGCAGCTTGAAAAAATGTGGGC
>CAVGRW010000052.1:0-15093 GCA_963631735.1 Bacteroidaceae bacterium | reverse complement strand
TCTTTTTACGTATTTCGCTCTTTCGCCAAACACTTATATCTTCGTTGAATACTTTTTTCATCCCCTCCGTCATTAAATCGACACCTCCTCCTGCTTCAAGGGGAGGCTTGGATTGGTTCTGTTGTTTTAAGATGTTGTGTAAAATTAAATCACTGCTTATCAGTTTTATCAACGTGAATTCAATTCATCAACAACTTTTATTAACATTTTCGTCGTTCTCTTAATTAAACCCCTCAGTCAGCTTCGCTGACAGCTACCCCAAAGGAGGAGCCAATATGGTTTCTGCTCTTTTTAAATGAGTTCTACTTTCAGCATTTCGTGAAATTAAATCACTGCGTAACAAAAACCATCTTATGTGAAATTAAATCACTATGCGTAAAACTTTTTTTGCGGGATTTTGATTAACCCTAAACTTTTAAATAAAAATCCTCCCTTTGAGCAAACCAAAGGGAGGTCGTCATATAAACAGTTTTATTTACCAATCAGTTTTATTCGCCGACGAATTCGGTTTCGTCGATTATTTTTGAGTAGAGTTCAAGCGATTTGTTGAATATATCTGCACCGAATGTGACGTATTCATCGCTGTTTATTCCGCATCTCTGTGCGAACTGTTCGCCAATATTTTTAGCTGTATCGCCGCTCTTTTTCAAGGCAAGCAAATAAAATGTAAATGCACTGCCGTCGGAAATGTTATCGTAATAACCCGATTCCTCAGCCTTGAGGTAGTCATACATCGAGGCGCTTACGGCATCGGCAAGAGTATCGAACAAAATATACTTTTGCACGGCATATTCCGCAGTAAAGGTCAGCAAAACACGCACGCAGTAAAGCTCAGCCGCAGGCATATTGCCGATGTCGAGCCCAAGCTTTTTACAGTCGGGACGAATTTTCGCAAGCCTTTTTCCGAGAGCCTTCGCTTTGTCGATATTTCCGTTGCGCTTGTGACGGTCGATATCCTCGGATATTCGCTGAATATCATTCAGCTCGGAGCCCTTTCCGCTCTCATAAATTTTAATGTCTCTGTCCTCAGCCATTTCTCGTGTCTCCGATTATTCCGCCTTTGCTTTTTGACGGCGGATTTTTGCCTTATAATTAGAAAACTCTGTGAACTTGTCCTCAGGAGTAACAATTGTTCCGAGGGTTACACAGGATCTGTTGTGTCTGCCGCGGAAGCTGCTGCCGCCGATTGCAAGAATACCGTTTTTCTTAGCAAGCGAAGCAAACTTTTCTGCCGTTGCATCGTCATGCTCGGGGCACCACGCTTCAAAGCCGTCAACGCCCGACTCCATTGCTTTCTCAACAATGTTTGTACCCTCATAATCGCCCGGATGAGAAAGTATCGCAATTCCGCCTGCGTCATGGACTGCCTGAATAACCTCAGACATCTCTGAAAATTTCGGCTTAATGAGAATACTCTTTTCTCCGCCCTCAGCGAAAAGCTCTTTATAAAGATCGCCGAAAAGCTCGGTCGTAACACCGCTCTCGACGAGAGCAGCCATTATATGAACAGGGTAAACGTTCGTCGAACCCTGAGCACATTTGAGAACCAGATCGGTCGTTATCGGGAACCGCTGAGCCGCCTTTATCATCATGAACTGAGCCGCTCTTTTCCTCGCAATAAGATTACGGTGGCAAAGACCCTCAAGACGGTCGGGGGAATCGCTCATGTAACCGAGAATAAAAACTTCCCTGTCGTTTTCGCTGTCATAAGCGGAAATCTCGACGCCCTGAATAACCTTTATACCGTGGCGTTCGCCTATAAGACGTGCCCTTACCGTGCCTGCAAGGCAATCGAGATCGGTTACAGCTAAGTTGGTGACGCCGCATTTTTCTGCCAAAACAATAATGTCATCTATGCCCATTGAACCGTCCGAAAGCTTAGTATGACAATGCAAATCACAGATCATTTTTTCAAAATCCTCCCATTTCAACAAAAACCACAATATTATTCTGATTATATTATAATACAAGTGGCTTGAAAATGCAAGAATTTATTTTTTCTGTCGAAAAATGAAAAATGATTAAGATATGCTTTAAATTTGTACGATATTGCTTTATGAAAAGCTGCTTTCTATTACCTTTGAGCACTCTGCCGGAGAATAAACCCATCTGTCAATATGGTCAAGCTCGGTAAAATATTTTATCGGCGGTGCGGGATATTCCGCCTCAAATGCATCGACGATTATCAGTTTTATCTTCATGCGCTCGGGAAGCATACTTTTTATATAGACGCCTGCGTGACTGCCTGCCGTGATGCCCGAGGAATATTCGGCGAGACCTGCCAGATTCGGGGTCAGCTCAACGAAAATTCCGTAGCTTTCGACGGAACGGACAATTCCGGGAACAGTTTCGCCCGGGGCGAACTCATCGGCATTCTGCTCCCATGTGCCGAGCAGCTCCTTATGAGAAAATGTTAATCGTCCCTGCTCGTCAATGGACTTGACAACCACTCTTATTGTCTGTCCGACCGAGAAGCGAACGGACGGGTGCGGAATTCTTGAAACGGAAATGCTGTCAATAGGCAAAAGTCCGTTAATTCCTGCACCGATATCGAGGAACACACCGAAGTTCTCCATGTGAGTTACCTTGGCTGTAATCACATCACCCGGGCGAAGCTTTGAAATGTAATTGTCCATACATTCCTTTTGAACCGCCTTTCGGCTGAGAATTGCATATTCACGGTCGTTATCGTCCTTTTGGAAGCCGATAATCTTGAACATGACAGGTTTGTTGACCCTTGAAATCAGAGCGATATCCCTGACCGAGCCGTCATCAATGCCGAGTGCACCCTCGTTGTGTGGAATAATTCCGTACATGCAGCCGAGATCGACACGCAGGTTATGCTCCTTGTCGCAGAGCAACGCCCTTGCTTCGAGCGTATCACCGACGATACAAGCCTCATGTAAAGAATTCGGCGAAGAAAGCGCCGCCTGATTGGACGGAGTGAGAATAGTCTGACCTTCCGGTTTAAAGTTTTGCATAAGTTTTACCACCTTTATTTTAATTATAAATTATTTTTCTACATAATTATATGATTTGTAATCCCGATAATGACAAATACCTCTATACTTTCGGCATAGAATGTGTTATAATATAATGGAATAGATTTTGAAAAGGAGCGATTACATGGACGTTCGTGTGGGTGACAAGCTCGTCATGAAGAAAAACCACCCCTGCGGCTGCAACACCTTTGATGTTCTGCGCTCGGGCATGGACTTTAAAATCAAATGCGAAAAATGCGGCCATGAAGTCATGGTTCCACGCTCTAAGGCAGAGAAAAATATCCGCAAAATAATTCACCCCGAGGATTAGCGTTCCCCCTGTGAGAACAAATAATTTTCGGAGGAACTTATATGATAGAAAAACTGAAATCTGTTGAAGAAAAATTTGAAAGCATAAACGCTCAGCTCTGCGACCCCGACGTTGTCTCGGACATTGAGAAGTACAAAACGCTCATGCAGGAGGCGAAGCACCTGACTCCCGTGGTTGAAAAATACCGAGAGTATAAAAAAGTGAACGCCGATTTTGAAGAAGCTCAGGCATTGCTCGACGAGGGCGGACTCGATAAGGAATTCCGTGAGATGGTTCAGGAGCAATTTGAGCAGTCAAGAGACGAGCTGGAAAAGATAAAGGAAGAATTGAAAATTCTGCTGCTGCCGAGAGACCCGAACGATGACAAAAACGTTATTATTGAAATCAGGGGCGGCGCAGGCGGTGAGGAATCCGCACTTTTTGCAAATTCGCTTTTCCGAATGTATTCAATGTATGCCGAGGCTAAGGGCTGGAAAACGGAAATTCTCAACGCAAACCCAACGGAGCTCGGCGGATATAAAGAAATTAGCTTCATGATATCCGGCGACGGTGCATACTCACGCTTTAAGTTTGAGAGCGGCGTCCACCGTGTTCAGCGTGTTCCCGAAACGGAATCGCAGGGCAGAATTCACACCTCGACCGTTACGGTTGCCGTTCTGCCCGAGGCGGAGGAGGTTGACCTGCAAATCAACCCGACCGACCTTCAGATAGACACCTTCCGTTCAAGCGGAGCAGGCGGTCAGCACATCAATAAGACCGAATCGGCGATAAGAATTACGCATATTCCGACGGGCACGGTCGTTGAATGTCAGGACGAGCGAAGCCAATATAAAAATAAAGACAAGGCGATGAAAATTCTGCGTTCGAGAATCCTTGAACAGGAGCGTGCAAAACAGAACGAAGCCATCGCAGGTGAAAGAAAATCGCAGGTCGGCACGGGCGACAGAAGCGAGAGGATCAGAACCTACAACTTCCCGCAGGGTCGTGTCAGCGACCACAGAATCGGGCTGACCTTATATAAAATAGAGGCTATTATGAACGGTGATCTTGACGAGCTTATCGACGCCCTCATCACCGCAGACACAGCCGAAAAACTGAAAGCTGAGTAAAAACATGGAAACTGAAATTTTTGACGGCGGCTCACAGCAGGATATCGAAAAAGCCGCTAAAATTCTTAAAAGCGGCGGACTTGTCGCAATCCCGACCGAGACGGTCTACGGACTTGCGGCAGACGCTCTGAATTCCGATGCGGTCGCAAAAATCTTTAAAGCAAAGGGCAGACCGATGGATAATCCGCTGATAGTACATATCAGCCGCTTTGAGGAGATATACAGACTTGTCAAGGGCGTGCCGCACAAGGCGAAGGAGCTTGCCGACCGATATTGGCCGGGTCCGATGACAATAATTCTGCCGAAATCAGATATAATCCCCGACGAGGTAAGCGCAGGACTGCCGACGGTTGCCGTCCGTATGCCGTCTCACCCTGTCGCAAGAGCGATAATTGAGAAAACAGGCCGTCCGCTTGCCGCGCCGTCCGCAAATTCCTCGGGACTCCCGAGTCCGACAACGGCAAGACACGTTATGGACGACATGAACGGAAAAATCGAAGCGATCGTTGACGGCGGTCCGTGCGACGTAGGTATCGAATCGACGGTCGTTACGCTCGCAACCGATCCGCCGAGACTTCTCAGACCCGGCGGAATAACCCATGAGCAGCTCGAAGCGGTGCTGGGTCACGTTGATATCGACCCTGCCGTGCTCTCACAGCTCAAGGAGGGCGAGCGTCCGGCTTCTCCGGGAATGAAATACAAGCATTATTCGCCGAAAGCCGAGGTATATATAGTAAACGGCAGTCTGCCGAGCTTTAAATATCAAATCGACTGCGATCTGCGTGAGGGCGATGCGGCGCTCTGCTTTGACGGCGAGGAAAACGAGCTTCCCGTTCCCTGCCTTTCGTTCGGAAGGAAGGACAATTCGCTTGAACAGGCGCACAGTCTTTTTGATGATTTACGCAAATTTGACGATATGGGAATCAAGCGGGTTTTCGTCCGTGCACCGTCCGCCGAGGGCGTGGGTCTCGGCGTTTACAACCGTCTTTTGCGTGCGGCGGCGTTCAAAATTATTGAGCCGCCCGTTATTTACGGTCTGACAGGTCAGAGCGGCGCAGGCAAAACCACAGTCGGCAATGAGCTGAAAAAGAAAGGCTATCTGATAGTTGACGGCGACATTCTCGCAAGAAAGGCTGTTGAAATGCCCGAGGTGCTCAATGCGCTTGCTGCCGAATTCGGAAAAGAAATTCTCGACTCTGACGGAAAACTTATCCGCAGTGAGCTTGCCAAGCGTGCATTTTCCAACGAGCATAAGCGTCAAAAGCTTAACAAGATTACTCACCCAGCGATAACCAAGCTTGCGATTGAAACAATAAAAAATAATTTCACATCGGAGCACAAGGGCGTTATCATTGATGCGGCGGCGATTTTCGATTGCGACCTGCCGAAATACTGCACAAAAATGATAGTCGTGACCGCCGACAAGGAGATCCGTGCCGAGCGCATAATGAAGCGTGACGGCATAGACCGTGAGACAGCCATGCTCAGAATAAACGCCCAAAAAAATGAGCAATATTATATAGAAAGGGCAGATATTGTCATCCGCAACAACGGAAGCGAAAGCCTGTCCGATCAACTGAATGAATTATAAAACAATCGCCCTGCGCAAACTGTCGGTTCGGGCAAGGCGAAAAAGAATAAGTTTACCGTAAAACGGTCGAATTTTTAAGGAGGAAATCACAATGGCAGAAGAAAAGACAGAAGTTGATGTTTTGTGCGAAAAATTGTTTATGAACAAGAAGCACAGCGCAAATTTTGTAGATGAAGCAGAGCTTCAGAAGGCGATGGATTTCGCCGAGGATTACAAAAAATTCCTCAACGACAACAAAACTGAGCGAGAGGTTGCAAGGTTTGTTGTTGCCGAGGCAGAGAAAAAGGGCTTCGTTCCCTTTGATAAATTCAAGAAGTACGCACCCGGCGACAAGGTTTATTATCTCAACCGCAAAAAGGCGGTCATCCTTGCCGTTATCGGCAAAAAGAGCGTCGGCGAGGGTGTAAGAATTGCGGCGGCTCATATCGACTCTCCCCGTCTCGACCTCAAGCCGAACCCGCTCTACGAAGCAAACGAGATTGCACTTTTCAAGACTCACTATTACGGCGGAATCAAGAAATATCAGTGGACTACCATTCCGATGTCGCTCCACGGCGTAGTCGTTCTGCGTGACGGCACAGAGGTTGAGGTCAGCCTCGGCGAAAAAGAGGGCGAGCCTCAGTTCGTTATCTCCGACCTGCTTCCCCACCTTTCAAAGGAGCAAGACAAGAGAAATCTTGACGACGGAATCAAGGGCGAGGAGCTGAATGTTATCGTCGGTTCGCTTCCGTTCAGGGCAGACAAGGGCAGTGAGCTCGTTAAGCTCAATATTCTCAAGCTTCTCAACGAGAAGTACGGCATGGTTGAGGAGGATTTCCTCACTGCCGAGCTCGAAATGGTTCCTGCGGCAAAGGTTACGGATATCGGCTTCGACCGCAGCCTTATCGGCGGCTACGGCCATGACGACCGTGTCTGCGCTTACCCCGAGCTCAGAGCGATTCTTGACCTTGACGAAACTCCCGATTACACAGCCGTTGCTGTTCTCACCGACAAAGAGGAGACCGGCTCGGACGGAAACACGGGACTCAATTCATCATATATGAAGTATTTCATCGCCGACCTTGCAAGAGCCGAGGGACTTATGGTCTGGGACGTTCTTTCAAAGTCGAAGTGCCTTTCCGCCGATGTTAATGCGGCATTTGATCCGACCTTCCCGACCCCGTTTGAAGCGAAGAATTCATCTTACCTCAACAGAGGTATCGTTGTCACGAAATACACGGGCGCAAGAGGCAAGGGCGGCACATCGGATGCAAGCGCAGAATTTGTCGGCGAGGTTACGAGAATTTTCAACAACGCTAATGTAAATTGGCAGCTCGGCGAGCTCGGCGCAGTTGACGCAGGCGGCGGCGGAACAGTTGCAAAGTATGTTGCAAACCTTGACGTTGATGTTATTGACGTCGGCGTTCCCGTCCTCTCGATGCACGCTCCGTTTGAGCTCATCGCAAAGCTTGACGTTTACATGGCAAACAAGGCTTTCACGGCTTTCTTTAAGGCATAAAATTTCGCAGGACACAATAAATGCAGGCTCCCTATGCGATATAGGGAGCCGAGCATTGCGCCGGAAATATCGGCAGTTAAAACAAGGACGGTGAAGCTATGCCGCAAAACGAAATAAACGAACACGCCTACGGCGATGAGCTTTGCGAGCGTCCGCCCGAGTTTGACCCGCAGCTCGGCGGCGAATACCGTTCGCCTGTTCTGATGAGGGTCATGCTTGTCATAGTCAACCTTGCGGCGCTTATTTTCAGCCGTTCTTTTTTGCAAAGCTGGTACAGCGTTCACGGAACAACGCCCGTTTGGATACCGCTTGTTTTTCTGCTTGTTCCGCTCGGCTCTCTCTTTTTTATCTATTACTATATGGGCAGAGTCGGCAATGAAATTATAATTAAGCTGATTTGCCTTGCTTTCTGTGCGGCGCAGGTTTTTAATATTTTTTCGCCGATAGATTCAAAGCAAATTACTCTTGGCAGGGACGGATTTTCCTCCGACTTCGGGTATGTCACGGAAGCAGGGAATATAATCGGAATTACTTTCCCGTCCGAGGGAAGTGCAACCACCGTTGACAGCGTCGGACTCAAAAGCGAAAACAAAAGTACAATTGCTTCTTTAAAATCGTTTATAAAAAGTGAAAAGCTCTATTCATGCACGGACGTAATCTATAAGCCCGAGCAGGCAGAAGAATTTGAAAGCTTTATTGAAAAATCCCCTCTTTGGCTCAGTGAAATTTCCGACGAAATAAATGCGCTGAACTATTCGCTCATTGACACCTCGGGATATAACCGTTTCATTTTTTATGACTGCGAGTCAAAGGCATACAACACGCTTCCCGATTCGGGCAAGCACACTGTTTACCAAGTAATGTATAATTTGCAGAACCACGAGATGCGAATTTTAAAATACACCAAAAATTTTTAGCAGGATAATTTTATGATAAGAGTTAACGAAATCAAAACTCCGTTAGAGGGTACATATGACGACGTGCTGGCAGGTGCTGCAAAGGCTCTGCGTATGCCGAAGAGAAAAATTCTCTCGCTTGAGATCGTCAAAAAATCCCTCGATTCAAGAAAAAAAGATAACCTCTTTTTTGTCCACAGCGTTGACGTTACCGTTGACGGCGACGAAAAAGAAATTCTCGCAAAAAGCAAAAACAAAAAAGCGGCAATAGTTGAGCCGTTTACTTATATTATGCCCGAGAACAAGCGAACAAGCGAGCTTCGACCGATCGTTGTCGGCTTCGGACCCGGCGGAATGTGGGCGGCGCTGACTCTTGCAAGGGCAGGACTTCGCCCGATCGTGCTTGAAAGAGGTCGGGACATTGACGCAAGAACCGCCGATGTCAACCGCTTTTGGACAACGAAAAAGCTTGATGAGACCTCAAACGTTCAGTTCGGCGAGGGCGGCGCAGGCACATTCTCCGACGGCAAGCTCACAACGGGAATCAAGGACAAGCTTTGCCGCAAGGTTTTTCTCGATTTTGTCGAGTTCGGCGCACCCGAGGATATTCTGTGGTCATGGCGTCCGCATATCGGAACGGACAAGCTCGTTCAGGTTGTCAAAAACATTCGTGAGGAAATCAAAAGCCTCGGCGGCGACGTGCTTTTCTCCTGTAAGCTGACCGACATTATTATCGCCAACGGCGTTGTTCACGGAATTTCATATGAAAACGAGAACGGTGAAAAAATCGACCTCGAAACCGACAGCGTAATTCTTGCCGTCGGTCATTCCGCAAAGGATACGGTTGAGATGCTTTACCGTAAGGGCATTGACATCATGCAAAAGCCGTTTTCCGTCGGCGCAAGAATCGAGCACCCGAGAGAGATGATTGACCGTTCACAGTACGGCGAATTTGCAGGTCACCCCGCACTCGGAGCGGCGGACTACAAGCTTGCCAACCATTCGCTTCACCACAGGGGAGCTTATACATTTTGCATGTGCCCCGGCGGCACGGTCGTTGCCGCAACGAGCGACAGCGGCGCAGTAGTCGTCAACGGAATGAGCAACTATGCCCGTGACGGTGAAAACTCCAACTCGGCAATTCTTGTCGGTGTTGAGCCCGAGGATTTCGGCAGTGAGCATCCGCTGGCAGGCTTCAAGCTTCAGCAGGAGATTGAAGAAAAGGCTTTCACCGCAGGCGGAGGAGACTATACCGCTCCGGCTCAGCTCGTCGGCGATTTTCTTCAAAATGTCAAATCAACTCAGCTCGGCAGTGTCAACCCGTCATGTGCAACGGGCGTCAAGCTCGGCGATATCCGCCGGGTGCTTCCGCAAAAGGTGACCGAAGCTATGGCGGCGGCTATAGTAAAATGGGGCACTCAGCTCAAGGGCTTCGACCGCCCCGACGCTGTTCTGACAGCGCCGGAGACAAGATCGTCGTCTCCCGTTCGTATAGTTCGTGACGAATATTATCAGTCGCTCAAGGTGCGCGGTCTTTACCCGTGCGGCGAGGGCGCAGGCTACGCAGGCGGTATAGTTTCAGCCGCTGTTGACGGACTCCGCTGTGCACACGCCGTGCTCAATGATGAGTTCTGATTAAATATTTAATAAAGAAAAAGCTATAGTTCACGTCGGTTAATGCCGTCAAATGAACTATAGCTTTATTTTTTATATTGAGTTTATGTGCTTTCTTCTTTTTTACGGAGATAAATCGCAAAAACCGCCTGAGAGAGGCCCAAAATCATCATCATATATTGGAGCGGTTTGAGTCCGTAGAAAAGGCAATCCGTCATTCCGCAAAGGAGAAATCCCGAAACGCTTGCGAAAAGAGTTACGGCGACATTTCGTGTGCTCGAACCGAGCTTTGCGAGCCGAAAAATATTTATGTAGAATATTACAAAAATTGCTGCAAGCAGGACTGCGCCGAAAACTCCGTTTTCAAGCCATGTTTCAAGGAAAATATTGTGTGCGTGGGGCTGTCTGACATGATACACTTCGTGAAGCACACGGCGTACATTGTCAAAGCCCGTTCCGTATCCGAAAATCGGTCTTTCTTTAAGCATCGCAAAGGCAGCGTCCCAAACCTGCTTTCTCGTGTTCACGGAAATGTCCTTTCCGCTGATGAGCGTGAGAAGCCTTTTGAAAATTCCGTTTGCAAAAATCGCAATGGCGCAAAATCCGACTCCGCCGAGAGCCATGAGCTTCAAGCCTTTTTTGCCGCCGTAAAGGAACAGGAGGAAGAAAACGATAACCGCAAAGAGATACGGTCCTCTTGAATATGAAAGCGCAATTCCGCCGATATTCATAAGACAGCAAACAAAGCCTATCCATCTGCGCTTTGCGCTTTCCGAGCAAAGGAAAACGTATGCCGCAAACGGAAGCATCGAAACGCAGAATGTTGCAAAAAACAACGGATTGGAGAACGTTCCGCAAGCTCTTGTTATAAAGAAATTGAACTTCGTTGACGCCATGTTTGAAACAATGAATTTCGGCAGATATTTAACAAGTCTTTCGACACCGAAATCAAGGAAACGCCAAAACGGATTGAAGAATTTTGCAAGATCACTGCCCGTCCTACGGCAGAGATGGTAAAGCACCATTTGAGCAATTCCGATAAATCCCGCAATTCCCGAAGAAAGACAGCCGAAATAAAACACCTTGTCAACCGCTTCCTCCGAATTCACCGTTTCGGTAAAAACATAGTACCCCGTAAACATCAGGCACCACAAGCCGATGCTTGCCAGCGAGGATATCGCAGAGGACGAGTAAAACGAGCAAATTACCATCCATGCCATGTAAATCAATATTGCAATTCCGAGCTTTCCGAATTTCGGCTTGCTTTTTTCCGCTATTCTTTTTTTCAGAACAAGTATGAAAATTACAATGCCCAGAACAGGCGCAAAGTATTCGGGCAAAAGAGCCGCCAGCAAGAACAAAAGCGGTGCGTACATATAGCTTTTGTCAGGTTTGGCAGTCAACGTTTTAGTTTTCAAGACTCTGTTTCCTCCCCGTTGTTTTCATCGGCGTTTTCTTTCTCGGTTTCGTCGGAATTCTTCTTTCCTTTTTCGCCGATTATCTTTTTATAAAAGAACGAACAAATTATACTGAGAAGCGCCGTGACGGCAAAAATTATAATCGCAAGGTCAAAGTTTCTTCCCGTTATCTGATTGCCGCACCATGTCGAAGAAAGAATTGACGGAATTCTCGCAATACTTGTTATCAGCATGAATTTTTTCATATCAAGATCCGTTATTCCTGCGGCATAGGTCAATATATCCTTGGGCGTTCCCGGGATAAGATAAATAATAAAAAGCGTTTTGTAAACCGTCTTTTTGTCCTTGAGAAATTTCAGCGAATCGATTTTTTCAATCGGTATAAAAAGATTGACAAGCCGTCTGCCGAAAAGCTTCGTCAAAAGAATAATGACAAACGAGCCGATTTCCGTTCCGAGCAGACACAGGAGCATACCCTCCCATGTTCCGTACAAAGCGCCCGAACCGATTTCCAGCGGCTCGGCAGGTATAATTTTGACAACCGTCTGCATTGCGCGTATCGCAACAAAAACAAGCTTATCGAAGCCCCTGAACCGAGACAAAAATATTTTCATGTGTTCGGCGTCACAGAGCAGATTGTAAAGCTCCTTGCCATACTTTATATATATATAAATAAAAACCGCGGCTATGATAGAGCAAACGACAATTGACCCCACCCGTTGAATCAGGCGAAGCTTCTTTTGCTTTGCAACATCAGAGTCACAGCTTTTTATATTGTTCAAAAAAATCACCGAGCCTTCCGGTGTATTTCTGTTCTTTCCAGGGTTTGTGTTTACCGTTGAAATGAATAATAACCGTATTTTTCTCTACCCAATCAAGGTCGATTCTTTTTTCTCCTGCCAAGAAGGAAGAAAAATGACGGTAGGTTTTTTCGTCAAGATTATAAATCCTCTCGTCGATCGGAAGCGTGCGGTTTTTCATCAAAACATTTATAACGTCCTGATCGGCAAGAAGAAGCTTTTTATGGTTGACGGAGATAAATTTAAAAATCCTTTTTAATGAAATTTCTTCTCTCCATTTTTTTAAATCAATCAGCAAAACGCCGGCGTTGATATAGCGGCTTTCCTTGCTCAGACCGAGGCGCAAGCGATTGACACCCTCGGGAATTCCGTAGAGGTGCGGTGCGCCTGCGATAATATTTCCCTGCAAATCGAGATTATAAAAATCACTCAGATCGCCGTTGATAACGATATCGGGATCGAGATAAAGAACCCTTTCCACATCGTTCGGGAGAACATCGCCTGCAAGCAGACGGTAATATGTTGCCTTGCTTATTCTGTCAAGCACGGGGCAGCCGTCAAACATATCGTCGCTCACGGGAACTCGGTGTATCTCATGATTTGTTTCGCCGAGCGCCTTTTCCATGTCCGAGAAATCATTTTCTGTCAGCGATGAATAAGCAACATAAAGATCAATTCGATTGCCGGAATTAGTTTCGGCTATCGAGTTGAGCATAACGCACAGCGGATATATGTAATTTGAATCAAGCGTTATAAAAATATTCATAGCCTTATTCACCTATCAGACACTTCATGTGTCAATTATAGCAATAAACCCTGTTAAAGTCAATATAAACCTAAAATTGCCTACATTTGCTTTTTCATGGTAATTATGTTATTCTTAAATAAATACAGAACTATTCAAGCGAAAAGATTTGTTATAAGGACGTGATGTTATGGATACGCAAGCTCGGCTTCAACAATTATTGCAGGAGCGAGGCTGGACAGAGTATAAGCTTTCAAAGGAATGCGGTTTGGCTCAATCGACTATCGGCAATATTTTCAGGAGAAACACCCTGCCGTCGATTGCAACCCTTGAAACAATATGCAACGGTTTCGGGATAACAATGTCACAATTCTTTGCCGAGGGTGAAACGGTAGAGCTTTCGCCCGAGCTGAAAGAACTTTTTGACTGTTGGGTTTGCCTTAAACCCAATCAGAAAGCCGCCGTACTCCAAATTATTAAAGCAATGAACAATGATAATGAATAAAAAACGGACGCCGAACGATACTTTTGTACCGATCGACGTCCGAATTTTTTATAAAGTCAATTTTGTGCGGTGTTGCCTAAATTTTTATGCCGCAAAAAATTTACTGTATATGCCGAAGCCGAAGATGAAAAGAATTATAATCGGAAGCACATAGGCGAGATATCCTCTCATCCAATCCTTTATCTTCATGCCCTGACCCGCATTGGCTTCTGCCTTGAAATTGTTCCAGCCCCAGCCGTAACGTGAAACGCAGAAAAGAAGATAAACAAGCGAGCCTAGCGGCAAAAGAATATTGCTGACGAGGAAATCCTCAAGATCCATAATTCCGCCGCCAAGAATGTTAACTCCGCTGAGAATATTGAAGCCGAGCACACACGGAAGCGACAGCACGAGAATCAACACCATGTTGATAAGTCCCGATTTCTTTCTGCTCCAGCCGAAAAGCTCCATGCCGCAGGAAATAATATTCTCAAACACGGCAAGAACCGTTGAAAGCGCCGCAAAGGACATAAACAGGAAGAACAGGCTTCCCCACAAGCGTCCGCCGGGCATGTTTGCAAAAATATTCGGGAGCGTTACAAAAATAAGGCTCGGTCCCGCCGCCTGGTCAACATTATAGGTGAAGCAGGCAGGGAAAATAATGAGACCTGCCGTAATTGCAACAAAGGTGTCAAGCACGACAACTCTGACGGACTCGCCGAGCAGGCTGTGCGATTTATCAATATAGCTGCCGAAAATAGCCATTGCGCCGATACCGAGACTGAGCGTGAAGAACGCCTGATTCATCGCACTTACAATAACGTTGACAATGCCGACCTCTTTCATTCTCTCAAGGTTCGGAACAAGATAGAAGCTCAAGCCCTCTTTTGCGCCGTCCATGAAAACGCTGTTAACGGCAAGGGCGACCATGATCGCAAGCAAGGCAATCATCATTACCTTGGTAACTTTTTCAAGACCCTTTTGCAGTCCGATTATGCAAACGGCGATACATGCGATAACGACGACAGCCATCCATGCCGTCATAGTAACGGGCTGAGCAAGCATTTTATCAAATTCGCCGCTGACTGCGGTTGAATCGAGACCCGTAAACCGACCCGAAGCGTTCAGATAAAAATAATGAAGCATCCAACCCGTAACTGTGGTATAGAACATCATCAAAAGATAACAGCCCGCAAGCGCAAATCCGCCGTGAATGTGCCATTTCTGACCCTTCTTTTCAAGAGCCTGATAAGCCTTAACGGGACATCTCTGACTCGCTCTGCCGATTGCAAATTCCATCGTCATGACGGGCAGACCGAGGATAACGAGGAACAAAATGTAAATCAAAACGAATGCTCCGCCGCCGCTCTGACCGACAACATAAGGAAACTTCCAAACATTTCCGACGCCGATCGCACAGCCTGCGGAAAGCAGGATAAAACCAAGCCTTGATTTCAAGGTCTCTCTTGCCATAATAAACCCTCCGAAAATAAATGTCACAAAAATAGTCAAAAAAGCAGAGCCGCAAAAGCGACTCTGTCGGTGCAGGAGAAGGGACTTACCGTCTGCTACGGCTGCGCCTTGCATACTAACGGCTCGCCGACCGTCGCAAGCGACAGTACCCGT
>CAVGRW010000051.1:0-15141 GCA_963631735.1 Bacteroidaceae bacterium | reverse complement strand
GTGCGATATTCGTACCGTGCTTTTAAAGTTACAATCTACAATTGAGGTATTCTCAACTTTATTATCAGTCGTTGCCGAAGAAGGCTTCGTGAACTGCGGAAACAGCCTTATCTGCGTCCTTCTCGTCGATAAGTACAGAGATTTTGATCTCGCTTGTCGAGATAGTCTGAATGTTGATTCCCTTGCCGTAGAGTGCCTCAAACATCTTTGAAGCTGTGCCCGGGTGAGTCTCCATACCTGCGCCGACAACGGAAACCTTGGCAACAGTGTTGTCGCTGAATACCTTTGCGTCACCGATGAACGGGAGAGCCTTAATGCACTCAACCGCTTCCTCCTCATTTGCCATGCTGACGGTGAAAACGATATCCTTTGTGTTGTCTCTGCCGACCGACTGGAGAATGATATCAACATTTATGTTGTTCTTTGCAAGCTGTGAGAAAACCTTGAATGCGATTCCCGGAACATCCTCAACGCCTACGATAGAAATTTTCGATACGTCCTTATCCTTTGTTACGCCTCTGACTAACATCTTTTCCATTTTAGTGGTCTCCTTTACGATTGTTCCCGGAATCGGGTTAAGGCTTGAAATAACCTCAAGCTCAACATTATATTTCTTTGCCATTTCAACCGAACGGTTGTTGAGAACCTGTGCGCCGAGCGTTGCAAGCTCAAGCATCTCGTCGTATGTGATCTCCTGAAGTCTGCGTGCGCCTGCAACCTTACGGGGGTCTGCGGTATAAACACCGTCAACGTCGGTAAATATCTGGCATCTGTCAGCGTTGAGAGCCGCCGCAATTGCAACTGCGCTTGTGTCCGAGCCGCCTCTGCCGAGGGTCGTCATGTCCTGATACTTGTTAAGTCCCTGAAAGCCTGCAACAACAACGATCTTGCGGTTGTCAAGCTCGGTTCTGATTCTGTCGGTTTCAACCTTTTTAATTCTTGCCGCAGAGTAAACGGAATCGGTGCGGAAGCCTGCCTGCCAGCCGAGAAGCGAAATCGCAGGACAGCCGAGCTCCTCAATAGCCATTGCAAGCAAAGCAATTGAAATCTGCTCGCCTGCTGCCATGAGCATATCCATTTCTCTCTTTGAATTGTGAGCGCTGATTTCCTTTGCCTTTGCGATAAGGTCATCTGTTGTATCGCCCTGAGCGGAAACAACAACTACAACGTCATTGCCCTTTTTGTAGGTGTCCGTTACAATTCTTGCAACGTTCATGACACGCTCTGTGTTGGCGACCGAACTGCCGCCGAATTTCTGAACTATAAGTCCCATGATCAATTCACCACTTTATATTTTAATAATTAACTACCCTGATTGTTGAAAGCACGTTGATGTTCTCAATCTCGCCGAGCTTGGCTCTGAGCGTGCCCTCCTTGTCCGCCGATGTGACGAATGCAAATTCGTCCTCGGGAGCATTCTCTCTTGAAAGAACCTTGATGTCGCCGAAAAGCTCCTTGGCTTTGCTGAGCGCACATTCCTTGCAGCCCGTGGCACGGACATAAAGAGCCGTTTCAACCTCGTTATGATCGACGAGAGAGCCGTCAACCGCCTTATCCCAGCTTATGCCCTTGTTGCGTCCGATGTGCTGTGCACAGTCGATAATGTCGGCAACAACAGCGCTTGCTGTTGCCATTTTGCCTGCGCCCTGACCGTAGAATGCAACGTCGCCGACCGCATTGCCGCGAACGAGGACGGAATTGAATACTCCGTTGACGCCCGAAAGAATACTTGAGTCCGAAACGAATGCGGGCGAAACCATTGCGGCTGTCTTGTCACCGACCTTTTTGGCTCTGCCGAGAAGCTTGATTACGCCGCCCCATGAGCGTGCATAGTCAACGTCCTCAAGTGTGATCTTTGTTATACCCTCAGTGTAGACTGATTTGGGATAAACGTGCTTGCCAAAGCAAAGAGCGGCAAGAATACAGATCTTGCGGCATGCATCGAATCCTTCGATATCGGCTGTAGGATCCTTTTCGGCGTAACCGTTGTCCTGAGCCAGCTTGAGAGCATCCTCAAAGCTCATCGAGTCAAAAATCATCTTGGAAAGAATGAAGTTTGTTGTGCCGTTGAGTATTCCGGCAACTTCGGTTATTTCATTTGCGGCAAGGCATTGAATGATCGGACGAAGAACGGGAATTCCGCCGCCGACGCTTGCCTCAAACATGAAGTTTACATTGTTTTCCTTTGCCAGCTCAAGCAGGATATCGCCCTTTTCGGCAACAAGCTCCTTGTTTGATGTGACAACGGATTTGCCTGCCTTGAGGCAGGAGGAAACGAATTCAAAGGCAGGGTGAAGTCCGCCCATTGCCTCTGCGACGATTTTAACATCGCCGTCGTTAAGAATAATATTGAAATCATCAATTATCTTATCTTCGTTTTTGTCACCGGGAAATTTTCTGAGATCAAGGATATACTTGACATTCATTTTTTCTCCGATTTTGCTTGTAATTTTTCGGTCGTTAAGCGAGATAACCTCGGCAACACCCGAACCTACAACACCGTAGCCTAAAACAGCTATGTCCATTGTTTTCAACTCCCTGATACGTTTAAACGATATAATCAATTTAGTTTATCATAAAAGTGTCAAATAATAAAGAGTTTTTTGAAATTTTTTCATTTTTTATTTGCATTATTCTCTTTTATGGTATAATATATTCAGTATAAGGCACTTTGTTAAAAATTTTTAGAGTGAGGTTAATTATGGATAAAGCCGAAGTAAGACGTAAAAAAATTATAAATATAGTCTATTACGCCATTGTATTGGGCTTGGCATATTTATTTTTGAAATACTGCTTCTCGATGTTTGCACCGTTCCTTATCGCATTTTTCATTGCGGTAATCGTGCAAAGACCGACGAACTTTATAACGAGAAAAACAAAAATCAAAAAGGGCATAACGGCAACGGTCCTTGTTCTTCTTTTGTATCTGGTTATTGTTGCTTTGATCTCGCTCATCGGTGTAAAGCTTGTTGACGGAATAAAAAGTCTTATTGCCTTTATTCAGTCAAAGCTGACTGATATACCGACGCTTATCGAGAATGTCAAAAACTGGTCGCTGAATACAATCAGATTCTTGCCGGACAGCCTTGAAGCCAAGGCGACACAGTCAATGGTACCGTTTTTCGACGCGCTTAAAGAAAAGAGCGCAACGGAAATTGCAAGCTTCATTATGGATAAGGCGTCAAACGGTGAGAAGTTCTCACTTGCGAGCCTTTCAACTCCGCTCAGCGGAATTTGGAGCACGGCAAAGCAGATCCCGTCCGTTTTTGTCGCCGTTATGATAGCGATAGTTTCCTCCTGCTTTATGGCGGTTGACTATGACCGACTGGTTAAATTTATCAAGGGTCAGATATCAGAAGAAAACGAAAGCAAGCTTTCCGCAACGAAGCGTATTGTATTTAAGTCACTCGGAAAACTCATTAAATCATATGTTCTCATCATTTGCATAACGGGAATGGAGCTTTTTGTCGGATTAAATATTCTTACGCTTATCGGAATTTACAAGGACGGCAACATAATCGCCTTGTCACTGATAATCGCCGTGCTGGATATTCTTCCTGTTATCGGAACGGGTACGTTTATGGTTCCTTGGGCACTTTACAGCCTGATTACAGGCAAGGTCGGATTGGCAATCGGACTGTTCATTGTTTACGCAGTCATCTATGTTGTCAGACAGATTATTGAGCCGAAAATCGTTGGCGGAACGGTTGATTTGCCGTCGTTTGTCACCCTTATGGGTATGTACATCGGTTCGCAGCTCTTCGGATTTATCGGTATCTTTCTTGTGCCGATTCTGATAATTATCATCAAGCTCCTCAATGACGAAGGAATTATTCACCTTTGGAACAACAGCGATGCGTTTGAGGATGAGGTTTCCTCCGAGCCGAAAATCAAGCTCCCGAAGCTGTCGTTTTTGAAGAAAAAGAAGAAATGAAAATCATAATTATATAATAAAAAGAGGTCGTTTTTGCGACCTCTTTTTTCTATGCCGTCACCGTGTTAAACGGTGATTTTTTATTGCTTAAAAGCTCAGTTAGTCTTTTTCACAGCGCAGATAAATTCCGACAGCTTGATCTGTTCCTCGTCATCAAGGAGCTGAATTGCGGACAAAAGATAGGGGTTGACCTTGTTCCTTTGCTCGGAAAAGAAATCCTGCACGGAAATATCAAGGGCAAAGCAAATGTAAGAAAGCATCTCAACCGTGGGATTCTTTTTGTTCATTTCAAGGTCACGCAGATAGCTTTGCGAAATGCCTGCGAGATTGGCAAGCTTATTGGTGCTCATATTTTTTCTTTCCCTTAATTCAACTATTCTTTTTCCGATGTCCATTTAATCACCTCGTATATTATAATAATCGTTATTGCGAAAAATAATTACAGTTATAGTGTTGACATATTATTGCTATAGTGATAAAATATCATCACCATTGAAATAATGGCGTTCAAAAATAAAGGAGGAGCATTAAATGAAAAAAGCCAAAAGAATTTTAGGAGCAGTGTTGATTTTTACTCTGCTCGTGCTGACGCTTTCCGCTTGCGGCAAGAGCAGCAAAATTACAGGGATATGGTACAACGAAAAGGGCGAGACTCTGAATGTTCAGCAGGACGGCAGCTATAACTATGAGGGCGAATACGGAACCGGAACATGGAAGGTTCTTGACGACAAAAAGACCATCGAATTTAGGGATTTTTACGGTCAAACGACAAACGTTGAATTGGTCAAGGACGATTTGGGAGAAAAAATCAAATATCACGGCTATGATTTCTATAAGGACTCGTATCCGAGCGAGGACGCTATATCCGAAAACAAAGAAAAGAACGCCCAGCCGCTCGATGCTTTCGCAGGAATAAGCTATGAGGTCTCGGGAGTTTCGCCTTACTGCCAGCTGACCGTAAACACTCAGGGCTGCAGCGAAGAGGTGCAGAGGTATGTTACGTTTGAGCTTGACAAAGAAAAGTACGCAAACGGCGATACGGCAGTTGTGAAGGCTGTTCTTTCAAATAATACGGGCGATACAATGTATAAGCTCGACTCACAGACGGCAAACTTTGAGATCAAAGGACAGGCGGAATACATATCCTCAATCGAAGGCTGTGATTTTACAAATCTGAAAGCCGAGCTTGCCGATTACATTACGGCGGCATTTGCAAATGCAAAAAAGCCTACTCATTGGGGAGATACCGAGCTTTTCAATAAATGGATTCTTGTTTCAAAAAATATTACAAAAACCGATGGAGATGTTTATTTGTCGTCGCTTAAACCAAATAAAAAGGGTGAAGAATTGGATTGCTTAAACAGGCTTTCCTTTACTTACAAAATCTCTTGGGCGAGCGATAAAGAGTCGGGAGTATTTTACGCATGTATCAGTGCCGTGAACGTAATGAAAACCGCCGACGGCACTATAAAATGGGGCAAGGAAAATGCCGATGATTTTGATTTCGTTGCCGAGAGCGCAGAAGGCAGCATTGAAAACTGCGTTACAACCCTTATCATGTGCAACAAGGATAACTATAACATAACAAAGGTTACTGTGTGACGGGAGTGAAGCACATGAAGAATATTAAATATACATATATTACTGCTGCCGCTTTGGAGGTGTTGACGGCTATCTTTTGGTTTGTGCCGTCATTTTCAACCGTTAAGTCGGTTTTGCACTACGTTTTAGAAGATACAATGCATGCAAATCTCGGAGATTACAGCCTTTTCAGTTATTTCAGCGATATGGTTTTTATTCCGATAGCAAGCCTTATCGGTGTGGCAGTTTCACTTTTTTTAATTGTTTTCCCGATTATTTGCGACAAATGTGAGGAACGTCATAAAATGATTTATCCCAAAATTACGGCAATTTATTCAGCGGCGTTATACATAATTATATATATTTCAGCTTGTTCAAATGCTCGTAATTATGCAGATATCGGCGGCAAAGCAAGCCTGAAGTTCGGCGGTGTTATGTTTGTTATACTTAACGTTGCTCTGCTTATACAGCTTTTTATGATATCTGTAAGAACCAAGCAGCTTTCAAAGCAGACGGCGCAAAATGCTGCAAACAATTCCTCGGATTTCATACAGAATGTGTAAAAAAGTCAATGTGACTTTAAATAAAAAAGCAAAGGAGAAAAATTATGTATTGTAAAAATTGCGGACAGGAAATAGCGGACAATGCCGCTGTTTGTATTCATTGCGGCGTTGCCGTTTCAAACCAACCCGTCAATGAAATGAATAAGCAGTACCACGATGTTCCGAAATGCCGTAAGTGCGGCTATGTGGGCGAGTTTCAGAGAGGGAAAATGTTCAGAACGATGGACTGGGTTATCGGTCTTGCGACGATATGGTTCGGCTTTGGCATAATCTATTTCATAATCATTGCCGTTATGCGCCATGACGAGAAAAATCGTGAAACAATTTGCCCTCATTGCGGCGAAAAGAACAGCGCAATGGATGTGTATTAAAATTAATTGTAATAATAAACAACAAAGCCGCAGGGTGATTCCTGCGACTTTTTGCTTGTATATTTTGTTTATTCTACGCCCCTGTAAAGCAGACCTCTTGTAAATTCGCCGTGGGGCTTTTTTGAGCCTTTGATGTAGTCCTGAATAACGAGCGACGTTTTTTCCTTGCTCTCGTTTGTAAAATAGAGAAGCATGAAATCCATATTTCTTATCTCGCTGAGCCTGTCCGCCATATAAACGGGAACGCTGTTGAGAATTTCGCTGCAGCCCAAGCGGCAGTCGATCGGGAATTCAATTCCTCTGCGGTCGGTCAGCTTGCCCGTGCGCTTACATTCGGCGCAGGACTTGCCGTTTTTCTGCGGACAGTTTCTTGTCAGCATCAAAGGCAGTCTGCCGTAAGCGAAAACGCCCCTCGGCGCTTCTCCTCCGATTGCCTGGGCCTGAGCCAGGGTCAGCTCGGGTGAAAGCAAAATTTTGTTTATGCCCATGCCCTCAAGCGTCTTGACTGAGAGCGAATTAAACACGTTTGAGCCTATAAAAGCATTCGGTTTAAGCCCTGCCTTTTGAATAAGAACAATTCCGTCAAGCGTGCCTGCCCATGCTTCTGTTATGCCGAATTCCTTTGCGCTTTTCAGCTTCTCAAGAACTCTTTCATCATTCGAGAAAATTCCTCGCGGCACTTCGACGCTGACTCGGAGCGACTTTTTAACCCTTTGCTCATCGCCGAGCGGCACAATGACCTGTTCAATATAATCCCAATTTTCGGGGATACTGTCAATATCGGCAAAGCGGCAGATAAGACGTTTTTTGTTTGGCATGTGCGGCTGAATTTTAACATATTCGGGAGTGAAGCTTTTAATCTGAGCTTTGTCCTCGTCGAGCTTCTCGACAACCTCACGGCGAAGCTTGTTGAGTTCCGAAACGGGAATGAAAAGTCCGTCGTCGAGTTCAATATCAATATCGCCGCAGACAAATCTCGTTCCGCCGACCTTGGAGAGCTGATTATGAACGGCTTCGGCAGTTGTAGCCTTGTTCATGGCAAGCTGAGGAACCTCGCCCTCGGCGAAAACATTTTTTGTTCCTGCTCTTGCGGCAAGTGATATCGGCTCGCCTTTTAAGGCGGTGAAAGCAAAATCTACAACGGTATCGGCTTTTTCCTTTTCGTAGAGCTTTTCAAGCTTCTTGAGAACGCCCGAAGCCGCCGTAACATCGTCCTTGCGGCGAATTCCGAACATGTCGTATCCGAGCTTGCTTCTGTAATAGCCGTCCGTGAAGCCCGAACGTGAAAATACCGAGCGCAGATCGTCTCTGAGCGCGTTATCCGTCACTCCGTCAACGCTGTTGCGGCAAGCCTTGACAGCGGCGGCAACGTATTCAGGGCGCTTCATTCTGCCCTCGATTTTGAATGAGCAGACGCCCATTTCAGCCATTTCGGTGATATAATCAATCAGCGAAAGATCCTTTAAGCTGAGGTCGTGTCCCGTTCCGTTTTCGACCGAGAAGGGGAGACGGCAAGGCTGAGCGCATGCGCCTCTGTTGCCACTTCGTGAGCCGAGAACAGCGCTGAAAAGGCACTGACCCGAAACGCACATGCAGAGTGCACCGTGGACGAAACATTCAAGCTCGATGGGCGAGCTTTCGCAAAGCTTTTTGATTTCTTCCTTTGATAATTCACGTGGAAGAACAGCACGGGTAAATCCAAGCTTTTTAAGCCTTTTAAGACCTGCGGCGGTCTGGACGGACATCTGAGTCGAAGCGTGGAGAGGCATATCGGGCGCAGTTCTGTGAATAAGCTCGGCAAGTCCGATATCCTGCACGATAATTGCATCAACGCCCGAGTCACATGCGAGACGAACGGTTTCCTGAGCCTTTTCAAGCTCGCCGTCCGATACGAGTGTATTGAGCGTAAGGTGTACTTTTACATTGTGCTTGTGACAATATGAAACAGCCTCTTTGAGCTGCTCATCATCAAAATTTTCAGCACTTCGGCGGGCGTTCAGACTTTTTATGCCGAGGTAAACGGCGCCTGCTCCGCTTCGTACGGCTGCAATAAGCGCCTGGGGCGAACCGGCAGGCGCAAGAATTTCAGGTTTTATCATAACATTTCCTTTTCTTCGAGACTGCGGCGGATGCTTCTGAGGTCTCTTGTCATGCGCTCGGCTTCACGGCGAGCCATTTCGGCTTCTGTCTTTGCCTTTGCGGCATCCTCCATGTACATCTGAATCTGAGACTTGAGAAAATCATTCGATTTTTCCGACTGTTTAAGCTTATCGGCATAGTCAAGGGCGCTGAGAACAGCCGCCTGAACCTGAGAAAGTCTCGGATGATCATGAATAAGACCTGTGATCTCATCGTCAAGATCCTCGCCGAGATTTTTCATGTAGGCGATCTCCTCATCGGTCGTGATATAATAATCAAGTCCTCCGATCGTGAGCCTGACTTTGTTTTTTCCCATAACTGTACCTCCGCAGAATAATTGCGCATAACTTCGCAAATATTAAGATTATAAAGCTATTATACTATATTTTTCAATTTTGATAAAGAGTTTTTTCGTATTTTTTTGACATTATTTGTTTTAATAAGGCATTTATTTTTACTGTTACAACACATATTGGCTGTAATTTTGTTCAAAATTTATATTTATTTTTCCGATATATTAAAATAATAAATAATTTTCGTTGAAGTGCATAAAATACAGGGCTGAAATTCGTATAAGCAATTTGAAATAGGGTGTTGTATTTTTTACAAAAATAGTATAAAATAAAAATGTTAAGTCGAGTAATCAAGTCAGGAGGCTTTTTATGAACTATAAACTTACAAAAAAGGAAGCTAAGGAGCTTATCGTTAATAAGCTTTCCCATTTCTACGGCGTTTCGCCCGAGGAGGCTACCTATGAGCATTATTACAAGGCGATCGCTCTCATTCTTCGTGATATGATGATGCAGGGCAGAAAGGAATTCCACAACGAGGCTAAAAAGGCTGAGTCGAAGAAGATTTATTACCTTTGCATGGAATTTCTCATGGGTCGTTCTCTCAAGAACAATCTTTACAATCTCAATCTTACAAAAACAATGGAATCGGCTCTCAAGGATTTCGGCATAAAGCTCGACAAGCTCTATGACTGTGAGCCCGACGCAGGACTCGGCAACGGCGGTCTCGGCAGACTTGCCGCCTGCTATCTTGACGGTCTTGCAAGCCAGGGCTATTATGCAAAGGGCTATTCGATTCTTTACGAATACGGTATTTTCAAGCAGAAGCTTGTTGACGGCTGGCAGACCGAGCTGCCCGATTTCTGGCTTCCCGGCGGTGACGTATGGCTTGTTCCTCATGAGGAGGAGGCAGTCGATATCCTCTTTGAGGGCTGGGTCGATGAGAGCTGGGATAATCAGTATCACCATGTTGAACAGCGTGACTGCAACAAGGTAAAGGCTATTCCCTATGATATGTTCGTTTCGGGCAAGGACGGCAAGGGCATCAGCGTTCTCCGTCTTTGGAGCGCAAAGGCACCCGGACTTGACATGGATATGTTCAACCAGGGCGATTACATGCGTGCGATGGAGCAGAACGCAATGGCTGAGGTTATCAGTAAGGTTCTCTATCCGTCGGATAACCACCCCGAGGGCAAGAGCCTTCGTCTGCGTCAGCAGTATTTCCTTGTTTCCGCTTCTATTCAGGATATTATCAACACTCACCTGAGAATTTACGGCACGGTTGATAACCTCGCCGATAAAATCGCAATTCATATCAATGATACACACCCGACGCTTGCAATTCCCGAGTTGATGAGAATTCTCCTCGATGACTGCGGCTACGGCTGGGATGAGGCATGGAACATTGTCACAAATACCGTTGCTTACACTAACCACACCGTTATGGCTGAGGCTCTCGAGTGCTGGCCCGAGGATCTTTTCAAGCGACTTCTTCCGAGAATTTATGAGATCACTAAGGAAATCGACAACCGCTTCCGCAGCTATGTTTGGAACGCAACAGGTGATGCGGACAAGGTTGAGCGTATGGCTATCGTTTCAAACGGCGTTATCAGAATGGCGAACATGTCCGTTGCAGGCTCTCACTGCGTAAACGGTGTTTCGGCTCTCCATTCCGAAATTCTCAAGGAGAGCGTTTTTAAGGATTTCTATTCGCTCACTCCCGATAAATTCACAAACGTTACAAACGGTATCGCTCACCGCCGCTGGCTCTGTCAGTCGAACCCCGAGCTTACAAAGCTTCTGACCGACCTCATCGGCAACGGATTTGTCTATAACGGCGACGAGCTTGAAAAGCTCAAGCCTTATGCAACGGATGCCGAGGTTCTCAAAAAGCTTGAAAAAATAAAGCTCCACAATAAGGAAAGACTTGCCGAGCTTGTCAAAAAATCAAACGGAGTTGAGCTCGACCCTACATCAATATTTGACGTTCAGGTCAAGAGACTGCACGAGTACAAGCGTCAGCACCTCAATGCCTTCCACATTCTTTCAAAGTACCTTGCAATCAAGGAAAATCCCGACGGAGATTTCACTCCGCATACCTATATTTTCGCCGCAAAGGCCGCTCCCGGCTATTTTATGGCGAAGAAGATAATCAGCTTCATCTGCTCTCTCGGCGAGCTTATCAATAACGATCCCGACGTGAGAGGACGTCTCAAGGTTGTATATCTTGAGGATTACAACGTTACAATGGCTGAGCACCTCATGCCTGCCGCCGATATCAGCGAGCAGATTTCTCTCTCGGGAACGGAAGCGAGCGGCACGGGCAACATGAAGCTTATGATAAACGGTGCAATCACGCTTGGCACAATGGACGGTGCAAACGTTGAAATTCACGAGGCTGTAGGCGATGACAACATCATTATCTTCGGCATGAGCACACCCGAGGTAAACGAGCTGAAGCGTGTCGGCTACAATCCGATGAATTATTATCAGAACAATGCCGATATACGCAAGGTCGTTGATTTCATCAACGGCGGAATCAACGGTAAGGTATTCCCTGAGATCGGCGGCGCTATCACACATCACGATCCGTACATGGTTCTTGCCGACTTTGCAGACTACAAGGCGGCTCAGGCTAAGGCTGAAAAGCTCTTTGCCGACAGAAAGACTTGGGACAGAATGTCGCTGATGAACATTGCCGGAGCAGGACGCTTTGCCTGCGACAGAGCAATTAACGAATATGCGCATAACATCTGGCATACGGAACCGCTCAGAAAATAAGATATAACAAAACAAGCAAAAATATAACACCTACAGATTCAGAATTCCGAGCCTGTAGGTGTTGTTTTTATTTTGCATTTAATTTCTGACGTAAACCCTGATGAGACCTTCATCGTTTACGATCATCTTGTAGCCTGCGTCAATGTACGGCTGCTCGATTTCGGCAACCTTAACGGAGGTTGTTCCTCTGAGGTCGAGGACGAGATAATCCGTGTCAACAGCATTGTGATAATACTGCTCATAAATCACGCTGCGCTGCGACAGCCTCGGCACAAAGAAGGTTGAAGCCGTTACGCTCGCATCGTCGGGAATTTCGTCAAGCACCTGAGTTATTCTCTCGTAAGCCTGTTTATTTGCGCTGTAGCTCAGCGAATAGTTCACGACTCTCGGATACATAAGCGAAAGCATCATAACTATGCTCATTACGGCGGCAGAGAACGTCATGTAAACGCCCTTGTTCTTCTCTATTTCCGACAAATTGATGACCGAAACGTAGAAAAGAAATGCCGTCATGCCGAATGAATATTGCTTGCCGAGGTCGCACTGATAATAGTAGTCCGAAAGGAAGTTTATCAGCAAAGGGCAAATGAGAATAAGTCTTGAAAACTTCTTTGTCGCAAAGGGGAGCATTGCCAGCGGCAGGAAAAGCTGTAAGAAATAAATTACCTTACTGCTCTCGTTGTTTGTGCTCCTGAAAAGCTCGTTGAAAATAAGCATCGGAGCTTTGAATACGGTCTTTATAACGCCTAAAAGCCCCTCGTCGGGAAGCTTCAGATTAGCAAATCTGTCCGACATTATTCCCTCGCCGAGGTGCGAAATATATGCAACGGCGCATCCGAAATAGACGAGCGAAAGCGCCATGAGCGCAAGCCCTTTTTTGTAATCCTTGTTTGAAACGAGGATGTAAAACGCAAAGATGAAAACGTATGCAAAGGCTTCTTCCTTAACCATAAGAACAAGAAAGGCGAAAATAAACATCGGGATTTTTTTGTTCAGCTCATAGAAAAGGAACATCCACAAAAGCAGCGGAAGAATGAAGCAGTTTTCGTGAAAATCATAGATACATCCGTAGCTGATTGCAGGATAAGCGCAATAGGCTATTGCCAAAAATAATTTTACCGTTGCATTGAGATCATATTTTCTCATCAAAAGCCAAAGCGGAATAATGCCGCTCATCAGCAAAACGACCTGTGCAATTTGCAGGGTCATCTCCGACGGAAAAATATAATAAATCGGCAAAAGGAGATAGAGAATAGGGGAGAAATGCACCGCAAAATGTGAAAGTAACTTGTCCCTCTCACAGGTCGAAAGCGGCTGTAAATTCTCCTTGAGATTATAATAAATATTGCAGAAAATACCGAAATCAAAGTTCGGTGCGGTATAGATGAGCAAGCGAAGAATGACGATCGCCGAGACAAAAACCGTGGCAATGACCGCCACGCCTATTGCCGTTATCAGGCTGAGCTTCGGCGCAACGTCAATTTCAAGCTTGGCAAGATACGCATACCTTGCGGCAAGAAAAATCAATGCGGCAAAGCCGAGCAGGGCAAAGCTGCTTGACACCTTCATCGACGCTTCAATCGCCAAAAGGCTTGCCGAAGCGAGCACGCATATCGGAGCGGTTCGGTCGCTGTCAAGAAAATACCTTACAGCGGTCTGTGCGGCAAAAAACACAAGGAATAAAACGATTGCAACAATAACGTTTATTGATTGAAACATCTGAGCGTTTATCGCATCTCCCGAGCCGAAGAAAAACAGAATTGCGCCCGTAAAAAACCATGACGAAAAGAGCTTGGCAAGAAAATCCTTGCCGACCGCCGAAATTATTCTATTGTTTTTTATTTCCATATTTCCGCAGTCCTTTCTGTATGATTCCCCGCCTCAAAGTGTTTTATTGTTTATGCTTTTGATGTCCGCATCGCATTGTGGGCTTCTGCCGGCTTTGCTTGCATCCCCTACAGGGGAGCCGAGATTGCTTTACGCAATGCGAGTTGAATTTGCAAATATAATCACATGCTCTCGGGAACAGTTATGCGAAGCATTTCAAGAATGTTCTTGATTGTGTCTTTAACGCAGACGCAGAGATACAGGCGAGCCTGCATGAGCGCTTTGTCGTCGCACTGAACACGGCATGCGTTATAGAACTTATGGAAAAGCGTTGCGAGATCGACAACATATCGTGTGATTTTCGCCGGGTCGTAAAGCTTTGCCGAATTGACGATTTCATTCGTGAGTCCTGCAAGATGTCTGATAAGCTCACGCTCCTCGGGAGCCTTGAGTGATTCAAGCTCGTCCTCGGTGCAGTCACGGGGCTCAACGCCTTCCGCCTTGAGCTTTTTAATGATTGAACAAATTCTTGCATGAGCGTACTGACAGTAATAAACTGGGTTCTGCGAGCTCTGCTCAACCGCAAGGTCGAGGTCGAATTCCATCTGTGAACCCGGCTCTCTCATATTGAAAAGGAATCTTACTGCGTCGATAGGAATATCCTCGAGCAGGTCAACAAGCGTGATTGCCTTGCCCGTTCTCTTTGACATTCTTACAACCTCGCCGTCACGTGTGAGGCGGACAAGCTGCATGAGGATAACGTTCAGTCTGTCTCCGCCGACGCCGATAGCGTCGAGCGCACCCTGCATTCTTGCAACATGGCCGTGGTGGTCTGCGCCCCAAACGTCGATAGCCGTGTCAAAATTTCTGACCGAGAGCTTATTGCGATGATAAGCGATATCGGCGGCGAAATATGTCGGATTTCCGTTTGCACGGATAAGAACATCGTCTTTAAGCTCGAGCTTGTCAATGCTTTCCTGAGAAAGTCCCTGCTTTTTAAGACGCTCGGTCTGAACCTCAATATTCTTGTACCAGAGTGCGCCGTCCTTTTCGTATGTCAAGCCCTTTTCTTTCATGAGCTCGATCGTGTCAGCAAGCTCGCCGTCATTATGGAGAACGCTCTCATGGAACCATGTGTCGTACTCGATTCTGTATTTTGTAAGGTTGTCCTTCATTGCCTGAATGTTCTTCGGCAATGCGAAATCAACGAGTGCCTTTCTGCGCTCTGCTTCATCGGCAGTTATATATTTATCTCCGTAAACGTCGGCAAATTCCTGCGCACGAACCTTGATATCCTCGCCGTGGTAGCTGTCCTCGGGAAGCTCAACAGCGCCCTCACCCTTATAAATCTGCTGATATCTGACGTCGAGTGAAAGTGCAAACTTGTCGATCTGATTACCTGCATCGTTGATGTAGAACTCACGGCTGACCTCGTAGCCTGCACAGTCGAGCACGGCGGCAAGACAGTCGCCGAGTGCGCCGCCTCGTGCATTGCCCATGTGCATGGGGCCTGTCGGGTTGGCGGAAACAAATTCAACGTTAATTTTCTTGCCCTTGCCGTAATCCGAACGACCGTAGTCCTTGCCCTTGGCACGGATATCCTTGAGAATATCGGCATAGTAGCGGTCGCCGAGATAGAAATTGATAAATCCCGG
>CAVGRW010000050.1:0-15200 GCA_963631735.1 Bacteroidaceae bacterium | reverse complement strand
TCATCGTTTACAGTGTGGACTACCAGGGTATCTAATCCTGTTTGCTCCCCACACTTTCGAGCCTCAGCGTCAGTTAAAGCCCAGTAGGCCGCCTTCGCCACTGGTGTTCCTCCGAATATCTACGCATTTCACCGCTACACTCGGAATTCCGCTTACCTCTACTCCACTCAAGAAAACCAGTTTTGGATGCAGCCCCGGAGTTGAGCTCCGGTATTTCACATCCAACTTAGCTTCCCGCCTGCGCTCCCTTTACACCCAGTAATTCCGGACAACGCTTGCCACCTACGTATTACCGCGGCTGCTGGCACGTAGTTAGCCGTGGCTTCCTCCTTGGCTACCGTCATTTTTCTTCACCAAGAACAAAAGTTTACAATCCGAAGACCGTCTTCCTTCACGCGGCGTTGCTGCATCAGGGTTTCCCCCATTGTGCAATATTCCCCACTGCTGCCTCCCGTAGGAGTCTGGGCCGTGTCTCAGTCCCAATGTGGCCGTTCAACCTCTCAGTCCGGCTACCGATCGTCGCCATGGTGGGCCGTTACCTCACCATCCAGCTAATCGGACGCGAGTCCATCTCTCAGCGATAAATCTTTGATTACATCCCCATGCGAGAACGTAATGTTATGTGGTATTACCATTCGTTTCCAAATGTTATTCCTCTCTGAAAGGCAGGTTACTCACGCGTTACTCACCCGTCCGCCACTAATCCATCATTCAGTTGGCCGAAGCCTCCGTCATAACTTCATCGTTCGACTTGCATGTGTTAAGCACGCCGCCAGCGTTCGTCCTGAGCCAGGATCAAACTCTCTAAAAATTATATCCAAACACCTTAGTGTTTAAATCATTTTCAGAGCTTAATTCGCTCATTTTGCCATTGCTGGCTTTTATCTGTTTCCAGATATTACTGTTTTAAAGTACGTTTTGTTTTACAAAACTTTAAGAAATCTTAGTAACCGATGATTAATTGTGAGTGCAAATATTGACGAGTAGATTTTTTGTCAGATTGTTCAAAGCATTGCAGGTAATACTTTCGTATTGCCAAAATGGTTTGAGCGATATGACGGGAAATATACCGTCAAGATTTGTGCTTCTCATTTAATCAGTGGTTACTCAGGGTAATTTCTGTTAATCGTTGTTTAATTTTCAAGGTGCATCACCCACTCATGAGCCGTCTCTAAAGAGCCGTTCCTCAAGTGAGCTTTGCTATTATACCAAACCACCTCCCCTTTGTCAACACTTTTTTCAATCTTTTTTATCTTTTTTTCGCTTTTCTCCTCCTTTTCTTCAACTACCCCGTGTGTTGCTTCCCCCTCCCTTTTTTCTATTTGCTCTTTTTCTTCTTGCATGTGGTATGGGTCTTTTTCATGTCGCACTATATCTTGTACTTTGTAAAATCGACAAGTATATGCCAAAAGGAAAAAATGCCGTATGATATCAATATGATTATACCAATATCATACGGCAAAGATTATTTTTCAAGTCCTGCAAAGAGCTTTACGTTGTCGAAGCAGCACTTATATTTGCCCTGCTCAACGCCGTGAATAATCTCGCAGACCTTATCGTTATATGGTGTCGGAACGCCGTACTTTCTGCCGTATTCGCAAACAACGCCGTTGATCGCGTCGACCTCACAAAGTCTGCCCTTTTCAAGATCCTGGAGCATGCTTGCTTTAAGCAATCTGTGCTTCTTGATACAAATCGGAATAAGCGCAAAGGAAATCTTCTTCTTGATTCCGTTGCCCTTATAATAAAGGAGCTTGACGATGTCCTTGCCCTGGACAGGTTCAATCTTTATGCCCGCTGCGTTTGCAACATCAATACATTCCTTGATTATATTCTGACAGCAGACTCTTGACTCCTTATTCTCCGCCGCATCGCCGAAGGTGCCGCCGATTACGGCTGACATGCCCGAAAATGCACTGTTGATAAGAAGCTTTGACCAACGGACACCCATGAAATTGTCCTCAATCTCAACGGGGCACATTTTTTCAAGCAGAGCCTTGACCTGCATGAGCTTTTCGTCCTTTTTGCCGTTCATTCTGCCGAGACCGAACGACATGCTGTCGGGTTCACTTGTAAGCTCGGAAACGCCCTTGCCGTGAAGGGTTGCGCCCCATGCGACGGTACAGCCCATTGTTCTGTCCTCGCCGACAACCTTTGAGACCGAAAGCTCGGGGAGTCCGTTCTGAAGCGTGCAGACGATACAATCGTCGGTCATGTTCTTCTCAAGATTGCGAAGAATGTTTTCATTATCAAGCTGCTTTGTGAGCAAAATTATAAGCTCATATTTCTCAGTCATCTGATCGGGAGTGAGCGCATGAACAGGAACGGTCATATTGACTGTGCCAATAATCTTTGCTCCGCCCTCGTTCATTGCGTCAACGTGCTCCTTATTCCTTGTGATAAGATCAACGTCAACGCCCGCCTTTGAAAGATATGCGCCGAGCACAGTGCCGAGCGAGCCTGCGCCGTAAATTGCTGTTTTCATTATAATGCCCTCATTTCTTTGCGATAAGATTTTTCGTCAGGTTGCGCAAAAATTCATGTGCAACGTGGCGATTCAATAAGGCATGCTCCGCATTTTGTGCGGTATGCCTTAAAATATCGGACAGACCGAAGCCCGTCCGATACATTATGATTTTATATTCTTGCTACGCCCGAATCACGAGCTGCCTGAGCAACAGCCGCCGCAACGGTCTTGCCGACACGGGGGTCGAATGCCTTCGGAATAATGTAATCTGCGGAAAGCTCCTCATCGGAAACAAGGCTTGCGAGTGCCTTTGCCGCAGCAATCTTCATCTCTTCATTGATGTCGCTTGCACGAACATCGAGTGCTCCGCGGAAAATTCCCGGGAATGCGAGAACGTTATTGATCTGGTTCGGGAAGTCACTTCTGCCTGTTCCGACAACCGCTGCACCTGCCGCCTTGGCAAGGTCGGGCATAATCTCGGGAACGGGGTTAGCCATGGCGAGAACGATCGGATCCTTAGCCATTGACTTAATCATATCCTCGGTAACAACGCCGGGAGCGGAAACGCCGATAAAGATATCTGCGCCCTTCATCGCATCGGCGAGCGAGCCTCTGAGGTGGTTCTTATTTGTGAAGTCTGCGATATCCTGCTTAGCCGGCTTGAGATCGTCGCCGTCGCAGATTATGCCCTTACGGTCGCACATGATGATGTTGCCCATACCCATGCTGGTAAAGAGCTTTGCAATCGCAACACCTGCCGCACCTGCACCGTTGAATACGGCTGTGCAGTCCTCGATCTTCTTGCCGACGAGCTTCAAGGCGTTGATAATACCTGCCGAGCAGATAACTGCCGTGCCGTGCTGGTCGTCATGGAATATAGGAATATCTGCTTTCTCTTTAAGCTTTCTTTCAATCTCGAAGCATCTCGGAGCGGCGATATCCTCAAGGTTAATTCCGCCGAAGCTGCCGCAAAGCAGAGCAACGGTGTTTACGAATTCATCAACATCCTGTGTTCTGATGCAAAGAGGGAAAGCGTCAACGCCGCCGAACTCTTTGAAAAGAACGCACTTGCCCTCCATAACGGGCATACCTGCCTCGGGGCCTATGTTGCCGAGACCGAGAACAGCCGAGCCGTCGGTGATAACGGCAACGAGATTTGAACGGCGTGTAAGCTCATAGCTCTTGTTGATGTCCTTCTGAATTTCAAGACACGGCTGAGCAACGCCGGGTGTGTAAGCAAGTGAAAGGGCATCCTTATTGTCAACCTTTGCTCTTGCAACTACTTCTATCTTACCCTTCCACTCATAATGAAGCTTCAGGGATTCCTTTGCATAATCCATTGTAATTGTCCTCCGATCAAATTATTTTATTTCTCCCACGGGAATACATAGTTAAGCTTGAGGTCGTCACGAACCTTGTTCATTTCAGCCTGAACGGACTCGTTGATAGGAACACCGGAATCCTTTCTTTGAAGCCAAACGTTATACTCCTTCTCGCCTGCCGAGAAGATGTGATCGTGACCCGGTGCTTTCTTGGAAGCACGAACGGAGCGAATGATCTCGCCTGCCTTTTTCCTTGTAAGCTCCTCGCCGAGGAAGTGACCTGTATCAATGGCGATGAAGAAATGACCGAGATGATAAGGTACAAGATTACCGTTTTCGTCCTTGCCGTCAAGCATCTTGCCGTAGTTGCCGTCCTGGAGAGCAGCCGAAAGAAGCTCGATAACCATAGCGTAGCCGTAGCCCTTGTATCCGCCGAGAGCCTCGCCGATACCGCCGAGAGTCGTAAGAGCGGCTGTGCCGTTACGAATCTTCTTGAGTGCTTCGCCTGCGTCGCCCTCAACGGGATTGCCGTCGATATCAATAACCGTGCCCGGGTGAACAGGCTCGTCAATTCTTGCATAATACTCGATCTTGCCGTTCTGCGTAATTGATGTTGCGCAGTCGATTACAAAATTGAAATCCTCATCTGTCGGGATACCGATTGTGAGCGGGTTTGTTCCGAACATACCCTCAACGCCGAAGGTCGGAGCAACGGACGGACGTGCGTTTGTACCCGTGATGCCGATGCAGCCTGCCTTTGCCGCCATTGATGCGTAGTAGCCTGCTATACCGTAATGGCAGGAATTACGAACGGCAACCATGCCCATGCCGTATTCCTTAGCCTTTTTGATTGCCATTTCCATCGACTTGTAGCCGATGACCTGACCCATACCGTCATGTCCGTCAACAACAGCCGTTGTCGGAGTCTCTTTAATAATTTCAAAATTCGTGACGGGATTCTGAATACCTGCTTCGATTCGGTCGATATAGATCGGCTTGAAGCGGTTGCAGCCATGGGATTCAATTCCTCGTCTGTCCGATTCAAGGATAACGTCAACGACAATCTCGCAATCCTCGGCAGGAACGCCTACGCCCTTGAACGCATCAACCATAAAATCATGCAGTGTTTTCCAATCACATACAACTTTGCCCATAATAAAACCTCCTATGTTAAATAAATAATAAATTTGGTTCTTTTACTAAAGATCTTAAATAATGCACAGTTTAATCCAAGGCTTCCCCTTGAGGGGAAGCTGTCACGAAGTGACTGATGAGGTGTAGCTGTAAAGCAATTATATACTTTATTAGGTTTGTTAAAGTATTGAGCTTTCCACCTCATCCGACGGCTTACGCCGCCACCTTCCCCTCAAGGGGAAGGCTGATAAAATGTCAGCAGAATTTTTCATAAAGCATGGACTCCTCCTTTGTGGTGGGAGCTGTCAACGTAGCTGCTTTTCGTGAAGAGTCAATAAATATACCTTCATGATTGATTTTATCAATCAAAATCGTCCTCCTGTGCCCAATTGCGTGAACGCTCAACAGCACGCTTCCAGTCCTCGCAGAGCTTATCTCTGACCTTTTTATCCATCTTCGGGATAAATACCTTTTCAACCTCACGGTTCTTTTCAATCTCCTCGGGTGTTTTCCACATGCCTACACAGAGACCTGCAAGGTACGCCGCACCGAGAGCTGTCGTTTCAACCGTCTTGGGTCTGTTGACAACTGTTCTGATGAGATCCGCCTGAATCTGCATCATGATGTTGCTGACGCTTGCGCCGCCGTCAACTCGAAGCTCGGAAAGAATGATGTTTGAATCCTTCGTCATGGCTCTGAGAAGATCGGTCATCTGGAAGCAGATCGATTCAAGAACCGCACGGCAGAAGTGAGCACGGTTAACGCCTCTTGTAAGCCCGACGATTGTTCCTCGGGCATACATATCCCAATACGGTGCGCCGAGACCCGTAAATGCAGGAACAAGGAACATTCCGTTTGCGTTCTCAACGCTTTCGGCAAGCTCGTCAACACGGGGTGCTGTATCGACCATGTGGAGCTCATCTCTGAGCCACTTAATAACAGAACCTGCGTTGAAGGCGCTGCCCTCGATTGAATATGTAGTCTTGCCGTTGATGCTCCATGCAACACCGGTAAGAAGATTATTTTCCGAATGAACTCGCTTTTCGCCCGTGTTCATGAGCAGGAAACAGCCTGTGCCGTAGGTGTTCTTCGCCTGACCGGGATTGAAGCAGGCCTGGCCGAACAGTGCGGCCGGCTGATCTCCGATTGCGCCGCAGATCGGAACACCCTCAAGCTCCTCAATACCGATAATTCCCGGAGCGACCGTGCCGTAAATCTTGCTCGATTCAACAGGCTCGGGAAGCATACACATCGGTACGCCGAGCTTTTTGCAAAGGAACTCGTCCCACTGAAGCTTGTCAACGTCAAAAAGCATTGTTCTTGAAGCGTTGGAATAGTCCGTGACGTGAACCTTGCCGCCCGTCAAATTCCATATGAGCCATGTCTCGACCGTTCCGAAAAGAAGCTCGCCGTTCTCGGCTCTCTCTCTTGCACCCTCGACATTATCAAGAATCCATTTGATTTTTGTACCCGAGAAATAGGCGTCGATAAGAAGTCCCGTATGCTCACGGATATAGTCGCCGAGTCCCTCCTCCTTGAGGTGCTCGCAAAGCTCGGCGGTACGGCGGCACTGCCAAACGATGGCGTTGTATATCGGCTTGCCCGTCTCCTTATCCCATATAATCGTCGTTTCACGCTGATTTGTTATGCCTATACCTGCGATTTCCTTAACGTCAAAATCGCCTGAATTGATAACTGTTGAAATTGAATGCATTTGACTGTAGAGAATATCCATCGGGTCATGCTCGACCCAGCCCGACTTGGGATAAATCTGCTCAAATTCATTCTGTGCTTTGGAAACAATGCGTCCGCGCTTGTCAAAAACTATTGCACGGGAACTCGTTGTTCCCTGGTCAAGTGCTAAAACATACATAAATTTTTCCTCCCTGTATAAATAACGAACGGTATAAAAAGAACAGAAAAACAAACTGTTCCGAAAAACAGCTGATTTTCCGTTCATTGAATACGTTTCATATAATAACCGCCGCCCATTTTTAGCAATGGCACAAATTGTGCAGTGTTGCCTTAATTAAAAATATTGTACCTTATTTTTTCTGAAAAGTCAACACTGTTTATCCTCTCAATATATAAATAAATGTATAAATTCAACAAAAAATCACAGTTTTCGGCTTGCTTTCGAAATGAATTAAAGCCGCATATAAAACCGTTGGATTTTTCGGCGGATAAAAAGCTTTTCTTTGTCACCAACCTCCCCTTTTCCCATACAATGTTAGTGTAAGACGAAAGGAGGTCAGAACATGGGTTGCTGCAATAACTGGATCCTTATCCTCATAATCATCCTCTTATTCTCAGAGTGCGGTTGCGGCTGTGGCTGCGGTTGCGGAAACAACGGTACATCGTTCCTTAACAACAACGGTTGCGGTTGCTGACATTAGCTGAGAAAGACGCCTGCGGACAGATGCCTGCAGGCGTCGCCTCTTATTGTTAAATTGTTAAATTTTTAATTAGTTCCGTTTCTATTGAATTTGTCAATTTTTCATAGTATAATACATTAGTATATAAGAAAAAAGGTGAATTGCATGGAAAACGGTGCAAAAAAGAAATTTAACAAAAAATCGCTCATTGCCGTAATACTTTGTGCCGTCATTGTTTTCGGCATTGTTTCATATGACTTTATAAGCGGCAGAAGCTCATGCGAAAAGACAAGCGTTGCCATGGGCACGGTCGTGACGGTCAAGCTTTTCGGCTTCGGCGCAAAGAATGACCTTGATAAAATCGAAACTGAGATCAACGGACTTGAAAGCTCCGTCCTCAGCTGGAGAAAAGAAGGCTCGGATGTTTACAGAATCAATGAGGGCTCAGGCTCATCTGTTTCCGTCTCGCCCGATGCAGTCAAAATCATCGGTCAGTGCATCGACATCTCGGACGATTGCGGCGGTGTTTTTGATATAACTGTCGGCAATGTTACAAAACTTTGGGATTTCGGGGGCGACAATCAGCGCCTGCCCTCCGATGATGAAATCAAAACGGCGCTCGGCAGCGTCGGCTACAAGAATGTTTCGATCTCGGGCAACGCTGTTCAGATAAAAAAAGGTCAGTCGCTTGACCTCGGTGCAGTCGGCAAGGGCTTCGCATGCGATAAGATAAAGGAGCTGCTTGACAAGGGCAGCACAAAATCAGCTGTTGTTTCGGTCGGCGGCAGTCTGCTTATCTACGGCAACAGGAATTTCAACGTCGGCATAGTCAATCCCGATAACGACAAACAGTCGATGGGCACATTGAAGCTCAAGGACACCTGCGTTTCGACCTCCGGCAATTACGAAAAATATTTTGAGCAGGACGGCAAGCGTTACCATCACATTCTCAACGCAACAACGGGCTACCCTGCAACAAGTGAGTTCAAGAGCGTTACCGTTGTCTGCGATTCGGGACTTCTCAGCGACGCGCTCTCGACGGTATGCTACATTGCGGGCTATCGCAAAAGTATTGAAATTCTTAAGAAATACGACGCCGAAGCGGTTTTCATATTCAACAACAACGCAGTCAAGGTCACCGACGGGCTTTCGGGCAAATTCACGGTAACCGACGACAGCTACACTCTTGACAAATGAAGCTATTCAAACGAACGGATTTAATTATAATACTTGTCGTGCTCCTTGCCGCGGCGGCGATCTCCGTTCCGAGATTTCTGAACTCGGACAAATTGACCGCTGAGGTTTATGTTGACGGCAAGCTCGAAGAAACGATCGACCTATCGGCTGTTGAGAAGGAATACAAAATAACTCCGAACACCGAACCGAAGGTTGAAATAACCGTCGGCAAGGGTGAGATATATTTTTCCCATGCCGAATGTAAGGACAAGCTTTGCGTAAAAAGCGGAAAGCTGACCTCGGGCGGCGAAACGGCGGCGTGCCTGCCGTCGAGGGTCGTTATCTCGGTCAAATCAAATAAGAATAAAACAGACATAATGACATATTGATATGAAAAACAAAAATCTGACAAGAAAAATAGCCGTGACGGGCATGATGTGCGCGCTTGCGCTTGCACTCTCCTACCTTGAAACGCTTATCCCCGCTTACCCGGGTTTTCCTCCCGGAGCAAAGCCCGGGCTTTCCAACATTGTAACGATGTTCATGGCGAGCTGTGCCGGGTCGGGATACGCATTTTTCATAACGATCATCAAAGGACTTTTTGCAGGCGTCACAAGAGGAATGACGGCGATGCTGATGAGCCTTTCGGGCGGAATTCTCAGCACTGCGGCGGCATGCCTCCTTTTCAGATTTTGCAAAAAAAAATTAGGATATATCGGCATCGGAATTATCTGTGCCGTTTGTCACAACATCGGTCAGCTTGCGGCGGCATGTATCATTTCGGGTACGGCTTCGCTCATCGTAGGCTACGGTCCGCTGTTGTTAATATTCGCAATCGTGACGGGCTTCCTTACCGGAACGATTCTCAAGGCGGTTATGCCTCCGTTGGAGAAAATCGCAAAAATTAAAAATTAAATGGGAAATTCCCATACAGCAAAGGGGTTGAACAAATGGGTAAAATCCACGTGGACGGAGTTATCTCGGCAGTCAAAAAGGTTCGCGGCGGCGTCAAGGTTGACCACCACAAGAACACGGCAGGCTGTGAGGTAGTTCGTATTCCCGTCCCGAAGCAGGTAGTTTTGCCTATGCAGCAGCACATCGGCGCTCCGTGTACTCCGACTGTCAAGGTCGGCGATACCGTTGCGGTCGGTCAGGTGGTCGGCGACAGCGACAAATTTGTCAGCGCACCGATTCACGCATCAATTTCAGGTACGGTCAAGTCAGTCGGAAACGTTAAGCTCCCGAACGGAACCATGGTTCAGGGCGTTACGATCGAATCCGACGGCGAAATGAGGCTTTATGAGGGTCTCAAAGCTCCCGAGGTCAACACAAAGGAGGAGCTTTGCAAGGCGGTCAGAGAGTCGGGACTCGTCGGTCTCGGCGGTGCAGGCTTCCCGACCCATGTTAAGCTCAATGTTCCGGCTGATAAGAACATCGACACTCTTATCATCAATGCCGCAGAATGTGAGCCGTACATAACAGTTGACTACCGTGAATGTATCGACAATTCATGGGATATCTGCTCGGGCATCAAGACAGTTAAAGAGCTTCTCAACATTCCGAATGTTGTTATAGCGGTCGAGGACAACAAGCCCGACGCTTTTGAAATTCTTCATCAGATTGTCGATAAGGAAGCGGGTGCGGACAGCTCAATCAAAATCATGCAGCTCAAGTCCGTTTATCCTCAGGGCGCAGAAAAAATGATGGTTCAGTCGGCAACAGGACGTCAGGTTCCTCCCGGAAAGCTCCCGGCAGACGTCGGCTGTATCGTTATGAATGTAACTTCAATCGCATTCATCGCCCGTTATCTCAAAACAGGCAAGCCGCTTGTCAGCCGTTCAATAACGGTTGACGGTATGGCAATTGCCGAGCCGAAGAACGTCAGAGTTCCCATCGGTACAAGCTTCGCCGACGTTGTTGAATTCTGCGGCGGTTTCAAAGAGGATCCCGTTAAAATTATCGCAGGCGGTCCGATGATGGGTATGGCAATTACCGATGTCAACTACCCGATTTCAAAGAGCAATAACGCTTTGCTTGCTTTCTCCGCTAAGGACGCAAAGATTTTCAGAGAAACAGACTGTATCCGCTGCGGCCGCTGTGCCGCCGCCTGTCCGATGAGCCTTGTTCCGACCAAGATCGTCCGTGACTCAAAGACTAAGGACGTTGACGCACTCACCAAGGACGGCGTTATGGTCTGCATGGAGTGCGGCAGCTGTGCATATTCATGCCCTGCTAAGAAGCCGCTCGTCCAGCACATGAGACTTGCAAAATCAATCATCAGAGAGGCAGGTGCAAAGAAATGACATTAAAAAACAAGCTCGTTGTCAGCGCATCTCCTCACGACCGCAGTCCGAGGACTGTAAGGAGTCTGATGCTTGACGTTATTATCGCACTTATTCCGGCGCTTATCGCTTCGGTTATCTACTACGGACCGAGAGCGCTGCTCATTGAATGTGTCAGCGTTGCGACCTGCGTAATATTCGAGTACATCACAAGAATCGTATTCAAGCGCAGTCAGTCAATCGGCGACCTCAGCGCAGTTATCACAGGACTTTTACTTGCTTTCAATCTCCCCGTTTCCATTCCTCTTTGGATGGTAGTTATCGGCTCGCTCGTTGCGATAGTTGTTGCAAAGCAGTTCTTCGGCGGCATCGGTCAGAACTTTGTCAATCCCGCTCTCGCAGGACGTATCGTTCTTTTGACTTCATTCCCCGTTGCAATGTCAACATGGACTCAGCCGCTCACATGGACAATGTCAAAGCTCGACGGCATCACATCCGCTTCTCCCCTCTCGTCCATTCATGAAATGGCTTCGGGCGGAGCCGCTCCCGACGTTTCACTTGTTGAAATGCTCATCGGCTGGCGTGCAGGCTGTCTCGGCGAGACATGCGCCGTTGCGCTTCTCCTCGGCGGCATCTATCTTGTTGTCCGTAAGGTTATTTCTCCGACAATTCCGCTTACATATATCGGCACGGTTGCCGTTATCATGCTCATCGCAGGCAAGGGCGATTTCAGCTTCGTTGCATATGAGCTTCTCGGCGGCGGACTTATGCTCGGCGCAATCTTCATGGCAACGGATTACACGACATCGCCTATCACCTTCAAGGGTAAAATCATCTTCGGTATAGGCTGCGGTCTTATTACTTCAATAATCCGAATTTTCGGCAATCTTCCCGAGGGCGTTTCCTATTCGATCATCATTATGAACATTCTTGTTCCGCTGATTGAAAACGTTACGCTGCCCAAGCCGTTCGGCACTCCCAAGAAAGAAAAGAAGGAGGCTGAGGCAAAATGAAAAAACAAATCATAATACCCACGGTTGCGCTTTTTATTATCTGCCTTGTCGCAACAACCTTGCTTGCGCTGGCAAATAACGTAACCGCTCCGATAATCGAAAAGAACTCGGCAGAGTCAGAGGCTCAGTCCCGTATGGAGGTTCTTGCAGATGCAAAGAGCTTCGAGGACAAAACGCTCGACGGTATCAGCTACGCAGTCGGTCTTGACGCCGGCAAGCAGACGGTCGGCATGGTTTTCACAACCACATCAAAGAGCTACGGCGGCGACCTTCTCGTTATGACAGGTGTTGACAACGAGGGCAAGGTCACAGGAATTCAGATTCTCTCGATAAGCGACACCGCAGGTCTCGGCATGAAGGCTCAGACAGATTCCTTCAAGTCTCAGTTCAAGGGTCTTGTCAACGGCATCAAGGTTGCCAAGAACAGCGCTGACCACGATAACAACGAGATTCTCGCTCTCACGGGCGCAACGATTACGTCCAACGCCGTAACAACGGCAGTCAACGAGGCTCTCGCAAACTACAAAACAATTACAGAAAACGGAGGTGCTAACTGATGGCTGAAAAGAAATCCTTAGGCAAGGAGCTCACCAAGGGCTTTATTATCGAAAACCCTGTTCTTCGCCTTGTACTCGGCACCTGCCCCACCCTCGCCACAACGACCTCCGTTTCAAGTGCGATAGGTATGGGCGTTTCGGCTTCGATCGTTCTCATCTGCTCAAACATCGTTATTTCGGCATTGAGAAAGGTTATTCCGCAGAAGGTTCGTATCCCTGCATACATCGTTATCATCGCTTCGTTCGTTACGATCGTTCAGATGCTTGTCAAGGCATTTGTTCCCGTGCTCAACGAGCAGCTTGGCGTTTATCTTCCGCTTATCGTTGTTAACTGTATCATTCTCGGCAGAGCGGAAGCATTCGCAAGCAAGAACGGCGTGCTTGCCTCGGCAGTTGACGGTCTCGGAATGGGAATCGGCTTCACGGGCGCACTCTTTGTTATGGGTACTATCCGTGAGATCCTCGGCGCAGGCACATTCCTCAACGGAATCAGCGACCTCATCGGCGGAAGCTTCAACGGATTCTCTATTCCCTTCCTCAACGAAAACCCGATGCTTATATTCATCCTCGCTCCCGGCGGATTCTTTGTATTCGGCATGGTAATGGCTCTCGCAAATAAAATTGCAGAGTCAAAGGGTAAGCCCAAGGCTGTGCTTCACGGCTGTGAAAACTGCCCGATGGCTAAGTCCTGTGCTATCAGAGACACTCACGAGAGCTGTGACGAGAAGAAGGAGGCTGAAGCATAATGGAAATGACAAAAGGCCTTTTGAGCATATTGCTCACAATGATTCTCACTCAGAACTTCGTTCTTTCAAGATTCCTCGGCATCTGCCCGTTCCTCGGCGTTTCAAAGAAGCTGAACACGGCGGTCGGCATGTCGCTTGCCGTTATCTTCGTTATGGCGCTTTCAACGGCTGTTACATATCCGATAAACAAGTATCTGCTTGTTGCCAACAATCTTGAATATCTTCAGACAATCGTATTCATTCTCGTCATCGCCGCACTCGTTCAGATGGTTGAGATTATACTCAAGAAGTACATGCCCGCTCTTTACAATGCGCTCGGCATCTATCTTCCTCTTATCACAACGAACTGCGCGGTTCTCGGCGTTGTAACTCTCAACGTTGACAACGGCTACAACTTCCTTCAGTCACTCGTTTGTGCTGTCGGCGGCGGTGTCGGCTTCATGATTGCCATGATCATGTTCGCAGGTGTTCGTTCAAGACTTGAATCCTGCGACATTCCGAAATTTCTTAAAGGTCTGCCCATCACACTTGTTGCCGCTTCGCTCGTTTCCCTCTCATTCCTGGGATTCGCAGGCGTTGTTGACAAGATCTTTGCATAAGGAGGCGCGAATATGAATCCTATTGTTTTAGCAATTCTGATCGTTTCGGTCATCGGACTCATCGCAGGTCTCGGACTTGCAGTCGCTTCCATCGTCATGGCTGTTCCCGTCGATAAAAAGGCGGAGGCTATCCGTGAATGTCTGCCCGGTGCAAACTGCGGCGCATGCGGATTCTCGGGCTGTGACGGCTATGCGGCGGCTCTTTCAAAGGGCATTACAACAAACACCGCTCTCTGTGCCCCGGGCGGCAACGCAGCTTCAAAGGCTATCGCAGAGGTCACGGGACTTTCGGCAGGCTCGGTCGCTCCCATGGCGGCGGTCGTTATGTGTCAGGGCTTCTGCGGCAAGGCGGAAACCAAGATGGAATACAACGGAGTCAGCTCATGCGAAATGGCAAAGCAGCTTTTCGGCGGACCGAAGGAGTGCATCTACGGCTGTATCGGTCTCGGCGACTGCAAGAACGCCTGTCAGTATGACGCAATTCACATCTGCGACGGCGTTGCAAGAATCAACCCCGTAATGTGTAAGGCTTGCAAGCAGTGTCTTAAAACCTGCCCGAACCACATCATCAAGATGATGCCCCTGCACGAGGCAAAGGCGGCAAACCTTTGCGTAAATCACGATAAGGGCGCAATCACACGCAAGGAATGTTCAAACGGCTGTATCGGCTGTATGAAGTGCGTCAAGGCGTGCGAATTCGGCGCAGTTGAGGTCAAGGACTTCTGCGCTAAGGTAGATTACAACAAATGCACAGGCTGCGGCAAATGCACCGAGGCTTGTCCCGTTAAATGTATCAACCTTATCACGCTTGATTAACAGAATAATAACAAAGCCCTCCGACAGCGGATTTTCCGTTATCGGAGGGTTTTTGCTATGGTTTTTGAATACTAAGTAAAAATTATCGTTATATATAAAGTTTAATACAGAAACATTCTTGTCCCGGAGGGGGGAGACCACGACAAGCGGATTTTTCTTTAAACTTGGGTCGATGTGGTCATCGACCCCTACGAATTGTACTCTAACCGTACCTCTGTGAAAAATTATTTTTTCACGCTTACTGTAGGGTGCGATACCCACATTACACCTTGAAAAACCTGATAAAAATTTCTTATCTACGAATTTTCTGCCGACTTTTCGCCAAAAGAAACACTCATATTCCTGAGCGAGAGATTTTGGATGAAGAAAACATTTTCTCTCGGTGAAGGCGTATGTATATACGTCAAGCCGAGAAAAATGCTTTATTCGCCAAAAGAAACAAAAAAACCTGAGCTTGAGGATTAGGTAAAGAAGCCGCTTTCTTTCAACGCCGACGCATGCTTATACGTCAAGTCAGAAGAAGCGGCTTATTGCTATTCAATTCTTATTCCTGAGCGTGAGATTTTGGATGAAGAAAACATTTTCTCTCGGTGAAGGCGTATGTATATACGTCAAGCCGAGAAAAATGCTTTATTCGCCAAAAGATCCGCTCAGGGGTTTATTCGGCTTTGGTCTCGCAATAAATACATCGATAAACCTTATTTTCACCGGTT
>CAVGRW010000049.1:0-15446 GCA_963631735.1 Bacteroidaceae bacterium | reverse complement strand
GAGATTTTTTCGCAAGACAGTGCAAAGATTTCGCAGACTATATTATTATATGTCAAGAAAGCTTTGGGCTGTATTTCAGAAAAAGATACTTCTATTCCTTGACGTGAGATTTTTTCGCAAGACGGATTTTGTTACTCTGCTTAAGGAAAATTTGTTCACATTGCATTTTGTAGGTCGGGAGCTGTACTTTTTTACTGCCCCGAGCGAAAAATGTGATGTGGGCAAATTTAATCAAATGTATTTTGACGTGAGATTTTTTCGTTAGACGGGTTTTATTCCTCGAAGGCTATATTCTTATATGACGAGAGGGATAAAATTCGTATCACGGAAAAAGAATACTTTAATTATTGACGAGAGATTTTTTTGCAAGACAGATTTTTCTTAATCTGCTTAAGGAAAATTTGTTCACATTGCATTTTGCAGGTCGGGAGCTGTACTTTTGTACTGCCCCGAGCGAAAAATGTGATGTGGGCAAATTTAACTAAGCAGAATGTCTATTGCTTCGCAGTAGCCGTCCGTCCCCCTCCCCTTTATACACGCCACACAGCACGGTCTGACATAGCTTACCTGTCGGAAATCCTCACGGGAGTCTACGTCGGAGATGTGCACCTCAACGGTCGGTATGCCGACTGCCTTGAGCGCATCGGGAATGGCAACGCTGGTGTGCGTGTAAGCCGCAGGGTTCATGACTATGCCGTCAATCTTTTGGTACGACTGCTGAATTTTATCAACGATATCGCCCTCATGGTTCGACTGAAAAAACTCAACCTCAACGCCCTTTTTGTCGGCGTAATTCTTTATTTTTTCGAGGAGATCGGCATAGGTCTCTCTGCCGTAAATATCGGGCTCTCTGATGCCGAGCATGTTGATATTCGGTCCGTTTATTACAAGAATTTTCATACCTGTTCCTCCTCGCAAATGCTGTTATAAATTTTTTCGATTTCGGCGGCAACGGTGCTGACGTCTCTGTTGGAATCAACCTTGATATCCGCCGCCGAGCAATAAATCGGGTAGCGCTCGTCATAGCGCTTCCGGATTGCTTCACGGTCGCTTCCGAGCGGTCTGTCCGAGGTCGGCACGATGTTTTTGACCTCACGGTCAAGAAAAAGTACAATGCCGTTTTGCTTTAAGTGCTTCACATTCTCCGCTCTGAGAACCGCTCCGCCGCCCGTTGCGATGACGAGTCCGTTCTTCGCCCCGAGAACCGATACGATCTCGCTTTCCTTGTCTCTGAACGATTTTTCGCCGTTCGATTTGAAATAATCGGCAATCACGCCGTTCGACTTGACGAACTCCTCGTCGGTGTCGTAAAAATCCCTGCCGAGAGCGTTTGCAACGATTTTTCCTATCGTGGTTTTACCGCTTCCGGGCATTCCGATGAGCACGATATTGAGCTTTTCTTTATAAATCTCCGAGAAAACCTTGTCGGTCTTTTCGGTCATCGTTTTATCGTTAAAGAACAATTCCGCCGCCTTTGCCGCCTGAGCAACAAGCATATAAAGTCCGTTGACGGCGTTCGCTCCGCAGGCTCGTGCACGGCCGATAAATTCCGTTGTCAGCGGATTATAAACTGCGTCCGCCGCTCCGCTGAGATTCGGGAATTTTTCGGGCTCGACCGCCGAAGCGTCGGGCTTCGGGAACATTCCGACAGGCGTTGTGTTGATGATAACCTCGACCTCTTCCGCCCTTTTGTACATCTCATCATATGATATCTCGCCGTTTTTCGGATTTCTCGAAACAACGTTAATTTCACTCGCTCCGAGGCTCTTTGCAACGGCTCTCGCCGTCTTGGAAGTGCCTCCCGTGCCGAGAATAAAAACTTTCTTGTCGGCAAGCTCGACCTTGCCTTTTTTCAAAAGCTCTGTCATTCCGTAAAAATCGGTGTTGTAGCCCGTCAGCACACCGTTATCATTTACAATCGTATTGACTGCGCCGATTTTCTTCGCCGACTCGTCAATATGGTCAAGAAACGGAATTACCGTCTCCTTATAAGGTATCGTGACATTGATACCCTTGAAATCTTTCTTTGTCATGAACTCGGTCAGCTCTGTTTCAGTCAGCTCGCAAAGCCGATAATCGTAATCGCCGAGCTTTGCGTGAATAACAGCCGAAAAGCTGTGTCCGAGCTTTTTGCCTATACATCCGTATTCCATAATCTTACCTCGCAAGCCAATCCGTGCCGTATCTGACGGTCAGCATATCAGCCAAGGTCAGCGCAGTGACGGCATCGACAACCGCTCTCGCACGGTGAACTATACACGGGTCATGTCTGCCCTTAATTTCAATGTCCGTATTTTTGACATCGAGAAAATCAACCGTTTCCTGCTTCTTGGCTATCGACGGTGTGGGCTTGACGGCACAGCGAAAAACTATCGGCTGTCCGTTTGTGATTCCGCCGCCGATTCCGCCGTTATGGTTCGTCAGCGTGTATGCCTTGCCGTGTTCGTCAATTCTGTAAGCGTCATTCGACTCGCTGCCTCTCATATCGGCAAGGGCAAATCCGTCGCCGAACTCCACACCCTTGACCGCAGGAACTGAAAAAAGCGCATGGGAAAGCAGGCTTTCGACCGTATCGAACCACGGCTCGCCGACACCCTTCGGAATTCCGATAACCGCCGTTTCGAGCACTCCGCCTACGCTGTCGCCCTCGGCTCTCGCCTGCATTATCGCTTCCTTCATTTTTTCTTCAAGCGTTGAATCAACAAGAGGAAATTCTGCATTTTCGAGCCTTTCTGCATCAGCTTCGGGGTTGATTTTTTCATCATTTATTCCTGCCAAGCGGCTGATGTGCGTTCCTATTATAATGCCCTTTTGCCTGAGCGCACTCTGAACGATTGCGCCTGCGGCAACGAGAGCCGCCGTAATTCTGCCGCTGAAATGACCGCCGCCCCTTGCATCCTCGAAGCCGTGATACTTGCAGAATGCGGGATAATCGGCGTGTCCCGGTCTCGCCTTGCCTGCAAGTGCTGAATAATCAGAGCTGTGCGTGTCGGAATTCTTTATCAAAATGCAAATGGGCGTACCCGTCGTATGACCCTCATAAACTCCGCTCTCAAAAAGGAGCTCGTCCTTTTCGCTTCGAGCCGTAGAGATTTTTCCGCTCGGTCTGCGAAGCGCCATTTTCGTTTCTATATAATCCTTATCAATTTTAATTCCGGGGGCAATTCCGTCTATCACCGCTCCGATCGCACTTCCGTGGCTCTCGCCGAAAAGCGTAACGGTCAAAGCGTTTCCGAATGTGTTTTTCATGACAGTGAAAGCACCTCCCTGCACCTTGCGACGATTTCATCAACGGTCAGCTTTTCTTCTCTGAACGTTCCGATTTTATCAACGATTATAACCGTTATAGTGTCGCCGCCTGCCTTTTTATCGTGAAGCATCGCCGCCTTAAGCTCCTTCTCATAGCCTCTCCACGAGGTCGGAATGTCCATTCGATGAAGAATATGGCGAAGCCTTTTGACGATATCGGGACTGCTCATGCAAAGCATTCCGAGACCGACACATTCGCCGTGGAAAAGCGGATAATCGTTGCTCTCCTCGATGCTCTCGATCGCATGACCGACCGTGTGACCGAAATTGAGAACCTTGCGAAGTCCCTTTTCTTTCTCGTCCTCCTCGACTACAGCCTTTTTGATTTTTAAGGCTTCTATAATTATCTTGTCGATTTTTTCGTCGTAGTTTTCCTCAACCTCGCAGAACATCTCGGCATTGAAGGTTGCGAACATCTTGACTGCCTCAGCCATACCGCACGCAAGCTGTCTTGACGGGAGAGTGTTCAGAACATCGGGGTCGATGAGCACGGCTTTCGGTTGATAGAATGCGCCGACGAGATTTTTATATCCTGCGAAATCAACGGCTACCTTGCCGCCGATTGAGGAGTCGATCTGAGAAAGAAGCGTTGTCGGAACATTGTAAAAATCAACGCCCCTCATGTAAGACGCCGCAACAAAGCCTGCAAGATCGCCCATAACTCCGCCGCCGACGGCTACAACGCAGTCGCCTCGTGTGAATTTCTTTTCGACCATTTTTTCAAGAAGCCGCATGTATGTTCCCATGCACTTGTTCTGCTCGCCCTGCGGCAATGTCACAACATAAGGCTCTTTACAAAATGAAGCGATCTTGTCGGAATACTTGAACGGAACACCGTCATCCGTTACTATCAAAACCTTTCTGTCGAGCTTCAAAAGCTCGTCCGCTCTTTGGAGTGCACCGCGCTCGACCGTTATGTCGTAGCTGTTCGCTCCAAGCTCCATGTGCAATACGCTCATCATTCTGCGCTCCTTTCGTTGAGTACCTTTTCATCGGAGAAGCTTCCGATAATTTTTACATTCTCGCAAAGCTTTTTAAGGTCATGTATCATCTTTCGTCCGTCGAGCGAGTCGATATTGCCCTCGCCCTCGGCATAGAAATAATATTCCCAATTCTCGTTACCCGTCGGCCTGCTCTTGAGACTTCTGAGGTTAAATCTGTATTCGCCGATAACGGCAATCGCTCCGCCGAGTGAGCCCGGTTCATTCTTCGTTGTAAACATTATAAGGAAATGCTCGTCCTTCGGCGATACCTTACATTCGGCTCTTGTGAAAACGGCAAACCTTGTTGTATTATTCTTGTTCTCGTTGATGTCCTCCTGCAAAATCTTCAAGCCGTAAAGCTCCGCCGTGTCCTTTGAAGCAACAACGGCGATATCGTTTCTGTCGCCTTCGGCTACCGACTTGGCGGCAACGGCGGTGTTGACCGCCTGAGTGAGCTTCCAGCCGTGACGCTTGAGATAAGGCATACACTGCGAAAGCGCCTGCGGATGACTTCTGACCTCGGTGATGTCGTCAATGTCCGTACCCGGCTTTGCGAGCAGGCTCTGACCGAGCGGCATATCGTAGATGCCCGAAACGGTAAGATTACCGTGGAAAGCAAGGTCAAGCACACGGTCAACGTCGCCTGCGTAGCTGTTCTCGATCGGGAGCACAGCGCAGTCGCAGGCACCGTCCTCAACGGCTTTGTATGCGCTGTCGAAATCGGGACAGGAGACCGTCTCGCCGCACTTGAAAATCCGCCTTGCGGCAATGTGGGCAAATGCGCCCTCGACTCCGCTGTAGGCAATTCTCATGCCCTCAAGCACACGCTTCTGATATTTTTTTGAAACGTCCATGACGTTCTGTATAAAGCTTTCGTAGTAGGGCTTATATTCAAATGAAACAAATTCGCTGTTCTTGGCGGTCAGCTCCGCCTCACGCTTTTTATCCTCAATAGGCAATGCGTTCTCCTTTTTGAACTCGGCAACGACCTCAGCCGCCTTCATTCTCTTTTCAAAAAGCTCTGCCATTTCGGCGTCGATTTTTTCGATTGTTCTTCGTGCATTTTGCAAATTGTTCATTTGGATATCCCTCGCTTAGAAAATAATGACAATAAAAAATCCGCATAGCCTATTCTCAGCGAATGTTCTATGCGGAATCTCTACTCTTTAATTTTTCGGCAACGGCGAAAAGCCATCATTTTAGCCGATTTTTGCAAAGGCAGAAAGGCCGCAGTGATGGTAATAATAAAATCGATTGTATATTTTCTTGTTTAACATCGAGCTTCCTCCAACCTTCAAAATTTTCTATATTATAGCCCCGTCAAGGTGATTTGTCAATAGAAAATCCTACTTTTTTTCATAATTTCTTTATTAACATTCTCATTCTATTGACACTCCTATATTTAAATGATATAATCACCTATCGAAGGGCATTTTACGGGTATTTTGTGCAGTTTTATACTCGTCTCAAAGAGATTTGGGACGGGTTTTTTTACGCCCTGAAATAAAAAATTTCTGCACAAATTATAGAGTTAAAGGATAGGATCAAATGAAATTAACAAAAAGAAAAATGACATTGATAAGCTTCATGCTGTTTTCGCTCTTTTTCGGAGCGGGAAATCTCATCTTCCCACCGTTCCTCGGTCAAAACGCAGGCGATCATTCCGTCGCCGCAATGGTCGGCTTTCTCGCAACGGCGGTTATTCTTCCCGTGCTGGGTGTTATCGTCGTCGCCGAATTCAACGGACTTGACCGTTTGGCGCAAAAGGTCGGCAAACGGTTTTCGCTTATCTTCACCGTTTTGATTTATCTCTCGATCGGACCCGGACTCGGAATTCCGAGAGCGGCATCCGTTCCGTTTGAAATGGCTGTTGCGCCCTACCTCCCCGAGGGTCAGTCCGTAAAGCTCTGGATGGCGGTTTATTCGCTTGTGTTTTTCCTCATCGCCCTTTGGCTTTGCATGACGCCCGGCAAGCTCGTCAGCAGAATAGGTAATGTCCTGACGCCGAGCCTGCTCATTCTTATTGTTTTCCTTTTTATAAGCTTTTTGTTCAAGGGTGAGGTCAATATCGCTCCCGCTCAGGAGGCATATCAAAACGGAGCATTTTTTAAGGGCTTTTCCGAGGGATATCAGACGATGGACACCATTGCCGCCCTCAACTTCGGTCTTGTAATTGCAACGACGCTCGGAACATTCGGTCTTAAAGAGAAAAAGGATCTTGTTCGCCACACCGTTTTCGCTGGTATAATCGCCGGCTCGATTCTCGCCGCAGTTTACATCATGCTCTCCTACATGGGCACGGCAAGCTCGGGCGTTTATCCGATTCAGGAAAACGGCGCATGGACGCTTCGCTGTATCGTATATCAGCTTTTCGGCGCACCGGGCGCAATTCTTCTTGCCGCTATTTTCACGCTTGCATGCCTTACAACCTGCGTCGGTCTTATCAATTCCATCTCGCAGTTTTTCTCGGTAATTTTTAAAAAGATAAGCTATCGCAAATGGGTATGTATCATCATTGCTTTCTCGTTCCTGGTATGTAACCTCGGCCTGACGGCAATCCTCAGCATTTCAATTCCGATTCTCAATGCAATCTACCCCATGGCGATCGTGCTCATTATTCTCGGTCTCAGCGACAAGCTTTGGAAGAAGAACCGCTATGTTTATCCGCTCGTGATCGGCGGCACAGGTGTTATCAGCGTCATTTATGCCTGCGACGAGGCAGGACTTTCGCTCGGCTTTATAACCGCACTTTGCCAAAAGCTTCCGCTTTATTCAATGGGCTTCTGCTGGGTCAGCGTGGCTTTGGTAATGCTCGTCATCAGCCTCGCAATCGGTTTTATAAGAAGCAAGAAAAAGCCTAAAAAAGCATGACCCGAACAAAATAAAATTAACCTGCCCCATCGCTGAGGCAGGTTTTGTTTTATGCTTGTATCAACTTTTCAAGTGCCGTTTCAAATGCTTTGTCCTGTTCGGGAGTGCGTTTGGACGGTCCTTTCATTCTTCCGCCTGCGTTTCTTATTTTCTTTGAAACGTAGCGTGTGAACAAAAGCTGATCAATATTTTTATCTGTGTATACCAGTCCGTTCTGGCTGACGGGTATCGCCTTTCTCGCAAGGCACATTGCGGCAAGTCCGTAATCCTGAGTAACGACTATATCGCCCTCGCCGACAAGATTAACTATCTTGAAATCCACGCTGTCCGCACCCTTTTCGACCACGACGGTTTTCGCTCCGTCGCGGTTGAATTCATGCGACGTGTCGCAGAGAATAGTACACTCAATGCTGTATTTCTTGGCAAGCTTCACCGTCAGATCGACAACGGGGCAGCCGTCCGCATCTATCAATATTCTCATATTAAAGAGCTTCGACGATCTCCTTGGTGTCTCTTGCGATCATAAGCTCCTCGTTGGTGCAGATAACATATACCTTGACCTTTGAGTTCGGAGTTGAGATCTCACCCTCGGGACCTCTCTTGAGCTTGTCGTTGATTTCATAGTTAATTTCAACGCCCATGAACTTAAGCTTGTCACATACACGGTCTCTGTACTGCGGGTTGTTCTCGCCGATTCCGCCTGTGAATACGATAGCGTCAAGTCCGCCCATTGCTGCGGCATAGCCGCCTATGTACTTGGTGAGCTGATGGCAGAGCATGGACTCGATAAGCTTTGCTCTCTCGTCGCCCTCCTTGGCTCTCGACTCGATGGTTCTGTTGTCGCTTGTGCCGCAAAGACCGAGCATACCCGACTTCTTATTCATTACCGTGTCCATCTGGTCGGGAGTGAGTCCCTCTTTTTTCATTATAATGGGAACGATAGCCGGGTCGATCGAACCGCAGCGTGTGCCCATCATGATACCCTCAAGAGGAGTTACGCCCATTGTTGTATCGAAGCACTTGCCGTCAACAACTGCTGAAATTGAAGAACCGTTGCCGAGGTGGCAGGTTACGATCTTGCTGTGCTCGGGGTTGCCGAGAAGCTCAACGCACTTCTTGCTTACGAAGCGGTGAGATGTGCCGTGGAAGCCGTAACGGCGGATGCCGTACTTCTCGTAATACTCATACGGGAGAGCATACATATATGCGTAGTCGGGCATTGTCTGATGGAAGCCTGTATCGAATACGGCAACCTGAGGAACGCCGGGCATGATCTTCTGACATGCCTTGATGCCCGTAAGGTTTGCGGGATTGTGAAGCGGTCCGAGGTCGAAGCACTCCTTGATAGCCTCCTCAACCTTATCGTCCACGAGAACCGAGCCGCTGAACTTTTCGCCGCCGTGAAGAACACGGTGACCTACGGCGTCGATCTCCTTGACCGAACCGATAACGCCGTGCTCGGCATCAACAAGAGTGTCAAGAACGATCTTGAGAGCTGCGGCATGATCCGGCATCTCCATCGGCAAAGCCTTGATGTTTTTGGTTTCGTCTGACGGTACCTTATGCGTAAATGTGCTTTCGGTTCCGATCTGTTCGCAGTTTCCTTTTGCAAGAACTGACTCGTTTTCCATATCAATAAGCTGATATTTGAGTGACGAGCTTCCTGCGTTGACAACGAGAATCTTCAAAATTTTTCCCTCCAAGATATTGTATCAAAAAGATTTCTGTTATATTATATTACTGTAGCTTTGTTTTTTCAAGACAAAGATTGAGTTTTTTCGCATTTTTTATACAATATATGTATTTATGGAGGAATTTTATGAAAATCGGAGGAATTGTTGCTGAATACAATCCGTTCCACAACGGCCACGCTTATCAGATTGAAAAGAGCAAGGAGCTCGGCGAATGGACGCACGTTGTCGCCGTTATGAGCTCTAACTATGTTCAGCGAGGCGAAACGGCTCTCATCTCGAAATGGGCAAGAGCCGAAATGGCGGTCAAAAACGGCGTTGACCTTGTTATCGAAATGCCGACGCTTTGGAGCACGTCATTTGCTCAGCGCTTTGCTTATGGCGGAGTTTCACTGCTTAACAGTCTCGGCTGTGTCGATATGCTCAGCTTCGGAAGTGAATGCGGCAACATCGACGAGCTTATAGAATGTAAGAACGCAATCAACAGCGAGGCAGTCGCAGAGCGTCTGAAAGAAAATCTCGAATACGGTCTGAGCTTTGCCTCGGCACGCTCGGAGGCTCTCAAAGCCGTCTGCGGCAACCGTTTCTTTGATATTCTTGAGGAGCCGAACAACACCCTCGGCATTGAATATCTTCAGGCATTGGACAAGCTCGGTTCGGGCATGATCCCGATGACGATTAAGCGCATAGGCGCCGCTCACGATTCGCTCATGAGAAGCGACAACTTTGCCAGCGCATCGGATATACGCCGAATGATGCTCTCGGGCAGCAACGAGTGGGAAATGTATGTTCCGCAGTCGGTTGCCGACATCTATCACCGCGAGGAGGAAAACAACCTTGCCCCCTGCCCCAACTCAAAGCTCGAATTCGGCATACTCTGCTGTATGCGTCAGCTCAGCGCCGAGGATATCGGACTTTCGCCCGACGTCAGCGAGGGTATCGAATACAGAATTCACGACGCCGCACTCAAGGCAAGCTCTCTCGAGGAGCTTTATCAGCTTGCAAAGACCAAACGATATTCACATGCACGAATCAGACGAATTGTCTTTCACGCTTTCATGGGCTTTGTTGCCGATGACTACAAGGGCGAGCCACCCTATATCCATGTTCTTGCAATGAACGACAAGGGTAAGGAAATTCTCAAGGAAGCCAAGGACCAGGCAACCAAGCCGATCGTCACCAAGGCTTCCGACTTTGACAGGCTTGACGATTACGGCCGCCATGTATTCTCGCTTGAGGACATGTGCACGGATGTTTATTCGCTCGCCTCACCCGTCATTCTCCCCTGCGGCAGAGAAAAAACAAACGGAATTCTCGTTATCGGCGATGCTCCGTCGGAGTTTGACGAGGAGCCGACCGCTGCCGAGGAGGAAGCCCCGTCGGCCGAGCAGGAAACCACGTCGGCCGAGGAGGAAAATACTGCTGTTTCCGTCGAGGAGCAGTCCGTTACCGAGGACAGCACCGAAAAAACCGCCGAGGAGCAGAATATTGACGAAAAAGAGCAGGACGAGTCTCAGGAATAATTCATTGTTGATAATATTTGTTAAAAATAACGCTAAAATCAACTTATAAAAACATTTTTGTAATTCTTTTACGGTAAATAATTAAACAAAACAAATAAAAAGACACAAATTGTTCAAAAAAAATTAGTATTTTTTAGTCAAATTCATTTGACTTTACAGGTTTTATTTGGTACAATGTAATGGAAAATATGCTTTGAATAAAAGCGATAAGGAGGAATGCACCTTGACAGATGCAAAAACACTTGCATACATCAACATGTATGCCGTGCTCGGCACACTTGAAAACCTGTGCGAGATTGACCCGAAGGCAAGCGCCCTTGTAGCTGACATTAAGCCGATTTCCATCGGTTTTGAAGTTAAGGACGGCCCGTCTGCAACACTTACATTCAAAAACGGCAGATGCCGTATGGAGCAGGGCTGCACAGACTGCGATGTTAAGCTTCCGTTCTCATCATGCGAGAAGTTTAACGGTCTCATCGACGGAACTGTTACACCTATTCCCTCAAAAGGTTTCCTTCACATAAAGTTCCTTTTGAACACATTCACTAAGCTCACCGACATGCTTTCAAACTACATGCGTGCAAGCGAGGAGGACCTCAAGGATGAGGAATTCTTCAGAATGAGCACTACCCTTATGTTCTACACCATCACCGTTGCTATTTCTCAGATCGGTAACCACGACGAGATCGGTAAGTTCTCCGCTGAGCATATCGTTGACGGTGACATCATGATGTCGATCAAGGGCGGCCCGAAGGCTACTATCCACGCTAAGAACGGTCACCTTGTTACAATCAAGAAGGCTCCCGAGGATCCGCGTGCCGTTATGGAGTTCGGTTCAATGCAGCTTGCAAACGACCTCTTCAACGGTAAGGTAAGCGCCATGGCTAAGATCGGCGAGGGTACCATCACAATGAACGGCATGATTAACATGCTCGATAATATGAACCGAATTCTTGACAGAGTCGGTCTCTATCTTGCATAAGGGGGATACGAAAAATGGCTAATTTTAAAATAAATCAGTACGAGAAGAGCCATGAGTGGTTCGATCGTGCTATCAAAGTAATCCCTTCAGGTGTTTACGGTCATCTCGGCCCGGCTGAAGGTAACTTCATTCCCGTCAGCGCATGGCCCTTCTTCTCCGAGAAGGCTAAGGGTACATACTTCTGGGATGTTGACGGCAACAAGTTCATCGACTATATGTGCGCATACGGTCCGAACATTCTCGGTTACGGCGATCCCGACGTTGACAAGGCTGCTCTTGAGCAGGCTAAGATCGGCAACTGCGTAACTTCTCCGTCCTACAAGATGGTTGAGCTTGCAGAGCTTATGGTTGACACCGTTAACACAGCCGATTGGGCTTTCTTCGCAAAGAACGGTAACGACGTTACAACTCTTGCTATCATGGCTGCACGTAACGCAACTCACAGAAAGAAGATCATCTTCGTTAACGGCTTCTATCACGGTGTTTCCGCAGTCGTTCAGAAGATTGACTATCCGGGCATTCTCCCCGAGGACGTTGCCAACAACCTCTATGTTGACTGGAACGACTTTGACGCTCTTGAGAAGCTCGTTAATGAGCATGACGGCGAAATCGCTGCGTTCATCTCAACTCCTTACCTTCACGGTAACTATTTTGACAACCAGCTTCCGGCAGACGGCTACTGGCAGAAGGTTCGTAACCTTTGCACAGAGAAGGGCATCGTACTTATCGTCGATGACGTTCGTGCAGGCTTCCGTCTTGACCTTGCAGGTTCCGACCACTACTACGGCTTCGAGGCTGATATGATCTGCTTCTGTAAGGCTATCGCCAACGGCTGGAACGTATCCTGCCTTTGCGGTAAGGATTTCCTCAAGGACGCTGTTTCGGGCATGTCCTACACAGGTTCTTATTGGATGAGCGCTATCCCCTTCGCGGCAGGTATCGCAAACATCACAAAGATGAGAGAGCTCAACCTCCCGTCAATCCTTATGGAGAAGGGCAAGAAGCTCACAGACGGTCTTAAAGAAGCAGGAAAGAACAACGGATTTGACCTTGTTGTTTCCGGTGAGCCGTCACTCTTCTACCTCAGAATTGCCAACGACGACACAATGATGCTCCATCAGGCATGGATCGCAGAGTGCGTCAAGAGAGGCGTATTCTTCGCAGGTCACCACAACCACTTCATCAACTACGCTCTTTCAGATGCCGATATCAAGCACACGATTGAGGTAGCCGACGAGGCATTCAAGGTTGTTAAGAAGGATCATCCTGAAGCTTTCTAAGTTTCAGATAAGATAATCAATCACGGGCGGCTGAGCTTTGCCGCCCGTGTAAAAAAAGAATAAAAATAGGGAGGAAAACTCTTATGGCATTGACCAAACAGGAATGGTTGGCTCTTGAGAAGAAAGCTTTTGAGCTTCGTAACCTCTGCCTTGATACTACATTCTGGGCAGGCAGCGGCCACATCGGCGGCGGTATGAGCGTTATGGATATGTTGACCATTCTCTACCACAAGTACCTCAACATCAAAAAAGACGATCCCAACTGGGAGGACAGAGACCGTTTCATCCTTTCAAAGGGTCATTCAGGAATCGCTTACGCTCCCGTTCTTTGCGACTTCGGTTACAACGATCCCGAGCAGCTCAAGACCTTCAACCTCACAAACTCAAAAATGGGTATCCATCTTGACTCCAACAAGGTTGTAGGCGTTGACGCTTCAACAGGTTCTCTCGGTCACGGACTTTCAATCGCTCTCGGTACCGCTCTTGCAGCCCGTGTTCTCGGCAAGGATTACAAGACATACTGTATCCTCGGCGACGGCGAATGCGACGAGGGTTCAAACTGGGAAGCAGCTATGTCAATCAACGCGTTCCACGCAACAAACGTTATTTCGTTCGTTGACCGTAACAAGTGCATGATTGACGGCCGCACAGAGGATGTTATGCCCCTTGAGCCCTTCGCTGACAAGTGGCGTGCATTCGGCTTCCATGTATTTGACATCGACGGTCACAACATGATGGAGCTTTCAAACGCAATCGACTACGCTCTCGGCGAGCCCGATGCTCCCGTTATGATCATTGCCAACACCATCAAGGGTGAGGGTATCGACTTCATGGAGGACGATTACCACTGGCATTACGGCGCAGTTGACGAGGCTAAGTATAAAGAGGCTAAGGAAAGCCTTAAAAAGCATTATGAGAAGCGTATTGCTCGTGTAGAAAAGGAGGCAAAATAATGGCAGGCGGACTTTCATATACAGCTCTTGAATCCACAGAGCTTTCAACAGCGGAAATCTACGGCCAGACACTTGTTGACCTCGGTCGTGAGCATAAGGAAATCGTCGGTCTTTCGGCTGACCTTGCAGGTTCTACAAAGATCGGCGTATTCGGCAAGGAATTTCCGGATCGTTTCTTCAACGTAGGTATTGCCGAGCAGAACATGTTCGGTATGGCAGCAGGTATGGCTAAGGCCGGACTTGTTCCCTTCGTTTCAACTTTCTCAACATTCGCATCTCTTCGTTCTGCTGATCAGATTCATACAGATATCTGCTATCAGAACGTTAACGCAAAGATCATTGCTACCCATTCGGGTACATCCTTCGGTCAGGCGGGTTCAACTCACCACGCTATCTGCGATATGGCAGTTATCCGTTCAATGCCGAACATCACTCTTATCTGCCCCGCTGACGGTATTGAGACAGCAGAAGCAGTTAAGGCAGCTTACGAGAACTTCGGTCCTTACTATATTCGTATTAACCGTGGTTTCGACCGTACTCTTTACGGCAAGGATTATCCCCGTGAGTACAAGTTTGAGGTAGGCAAGGCTATCGAGGTTAACCCGGGTACCGATATCACGGTTATCGCTTGCGGTTCCTGCGTATTCCAGGCTTACCAGGCAGCTAAGTTCCTCGAGGAAGCTGACGGACTCAAGGTTCGTGTTCTTGATATGCACACAATCAAGCCCATTGATAAGGAAGCAGTTCTCAAGGCAGTTATGGATACTCGCCGTATCATCACTGTTGAGGATCACACTGTTCTCGGCGGTCTCGGCGGCGCTGTTGCCGAGGTTATGGCTGAAGCAGGTAAGGGCTGTGCATTCACCCGTCTCGGTCTCCAGGATAAGTTCGCTCCCATCGGTCTCCATGAGGACATCATGTCAATGCTCGGCATCGACTGCAACGGTATCATCGCCGCTGTTCGTGAGGCTATGAATAAGGACTTCGAGGAAGACGACAACTGGGACGACGATGTATAATACCGAAAGGAATGATTGATAATGGCAAATGAAGTATTGTTAACCAATAAGATCTTCCTTAACTCTGCATTGCCGCTGCTCAAAGTCATTGCTACCGACGATCCGAAGCTCGCTAAAAAGTTCGAGCATATTCACTGTATCTATCAGGTCAGCTGTTTGGATCCCGATGCCCCCTGCGGCAAGTATGCAACACACTTTACAGTCAACAACGGCGAATGGAAAGTTTGTGCGGATAAAGTTGCTACAAACGCTCACATTGAGCTTGAGTTCAAGTCAATGGAAGCTATGAACGCTTTCTTCAAGGGCAAGATTGCTCCTGCAACCCTCCCGAAGATGAAGGGTGTTCTTAAAAAGCCCGTTGAGTTTGCAGCATTTATGGCTGTTCTTCTCAAGATGTCATCGCTTCTTAACATCAAGGCTGCCCCCGAGGACGAGGCAACACAGGTTCTCGCCTGCAAGTGCTTCTTCTATCTTCTTTCATCGGGCATCAGCCAGCTCAACAAGAACGGCCACGAGGCTGTTCACGATTGGGCAAAGAAAAGCCCCGACCGTGTTTACGCATGGGCGGTTGACGGACATCCCGAGGTCAACGCTTTCCTTCGTGTTAAGGCAGGCAAGACCAGAGCAGGCCGCGGCACATACAAGAGAGCTATGCCTTTCTTCACCATGAGATTTGATTGCCTTGAGAGTGCATTCGGTATTCTCCTTTCAACGGACGATATGCTTGAATCCACAAAGCACGGCAAGCTCATCATGGACGGTGCTCCCGAGTTCGGCGCACAGATCGGCGACTTCATGATGCAGGTCGGCGCTTACGCACAGGGTTAAAAGATAA
>CAVGRW010000048.1:0-15767 GCA_963631735.1 Bacteroidaceae bacterium | reverse complement strand
TCTTGACAAAATATGTTAAGAGGACTACAATGGCATTAGCGGTGAAACGTTAATTCTATTAAGGAGATGAAGTTTTATGATGGCAATTATCGCATTGATTTCCGACATTATTGACCTGCCTATTCAGGCAATCGGAGCGATTTTTCCAGATGCGGCGCAGGCAATTCAGCAGGCTCTCAGTCAGCTTTTTGATTTCATCACATCAATTCTCGGCTGATACGGAGCAGTAGGGGATAAATATATTTACAAATTTTACCTTTTGTTACACTTTTTTCTTTTTAGGTGTTGACAAAAGGTAATTTTTATGTATAATAATAACAGTAATCATTACTATTATTTATAGAGATTGAGGCAGACATTAAATTTTTAAGCTAATGCCTTGATTTTCGGTTAATACTAATTATGACTATGCAAAAAGCGAAGGGAGTTTCAGCTATGAACATTACAAAGGATATAAAATACGTCGGTGTCAATGACCATGATATTGACCTTTTCGAGGGTCAGTATGTTGTTGAGAACGGAATGGCATACAATTCCTATGTTATAATTGATGAGAAGATTGCCGTTATGGATACGGTTGATGCACGCTTCCGCCATGAATGGCTTGATAATCTTGCCGATGCGCTTGACGGCAGAAAGCCCGATTATCTCATTGTTCAGCACATGGAGCCGGATCATTCGGCAAATGTAATGAGCTTTATTGACGCTTATCCCGAGGTTAAGGTTGTCGCTTCGGCAAAGGCTTTTGCGATGATGGGTCAGTTCTTCGGCAATGATCTCAGCGACAGGCAAATAGTTATTTCCGAGGGCTCGACGCTTGAGCTCGGCAAGCACACGCTCAATTTCGTAGCCGCTCCCATGGTTCACTGGCCCGAGGTTATGGTGACTTACGATTCATATGACAAGGTGCTTTTCTCAGCCGACGGATTCGGCAAGTTCGGCGCACTTGACGTTGACGAGGATTGGGCATGTGAGGCGAGACGCTACTATTTCGGCATTGTCGGAAAATACGGCGTTCAGGTGCAGAAGCTTTTGCAGAAGGCTTCGGCTCTTGATATTGAAAAAATTTGTCCGCTCCACGGTCCGATTTTGACGGAAAATCTCGGCTACTATCTCGGACTTTACAACACTTGGTCGTCATACGGCGTTGAGAGCGAGGGCATCGTGATTGCTTATACCTCTGTTTACGGCAACACGAAAAAGGCGGTCGAAATTCTTGCCGACAAGCTCAGAGCCAACGGCTGCCCGAAGGTCGTTGTCAATGACCTTGCACGCTGCGACATGGCTGAGGCTGTTGAAGATGCATTCCGCTACGGTAAGCTCGTTCTTGCGACAACGACGTACAACGCAGATATATTCCCATTCATGCGTACATTTATTGAGTCGCTGACCGAGAGGGAGTACAAGAATAGAACAGTCGCTTTCATCGAGAACGGCACATGGGCACCGCTTGCGGCTAAGATCATGAAGGGCATGTTCGAGAAGTCAAAGAACATCAATTTTGTTGAGCCTGTTGTTCATATCCGTTCGGCTTTGAATGAAGCTTCGTCGGCTGAGCTTGACGAGCTTTCAAAGGAGCTTTGCCGTGACTATATCGCACAGGACGGTGAAACGGCTAACAAAAACGACCTTGCGGCTCTTTTCAATATCGGCTACGGACTTTATGTTGTAACGTCAAACGACGGCAAAAAGGATAACGGACTCATCGTCAATACTGTTTCGCAGGTCACGAATTCGCCGAACAGAATTGCCGTTACAATCAATAAGGACAACTATTCTCACCACGTTATCAAGCAGACGGGTAAGATGAATATAAACTGTCTTTCGGTTGACGCTCCGTTCTCCGTGTTTGAGAATTTCGGCTTCAGGAGCGGCAGAAATGTCGATAAGTTTGAGGGCAGCGAGCCGCTGCGTTCGGATAACGGACTTGCTTTCCTGCCGAGATATATCAACTCGTTTATGTCATTGAAGGTTGAGCAGTATGTTGACCTCGACACTCACGGAATGTTTATCTGCTCGGTTACAGAGGCGAGAGTTATTTCCGACGCCGAGACGATGACCTACACCTACTATCAGAAGAACGTTAAGCCGAAGCCGCAGACGGACGGCAAAAAAGGCTTCGTTTGCAAGGTCTGCGGATATATCTATGAGGGCGACGAGCTTCCCGAGGACTTCATCTGTCCGCTTTGCAAGCACGGTGCGGCTGATTTTGAGCCGATAAAATAAGGTCCGTGCATGATTGATTAAAAATTAAGAAATTGTGATATTTTAACGCCGCTTTTTGGAATAGAACGCAGAATAATTTTGTTCCGAAAGCGGCTTTTGTCTTAATTATCTAATGACAAAACAGGAATTTAATGATATAATTGTAAAAAGACGTCAGGGATGGTGATGTTATGAAAACTATTCGTTCACTTGCAGGCGTGTTACTTTCGGTTATTCTTATAATAGCTTCCGTAACATTCCCGACATCGGCACAGACAGGCTCAGTCGAGACTATGGCAAACTTAGTTGTGTTTGTCAAATTCCCCGAGGACGAAACCACGGAAATTACCGACAATTCGCAGAAGATATTGATGTATTATAACGATACTTCCAAGATGTATGTCGGCTCGGATATCGACTTTTCTTTTAAGAAATATATTACCGAGATTTCGAGAGGAAAGCTGAATGTCAACAACATTTTTCCTCAGCTTGAGGGCGATACGATCACGCCGTTTACCTTGGCGGCATCGCACGACAACAGCAATGACAACAGCGTCATTCAGGAGGTTGTCGCCGCATTTAATTCGGGCAAGATAAAGATGCCCGACGATAAGCTCGATAATAAATATTCGGGCGTTGTCGATAATCTCACAGTTATTATTCAGGGCAGATGCCCGAGCGGCTCTGACTTTATGTGGCCGCACAAGAGCGTAACAGAGGTTTCGACAAAGATAAAAAACAAATACCAATTCGGCAATTATAATTTCCTTGATTCATACAGCGTAACGGGTGCCGTTGCGGCGTGTCAGGGCGTTATCACGCATGAATTTTTGCACAGCGTCGGTTTGCCCGACCTCTATCGCCGAAGCGGAACTGAAGGAACCCCCGTCGGCATATGGGATATCATGGCGCATGACAGCTTTTTTATGCAATATCCGCTTTCCTATCAGCGGTACAAGCTCGGCTGGATTCCGATGCAGCAGATAACTCAGAGCGGAACATATACGCTCGACCCCGTAAGCGATCCCGATTCGGACACGATTCTTTATGAAATCAAAACGCCGATGTCGGCGAGCGAGAGCTTCATGCTCGAATACAGAAAGAAAATAACGACAAATTATTCCAATCTCGGCTTTGAGACGAAAATTCCTTCGTCGGGACTGCTGATTTACAGAGTCAACAAGTCCGTTGTCAATCAGACGAACGCTTGGGGAGATGATTATCTCTACGTTTACCGCCCGGGCGAGACAAGCACAACGGCGAGCGCAGGTGATTTCTTCAAGTCGGCGCTTGACCCGAACGACAACAGGACGAGCTTCGGCGTTGCGGATTTTGACGCACCGCTCACGGACGGAACGATTTTCTACTCCAACGGCTCGAACAGCGGAATTGTTATCTCCGACGTAAAGTATAATGAGGACTCGTCGCAGATAAGCTTCCATGTTGAGTTCCCCGATTATTCTTCACTCGGCTTGTGGGAGCTTGTTCCCAATGATATTGCAATGGAAGCCACAGGACTCAATATTGATACGGACAGCACGGGTAATATCTATGCTAACGTAATGGGTCGAGAGAGCTGGAACTTTGTAAATAAAGTATACAAATATAACGGAACATCTTGGACTGCACTCGGATCGGTGTTTTCAAATGTCAGCAGCATGACGCTGAAGGTGTATAACGATATTCCTTATGTGCTCTATCTCAATTCGAGCGGCAGACCCGTTCTTGCAAAATACACGGGCAGCTCGTGGCAGACCGTTTACACGGATAACTCGGTCAGCTATCCGAATGATTTACAGCTTTTCATGGGCGATTCGGGCTTCTATTGTGCATGGACGGTTGACGGCACGACGCTGAGCATAAAGAAAATCAATTCAAGCGGTGTAACAAATGTCAATTCGTCGCTGACATCCGATTATTTTGCAAACCCGAGTCTCAGCACGGTCGGAAATTATATTTATGTGACTTATTGCAATTTCTCCTTTGGCGGCGGAACGCAATATACACAGATTAAGAGATATAATCTTTCCACGGGACAGTGGGAGAACATTCAAATTCCGAATCCGCTCGTTTCGTCCAATCTTCACAGAAGTATAGGCTATAACGGCGAATATTGGATGATTGCGGCAACCTCGGGCAGTAAGCCGATAATAGTTAAGGTTGACGGCAATTCAAATGTTACTCAATATGAGGTTCCTACGACGATAACGAATATTCTTGAGGCTTCAATGGATATTTCCGAGAACGGCACGGTTTGCGCTTCGCTCATTGCCTCGGGCGAGGACAGTCAGATACTTTATCTTGACGGCGGCGAATGGAAACAGCTCGGCGGCTCGCCCTGCTCAAACTGTCAGTCGGCGGACATGACGATTTATAAAAACAGAGTTTATCTCGGCTCTGTCCTCACGGGTACGGGCGCAATCAGCCTTACCTATAAGGATTTGCCCGAGAAGGAACTGCCTGAGCTTATTTCAATTGAGTCGCAGACAGTTTCGGTTGCCGACGGTTATATAATCGGCTTGCCGCAGAGAGCCGCAAATCTCAAGCTTTATCTTGAAGCGACAAATGAAGGCTATTTCAAATATGATAAAGTTTGCACGGGCGGACAGGTTTTGCTTTACACTGCCGACGGCGTGCTTGTAAAAAGATATACGATCGTAATTAAGGGCGACGTCAACGGTGACGGTGTTGCCGACGGCTGTGATGCGGTGCTCATAAATGCCGCGGCGGCAGGCATGCTTAATTTTGACGGCGGCTTCAAGCTGGCGGCGGACACCGACAGCGACGGAAGCGTAACGGAAAAGGACAACGAATATCCGATAAACAGCGGATTGAATTTATAAAAAATATCAAGAGGGGAGGCGGCGCACTTGCGGGGTAAAAAGGCACTGCTGAATTCTGCGGCATCATTGCTGCTTGAGTTTGTGACGGTGATTTGCGGCTTTATCGTGCCGAGACTTATTATCGGCACATACGGCTCCGAGGTCAATGCGCTCACTTCTTCGATATCGCAGTTTCTCAGCTATATAGCCCTTGTTGAAGCAGGTGTGGGCGGAGTTATCCGAGCGGCGCTTTATAAGCCGCTTGCCGAAAAAAACAATGCGGCAATGAGCAGCATAATAAAGGCGACGGAAAATTTCTTCCGTAAAATCGCTTATATTTTTGTCGGCTACATGGTCGTTCTGGCGGCGCTTTTCCCCGTGCTTGTCAACAAGAATTTCGATTGGGCTTTCACGGCTTCATTGGTTATAATAATAGGAATAAGCACATTTGCGCAGTATTATTTCGGCATGACATATACCGTGCTCGTTCAGGCGGATCAGAGAAGATACGTCACGTCGTTTTTGCATATCGGCACCATTACGCTCAATGCGATAATGGTCGTGATTTTCATAAAGCTCGGCGCTTCGATCCAAGTCTTGAAGCTCGCAACTTCGCTGATTTATGTTTTGCGCCCGCTCGCTTTGAACGTTTATGTTAAGAAAAAATATAACATTGACCGCAAAGCAAAGCCCGATAACGAAGCCGTCGCACAGCGTTGGGACGGTCTCGGACATCACATAGCCTATTTCGTAAATCTCAACACCGACGTTGTGATTCTGACGGTTTTCTCAAAAATTTCATCGTCGCTTGCCCTCGCCGAGGTTTCCGTTTACACGGTTTATTATTCCGTTGTCAACGGCATTATGAAGGTTGCTTCGAGCCTTTCGGCAGGTGTTGAGGCGGCTCTCGGCGATATGATTGCCAAGAAGGAATACGAGAACCTCAACAGAAAGTTCAATCTTTACGAGTTCGTGTCATTCAATCTTGTAACGGTGCTTTTCACATGCGCCGGACTGCTGATTGTGCCGTTCATGAGCGTTTACATGAAGGGTGTGACGGATGCGAATTATATAAGACCTCTGTTCGGCTATATCCTCGTGCTTGCCAATGCGATGTATTCGATAAGAATTCCGTATCACAGTGTGGTTTATGCCGCAGGACATTATAAACAGACCCGTAACGGCGCATTTGCCGAGGCGGGAATAAATATAGCCGTTTCCGCAATTCTCGTTTATTTTTACGGAATTGTCGGCGTTGCGGTCGGTACGCTCGTGGCGATGACCTTCAGAACGGTTCAGTATGTCTATTATCTTTCAAAAAATATTCTGAACAGAAGCGTGAAGTTTTTCTTTAAACGAATGGCGGTTTCAATACTGACGGTCGTTGTTTCGGCAGGTATTGTGCATTTTATTCCGTCGTTTGGAACTAAGAGCTATCTCGGCTGGGTGCTTTACGCCTGCGTAGTCGGAATTATCGTTTTGGCGGCAACCTGCGGAATAGATTTGATATTCTGCCGCAAGGATTTTATCGGAGCGGTTAAGGTTATAAAAAATGCAATTTTTGCAAAAATAAAAAAGAAAAAATAATTGATTGGAGAATGAATCATGGCAGTTAAGAACAAGGAAAAAATCTACAAGCTCACATTGACGGCAGTGCTCACGGCGTTGATTTTCGTATTGGCATTTACGCCGCTCGGCTATCTGAAAATAGGAACAGTTTCGATAACTTTCCTCATGATTCCCGTTGTTATCGGTGCAATCGTTGGCGGACCCTCGGTCGGAACGGTGCTCGGACTGATGTTCGGCGCAACGAGCTTTATTCAGTGCTTCGGCATGGACGCTTTCGGAACTACACTTTTCGGAATAAACCCTGTGTTTACGGCAATTATGTGCTTTGTACCGAGAATTCTTATGGGTCTTTTCTGCGGACTGATTTATAAGGCATTCAGCAAGAAAAGTTACCTCAAGGTCGGCACGGCGGTAACATCGTTCTGCGGCGGATTTATTAACACGGTTCTTTTTGTAGGATTTTTGCTTCTCCTTTTCTACAATACCGACTATATTCAGAGCTTCGGCAACAGCGTGATCGCCGTAATCTCCGTGCTCATAACAATAAATGCCGTTATCGAGTGGATCGCCTGCACGGTTATCGGTTCGGCAGTCTCCATCGCACTGAACAAGGCGCTGAAGAACAGGTTTTAATTGATTGAGAAGCCTTTTCACTTGAATTCTTAAGATTTGTTTAATATTTACTCTTTAATATAGACAAACCGTAAATTTAATGGTAAAATATAAGAAAATCAAGGGAGAAGAAAGATATATAAAATACGCACATCAATATCCTTTGACGGAGGTTGATGTGCTTTTCTTTTAAGCATATAAACTTTAATTTACTCAAGGAGTTAGATAAAGACTAAAGACATTTGTAATCGGGAGGTGTTTGTGGGACGGTTAAAAAATCTCTGATATGAGATATGGCAGAGAGATCGAATATCAAATATTACAAAAGAAAAAGGAAAGTATAAATGATTTATTTTATGGAGGAAAAACAAATGAAAAAGAAAATTATTTCATTGATTTTAGCAGTGTTCATGGTAGTTTCGATACTGCCGATGGGAGCTTTTGCGGCTCAGGATTTGCCAAAATCGACATTTTCATATGCAAATTCATCGGCAGATGAAAACGACGGCGAAGAGAAGCCTGCCGAAAAAATAAAAATCAAGTTTATAAACCCGATTATCAATCTCGGAACTCCGCTTTCTTCGGCTATCGAAGTTTATGTGATGAACAGCAGTTCGGAGTGGGAAAAGGTAACAGGTTATTCTGCGAGCGGCTACAAGGCAGATCAGGCAGGCGCTCAGACAGTTACAATTAAATACGGCGAATACTCCGTCAACTCGACTGTATGTGTTTCAAGTCAATCCGAGCAGTACATCAATTTCAGCGATTCGGGGCTTTTTGAAAAGCTTGTTGATTCCAGAGCGGATAAAAACGGTGACAGAATGATCTCTGTTGCTGAAATGGGAAGCTTAAGCGGAGCTTTTGACTTTGACGGCGTAAGCGATGTATCGGGTCTCGAATACGCAGGACCGGAATTGAAGCTTTCGGGCGATGGCTGGACTGCACCGGTAAAAGATGTTTTTGCCTTGCAGAGCTATCGCAGCATGGAAATGCTTGAAAATGCAAGAAGAAACATTGATATTTACAGTAGAATTGCTATGAAGGATTACAGAGAGGATATAAGCTATTCATCCTCCGATCCCGAAATTGCTAAGATATCAAAAGAAAAGTACAAAGATGTTATTTGTACAGGTAAATCGGGAGTGGCCACTATAACCGCTTTCTGTGCAGGCATGTCAAAAAGCTTTGAGGTAACCGTCGTATCTGCCGACAAGCCGATGGGCGAGAAAACGAATAACATTCCCGAATTGCTTACAAATAATTCATATAATGCCGACGGCAAATTCTATACCGACAAGCAGATGATTAAATTCAATTCAAAGGTTATTATGAACACCTCTACTCCTGCAAGAAACCCCGATTTCGGTACATATTATCTTACGGAGGACGGCACCCTTTGGACTATTGCGGGCAAATCGAGCGTTCCTAAAAAAATCGGCACGGGATTTGTAAAGATTACCCCAAACAATGAAATTTCCGTTTCGGGTCTTGCACTTGATAATAAAGGTAACTGTTGGGAGCTTAACGATTTTAAGTTGGTTGCAAAAAATGTTAAAGATATTAACGGTATGTGCTACCTGACAAAAGATAATGAACTCTATCGCTGTTATGATTCTATTTCTTATCAGGTAGGGGACGATTTATTTAAAAACGTTTTGGTCTCGTCCGATGTAATATCAATTGTGAAGACAAGAAGATACGGTGAATGTATCTACAATAAAAAAGACGGCACATATTACGTCGGCACAGGTTACTATTATTATTTTCCCATGGATGATTATAAGCCGATAAAGATTTGCAGCGGCAAATTTGCAAAAGATGTTTTGTCTTATTATTCGAGCTATTTTTATATTGATGAGAGCGGCGTCCTTTGGGAGATTACTTCGGAAGGCACAACCGAAAAAGTCGCAGATAATATTGAGCGTTTTAATTTAGAGCTTGGCGGCTTCCTCAGTAAAAACGGAAGTCTGTATATGCTCGGTAATGTGACTCGCAGCAACGGAAAGTATGATTTGGGCTCTCCCGTATTGACGAATGTAAAGAAAAACGGCGACATCTGCTATCTTGACAAAGATAACAACTTATATGCTTCAACATACGGAGCTATTTATACTCTGTGCTGGGGAATCAGAGAAGGGGAAAACCCTGTAAAAATTATGACCAATGTTGTTGACTTTACAGAGTGCCACAACTATGTACTTTTCACAAGAGCCGACGGCTCGGTTTGGACGTGGAAAATGAAAAGAAATGAGGATTATTACGAAAAAATTCTCGAAGCTTCTTCCGCCGGGGATAAAATAATCACAGACGCCAAGACGGGTGTTAAAATTGAATTCAAAAATCGGCCCGACAAAAATTTAAAGCTTGAAGTCGGTGAAGCAAGTGATGCAAATTCACTCAAGCTTATAAACATGAGCTTCGGCGAAGTCAAAGCGAAGATGTTCGACATTTCGATTAAGAAAGGTAATGCTGTGGTTCAGCCCGACGGTTCGGTGACCGTAAGTATTCCTGTTCCCGATAATTTTGACCGTTTCGCTATCAGTGTATGCAGCCTTGACACGAGCAACGGAAAAATTGTAAAGGTTAATGCCACCGTATTTGCAGGATATGCAACTTACACAACAAACCGCCTCGGCAGATTTGCGATTGTTCAGAACAGCAATGCAATAATCGGCGATGTCAACGCCGACGGAGTGATCAATTCGGTTGACGCATTGCGTGTTTTGCAACATTCGGTCAATATTATGCAGCTTCAGGGCGGCGCCGCTAAACGTGCGGATGTCAACGAAGATAAAAAAATCAATCCTAATGACGCATTGGATATACTCAGATATTCGGTCGGACTGATTAAGGATTTCAGCAAAACTAAATAATAAAAAAGCGGCACGGTGAGAAAATCATCGTGCCGTGTCCGCAAAACCGGGTTGAATGTATAAAAGTTTACATTCAATCCGGTTTCTTATTTAACCTTTTTCATTGACCTTGTGAAGTTTAAAAGACTTATCATCAGAATCGGGAATGCGATGCAGAAGATAAGACCGAATTTCAAAGGATCCATTGTGATCGACGGGCTTGCCTGAGCCGCATCGGATAGGATTCCCGTTATCCACGGACCGAATGCACATCCGAAGTCGCCGAACATTGCAAGCATTGCGAACATTGCCGTGCCGCCCTTGGGGAAAACCTTCGCCGCAAGGCTGAAAATTCCCGGCCACATGGTTGAAGCCGAAAGACCGCAAAGTCCGCAGCCGATGAGCGAAATAATCGGAACGGGTACAAGCGCAGTCATGAGATAGCTGACAATACAAAGTCCCGCACAAAAGCTCAGTACACGGCGGAGATTAAGCCTGTCGCCAAACGAGCCGTAAAGCACTCTGCCCGAGCCCATAAGCACAGCGAACAGGCAAGGACCGAGCAGATCGCCCGTGAACTTGCTGACGCCGAGACTCTTTTCGGCAAACGTCGAAGCCCATTGAGCCATTGCGATTTCGCTTGCACCTGCGCAGAGCATGAGAAGCGCACAGATAATAAAGGTCGGTTCTCTGAAAAGCTCCGGGATTTTCATTTCACTCTCGCCCTCGGGAACGGGAGGAACGATCGGAACTCTCATGAAAGCGAACATGTTGATTATCGGAATAAGCGCCCACATGATCGGCATATATATCCAATTCTCGGTGCCGATAAACTTGATTGCAAATGTCGTGATCAGCACGACCGAAGCCTGACCCCAGCAATAGAACGAATGAAGAAATGCCATTTCGCCAGACTTGTTGCTGAGCGGTAAGCCCTCAATTATCGGACTGACGAGAACCTCAATAAGGCCCGAACCGATAGCGTAAATAATTATCGGAATGATAAGTCCTATATAGTGGTTGCCGAGAGCTCTCGGCAGAATTCCCAAGAGAATAAGTCCTGCCGCCGCAAAAATATGAGCAAAGACTATTGATACACGGTATCCGATCTTTGCAATGATTTTTACCGATGTGAAGTCAATAAAAATCTGCGACACAAAGTTGATAAGTATAAGCCAGCTTATCTGCGAATAGTGAAGCCCAAACTCGTCCTGAAAAATAACGTAGAAAAGGGACGCAAGATTGTTGATTATCGCCTGAACAAAATATCCTGCGTAACAGGCGATTTTTGTGGAAGTGTATTTGCTGTTATTCGTCATCTTCGAGCATGTCCTCTTTCTCCGTATTGCTGTCCTTCCAATACCACCAGCGCAGTTTTTTCTCGTCCGGCTTCGGCGTATTGGCAAAGTAAACGGCGGTTCTCATTTCGTAGAGAATAACCTTGTCGGCGACGTCGCCGCTCTCAACGCAGTAGTCAAGATAGAAATTGTCGCCCTCCTTGCCGATAAGCTGAGAGGTCTCCGTAATTTCAAGGACTTTGAAAGCTTCCTTTGCCTCATCGCTCAGGAATTTGAGTTCATCTATTTTATAATTTTTTGGTGATTTATCCTTTTTTCTGAAAAACATTTTCATTACCTCCGATAGAGGTATTCTAACATAATTGAAAATATAAGTAAAGAGTTGAAAACAAAATAATAATATGGTATTATTATAACCGTATTTTGAATCAGAGGATGGAAAAAATGAAGGTTGCACAGGATTTTTTGAATACGCACGATTTTGTCGTAGTCGATATCGAAACAACGGGTTTGAACTGCAAAACGGACGATATTATTGAAATTTCAGCCGTCAGGGTTGAGAATGATATAGCTACGGACGAGTTCTCGGGCTTGGTTCATACAGATAAGGAGATAAGCCCGTTTATTTTTGACTTGACCGGTATAAATAATGCCATGCTTGAAAACGCCGACGATATTTCAACCGTCCTTTGCGAGCTGTTCGATTTTATAGGAGATATGCCGATTGTCGGACATAATATCGGCTTCGATATGCGCTTTATTTCGTGGAATTCGGCGTTGCTTTTCGGCGAGAAGCCTTGCAACAGAACCCTCGATTCATTGCTTTTTTCAAAGGAAATTCTTCCCGAGCTGAAAAGCCATAAGCTTTCATTTTTAAAGGACTATTTCGGAATAAACGGCGCATCTCACCGAGCACTTGATGACTGCCGAACGACATATGAGCTCGTTGAGATACTCAAGAAAAAGGCGACAGGCTCGGTTTGATTTTTGATTAAAAGAAGAAATTTACAAAGGCTTCACTTCAAGTGAAGGCTGTTAAAATTTCAGCAGAAACTATTATTGAGCGTGGGCTCCTCCTCTGGGGGAGCTGTCACAACTCGTCTGTGACTGAGGGAGTAAGGTTTTAGCAATTTATCCCCTCCGTCGTCAATGACGACACCTCCCCTTGCAACAAGGGGAGGCTGAATGTTAACCGTAAATCTTATGATTGTATTTAAAATCAGTAGAAACTCATCTGGGCGCCCCTTTAGGGGAGCTGTCAGCGTAGCTGACTGAGGGGTTCAGGTTGAGAGAAAAGATAAAAGTGAAGAGTGAAAAGAAGCGGTGGCTTTGCGTCGCAAAGCATCAAAATGTTTAATGAAATTACCTTGATTTAGCAGGGGCGTGCATTGCACGTCCGCCAAAGTCAGCAGTAAATAAAAGCGGACGACCAATGGTCGCCCCTACAAAAAGACTTTGAACTTCATCTTAATTTTTAACTTTTCCGACTTCGGTGCAAAACGCCGACTGATGATTACATAGGAAAATTATAAAAGGCGATAATTTTATTAGCAAAAACACTTTACAAACCCGATTTTGGGTGGTATAATACTAACGTTGTGTTTCCGCTTTCTCGGATTACGGGTTTTACCGCTATGCGGTGTTCACCTGCCGTAACCTGGGAGGTCGGCGCAAAATAATAATTTAATGAGGTGAAAAATTATGACACAGGCAGAGAAGCAGGCTATCATGGCTGAGTACGCTCTTCACGAGGGTGACACAGGTTCACCGGAGGTTCAGATCGCTGTTCTTACAAAGAGAATTAACGACCTTACAGAGCATCTCAAGACTCACAAGAAGGATCATCACTCAAGAAGAGGTCTTCTTAAGATGGTTGGTCACAGACGTAACCTTCTTGCATATTTGCAGAAAGTTGATATCGAGAGATATCGTGCTATCATCGCAAGACTTGGTATTCGTAAATAATTTCGGCATTATGAGGCAGACAGCATTCTTTTACTGTCTGCCTCTGCGTCGATTTTAAAAAAGTATCTATTTGTCGGGCAGCTTATCGGCTTTAGCAGTGAATCGACAGCTTGAAGCTCAAACTGCGGATTTATTGCTAAATCCTTGTCCGACGTAGAAATAAATTTTACAGAGAGGTATAAAAAATGTTTTTCAAGGATTTCAGAAAATTTGAAACAACTCTTGCAGGACGTCCGCTCGTAGTCGAGACAGGTAAAATGGCTCAGCTCGCAGGCGGCTCATGTCTTATCCGCTACGGTGAGACTGAGGTTCTTTGCACAGCCACAATGGCAGACAAGCCCAGAGAGGGCGTTGATTTCTTCCCTCTTTCGGTTGATTTTGAGGAGAAGCTCTATTCGGTAGGCCGTATTCCCGGTTCATTCCAGCGCCGTGAGGGCAAGGCTTCCGAGAAGGCAACACTTGCTTCACGTGTTATCGACCGTCCGATTCGTCCGCTTTTCCCTAAGGATATGCGTAACGATGTTGGCGTTGTTGCAACGGTTATGTCCGTTGACCCCGATTGTTCACCCGAGATCACCGCTATGATCGGTGTTTCGGTTGCTATTTCAATTTCAGCTATTCCGTGGGACGGCCCGATCTCAGGCGTTTCGGTAGGTCTTATTGACGGCGAGTACGTCATCAACCCGACCGAGGAGCAGAGAAAGGTTTCTCAGATGGCAGTTACCGTTGCTTCTACCAAGGATCTTGTTGCTATGATCGAGGCAGGCGCAAACGAGGTATCCAATGAAGATATGTTCGACGGAATCATGTATGCTCACAAGGTAAACCAGGAGATCGTCAAGTTCATCGAGGGTATCCGTGCCGAGGTCGGCAAGGAGAAGATCGACTTCCCGTCAAATGATCCGGCTCCCGAGATGTTCGAGGCTATCAAGGAGTTCGCTATCGACGATGTTAAGGTCGCTCTTGACACAGATGACAAGAGAATCCGTGACGAGGCACTTCGTCCGATCTATGCCGCTGTTCATGAGAAGTTCGACGAGATTTATCCCGACGATATCGCTAAGATCGACGACTGCATGTATAAGCTCCAGAAGTTCATCGTTCGCCGCTGGCTTCTTGATGAGGGCAAGCGTGTTGACGGCCGTGGAATAGACGAGATCCGTCCGCTTAATGCAGAGGTTGACCTCCTCAGCCGTGTTCACGGTTCAGGTATGTTCACCCGCGGTCAGACACAGTGTCTTTCAATTACAACACTCGGACCCATGAGCGATGTTCAGATGCTCGACGGTATCGACAACGAGACCGAAAAGAGATATATCCACCACTACAATTTCCCGTCATACTCAGTCGGCGAGACTCGTCCGAGCAGAGGACCGGGACGTCGTGAGATCGGTCACGGCGCACTCGCAGAGAGAGCACTTCTTCCCGTTATTCCGTCGGTTGAGGAATTCCCGTACTGCATCCGTGTTGTTTCCGAGGTTCTTTCCTCAAACGGTTCAACATCACAGGGCTCGATCTGCGGCTCAACTCTTTCACTTATGGCAGCAGGTGTGCCGATTAAGGCTCCCGTTGCAGGTATCTCCTGCGGACTTATTACCGAGGGTGACCGCTTCATGACAATGGTTGATATCCAGGGTCTTGAGGACTTCTTCGGCGATATGGACTTCAAGGTTGCGGGTACAAAGAAGGGTATCACAGCTATTCAGATGGACCTCAAGGTTCACGGACTTACTCCCGAAATTATCAAGGAAGCTCTTGAGAAGACATACAAGGCTCGTTGCTATATTCTTGACGAGATCATGCTTCCGGTTATTCCCGAGCCGAGAAAAGAGCTTTCAAAGTATGCTCCGAAGATGCTTTCAACTAAGGTTCCCGTTGACAAGATTGCCGAGGTTATCGGTAAGCAGGGTAAGGTTATCCAGAAGATTTGCGCAGAGTGCGATTGTAAGGTTGACGTTGAAGAGGACGGAAGCGTATTTGTTTGCTCTCAGGATATTGAGAACGCAAAGCGTGCTATCTTCATGATTGAGACTATCGCTAACGACCCCGAGGTCGGCGCTATTTATAAGGGCGTTGTAACAAGAATTATGGACTTCGGCGCATTCGTTGAGATTGCTCCGGGCAAGGAAGGTCTTGTTCACATCAGCCACCTTGACGTCAAGAGAGTTGACAAGGTAACAGACGTTGTTAACGTTGGCGATGAGGTTATCGTTAAGGTTCGTGAGATTGACGATCAGGGCAGAATCAATCTTTCACGTCGTGAGGCTCTTATCGAGGTAGAGGGTCTTGTTCCCGAGAATGAGATTTCCGACGCTCCGAGACGTCCGTCAGGCGACCGCCGCAGAGGTGGCCCGAGAGGCGGAAGAAGAGACCGCAAATAATCAATAAGCAATAATTGAGGCTGTATCATGGTTCATTTTGAGCTATGGTGCAGTCTTTTTTTG